>JAZFWH010000227.1:0-9146 GCA_036482635.1 Myxococcota bacterium
GCGGGTGGCGTTGGCGCGCGGCGTGGCGTCCTCTGGCGCTCGCGGCGAACGGGCGCAAGCGCGGTCCGGACCGGAGGAGTTTCGCGAACGGAAGTTGCGCCCGGTGCAGCTTGCTCGGGTAACGACCTCACCGCGGCGAACGCCCCGCTTGGTCGCGGTTCCCGGGACCAAAGGCTGTGTGCCGGCTACACCTCTTCCGATTCGGATGCCTCGGTGTCCGGCTCGTCCGCGGGAGGGCTTGTCTCGTCGGCCGCCTCTTCCGGCGCCTCGGTAGGCGGGGCCGCCTCGACGCTGGGCGGCTCGCCCGTGTCGCCGGTGTCTTCCTCGCTCGCGCCGCCGGTGCCACCGAGCGCGAGAATCAGTGCCGAGCTCAAGGCCAGAGTCCGAAGTCCATCGATGCGCCTGATAGGGTCCCCTTGCATGGAGCCAGATTCGGCTCGCCCGCATCCTTGCGGGCGGCCCCCTCAGCTAGGCGACCCGCCGCCGCAGCCAGACGATTCCACCGGCGATCAGCAGCAGCTCCGGCAGCAGCAGGCCCACGCTGTAGAGCGTGCGCAGGCTGTTCTGCAACGGAAGGGGGAACTGGATCGTGTCGCGGATCTTGGGCCGCAGGGTGATCTCCGACTCGCGCTCCACCGCCCAGTGCACCGCGTTCAGCACGAGATCCAGGTTGTAGAGGACCCGCAGGTAGCGGTTGGAGGCGAAGTCGCTGTCGCCGCTGGCCACGATGCGCACCTCGCCGCCGTCGCGCGGGTAGCGCCCGGCGACGACCAGGGGATGGTAGGTCTGGGGGGCGCCGTCGGGCTCCAGCCCGCCGAAGCGCCGCTGGAGCGCGGACGGATCGTCGCTGAGCCACGCGCGCGGGCTCGAGAGCACCACGGCGCTCAGCTGGTCGTCGGGCCGGGGCTTGCGCAGGGTGAAGGAGCGCGCGCCCGAGAAGTAGGTCATGCGGCGGGAGTTCAGGCCCTTGCTGATGGGGTGTTCCTGGTAGTTGTAGGCGACCGGGTCGACTCCGGCGGAGCTCGACCCGCCGGCTCCCCCCGAGGCCGGATCGACCAGCACGCCTTCGGGTGTCGCGAGCCCGTACTCGGCCAGCAGCTCCTCGACCCCGCTCTCGACGCCGGGCTCGAGCAGCGCCACGAGTCGCCCACCCCGCTCGAGGTAGCGACGCAGGGCCCCCAGCGCGCCGTCGAGCAGCCTGCGCTGCGGCGCGATCAGCACCACCGCGTCCGTGTCCTCCGGCACCTCGCTCAGCGCGGCGCTGACGACGCTGCGCAGCTCATAGCCCTCCGTCTGCAGCGCCGCGGCGAGCCCCGAGTAGCCCAGGTCGCTCTCGTCGAGCGGATCGCCTTCGCCTTCGCCCTGGAGTAGGAGCAGGGTGCCGGTCCGCACGGAGCGCAAGCGGTAGAGCGCTTCGTAGAACGTCGCCTCGTTGGGGCGATCGACGCGTTCGAAGCGGTCGCCCAGCTGGAGCACCACGGTGTTGGACGAGCTCACGCCGAAGCGGTCCTCGTCGCGCGGTGAGTCGCCCAGGTCGCTCTCGGCCGTCCGCACCGGGCCCGCGGTCGCCAGCTGCTCGATCAGCAGGCGCGTGCGGCGCCGGCGCGGGTCGCCCGGGTGGGCGTAGAGCGTCGCCGATACCTCGCCGGGCAGCTCTGCCAGGACCTTGAGGGTGGCGGGTGAGAGCTCGTAGCGCCGCTCGAAGGTCCAGTCGAAGCGGATGTTGGCGCTGGCGACCAGCCGCTCCGCCGCGACGGCGAGCACCAGGGCGCCGACGATCAGCAGCAGCCCGCGCAGGATCACCGGGCGCGAGTGCCGGCCTCCCACGAAGCGCAGCCGGCGCGCCCCGAGCGCGATGGCGATGACGAGCGCCACGCAGCCGACGACCAGGTTGACGATGCTGAACGCACCGAAGTGCTGGGTCGCGTAGAAAGCCCCCAGCCCGAAGACGATGGCGAGAAAGCCCGTGAGGGCGAGCTCGCGCATCAGGCGCCCACGCGCCGCAGGTCGAAGGCGAAGCGGCTGACCGCCAGCGCCACGAGTGCGAGGCCGGCGAAGTACACCAGGTGCTCCAGCGACACGATGCCTTCGGCGAAGCTCCCGTAGCGCGGGTGCAGGGAGATCCCGTCGAGGAACTTCGCCACGCCCTCGCTGACGAAGGGGTACATCCACGAGAAGTCCCAGAGCACGAAGGCCACCGCCCAGCCGGAGACCGCGGCCACCAGCTGGCTCGACGCGAACGCCGAGCACGCCAGCCCGATCGAGGCGATGGCGATGCCGTGCAGCGTCAGGCCCGCGAAGGTCGCCGCCAGGTGCTGGAGCCCGATGCCGCCGCGCTCGATCGCGGTGGCGGGGTAGACGAAGCTCACCAGCATCATCAGCGTGACGAACAGGTAGGTGACCGCAAACTTGCCGGCGACGATGGAAGTGGGCGTGAGGCTGGTGGAGACGATCAGCTCGTCGGTTCCGCGCGCGCGCTCTTCGGCGAACACGCGCATGGTGATCAGCGGCACCGCACCGATCAGCGTCAGGCCGAGTGTCTCCATCACCGGGAAGAAGACGCGGTCCCACAGGTTGATGTGGTCGGGGATCGCGTCGCTGCTGAACCCGCCCATCGTGGGGGTCGAGTAGACGAACAGGATCTGGTTGTAGAGCTTGAGGTGGTCGAAGAAGATGAGCGCGGAGACCAGCGCCACCATTGTGAGGGTGAGGTAGGCCGTCGGCGAGCCGAACAGGCTGACGAACTCCTTGCGGATCAGGGCCAGCAGCGCCGTCACGGCGTCTGCTCGGTGGGCGTGCGGAAGAGGGACAGGGCGTCGTCGCGCCCGAGCAGCTCCTGGGTCGGCCCCTCCGCCACCAGGCGGCCGGCGTTGAGCACGGCGACCCGCGAGGTGAGCTTGCGCGCCTCCTCCAGGTCGTGGGTGCAGAGCAGCACGGTGCGCTCCCCGCGCAGCTCGCGCAGCACGTCCTGGACCTCCCCCTGCTGCACCGGGTCCAGGCCGCCGGTCGGCTCGTCCACGATCACGAGCGGCGGGTCGTGCAGGAAGGCCTGGGCCAGCGAGACGCGCTGCTGGTAGCCCTTCGAGAGGTTGCCGATCAGGCGCTCCTTCACCGACTCCAGGTGGAAGCGCTCGATCACGCGCGCCACGGCGGCGTCGCGCGTCCGTCCCGAGAGCCGCCGCGCGCCCGCCATGAAGCGCAGGAAACCCACCACGCGCAGCTCGGGGTAGAGGCGCGAGGTCTCCATCACGAAGCCCAGGCGCGCGTGCACCGCCGCGGGCCGTGAGACCGGCGAGATCCCGTCCACCGATACGCTTCCCTCGCTGGGCAGCAGGAAGCCCGTCACCAGCCGGATGAAGGTGGTCTTGCCAGCGCCGTTGGCGCCGAGCAGCCCGAAGGTTTCCCCGGGGCGGATCGACAGGCTGAGGGCGTCGAGGGCCACGTGGGGCCCGAAGCGGCGCGTGAGCTCGCGGGCCTCGACCGCCACCCCCCGGCCGGCCGTGTCCGGCGGCGCGGCCCCGCCGCCGGAGCCCGCCTCGCTCATCGCTCGATCGGCTTGCCGATGCAACGCTGGCCCCTAACTTCTGCGCCCGTGACCGATCATCGACCGGCCCAGGGAGGCGGATCCTGCGCCCGCTGCCGCGCGAGCCTCGAGCTCACGTCGCTCAAGAAAGGCGGCGTCTGGTACTGCGGCGCCGCCTGCGCGGAGGGTCGCGTCGAGGGGCCCCCGCGCGCCGCCCGCGTGCTCGAGTCCTGGCTGTACAACCGCCCGCGGCGCTTCTTCCGCGCCCGCAAGCCCAAGGAGCTCAAGTCGACCCAGGGCGGTCGCTGACCTCACGCCGGTCCCCCCTCTGCCCCCATCCTTCTACAGATGCTCGAGCATGGAAAAGTACTCCGGCCAGGTCTTGGAGACGCAGGCCGGATCCCGGATCACCACGCCGGGCACCCTCAGGCCCGCCAGCGCGAAGGCCATCGCCATGCGGTGGTCGTCGTAGGTGGCGATCTCGGCACCGCGCAGGGGACCGGGCTCGACCGCGAGGCCGTCTTCGCTGGCCCGCGCCCGCGCGCCCAGCTTGCGCAGCTCGGTCTCGAGGGCCGCCAGCCGGTCGGTCTCCTTGATGCGCAGGTTGGCCACGTTGTGGATGCGCGTCGGGCCGTCCGCGAAGAGCGCCACCACCGCCAGCGCCAGCACGGCGTCGGGCAGCGCGTTCATGTCGACCGAGACGCCGCGCAGCGGGCCCTGCGGGCCCCGCACCTCCACGGAGCGCTCTCCGCGCGTCACCTCGCAGCCCATCTGCTCCAGGATCGGCAGCAGCGCCAGGTCCGCCTGGAGCGAGTCGCGGGGGATGCCCTCCACCCGCACGCGGCCGCCCGCGATGGCGGCGGCGCAGAAGGCGTAGGCGGCCGCCGAGGCGTCCGGCTCGATCGCGTACGCGCGCCCCGCGTAGTGGCGCCCGGCGCGCACGCGCAGCGCGCCGCCCCCGCTCCAGCCGGCGTCGGCCCCGAACGCCGCCATCACCTGGAGGGTCAGGTCCACGTAGGGGCGCGAGACGATCTGGCCGCCCTCGGGGCGCAAGACCACGTCGGTCCGGGCGTAGGGGGCGGCGAGCAGCACCGCCGAGACGTACTGGCTCGAGCGGCGGGCGTCGATCGCGGCCTCGCCGCCGGGCAGGCCGCCGCCCGCCACGCGCACGGGCGGACAGCCGCCGCGCCCGAGGATGTCGACGCGCGCCCCGAGCTCGCCGAGCGTGCGCACCAGGTCCTCGATCGGCCGCTCGCGCATGCGGGCGTTGCCGTCGATCACGCTGGGGCCGTCGGCCAACGTGGCCGCTGCGGTGAGGAAGCGGGCGGTGGTGCCGGAATTCTCTACCTGAAGGGGCGCGGTGGGGGCGCGCAGCTTGCCGCCGGCTCCGCGCACCGTCCAGGTCTCCCCCTGGGTGCGGATCTCGGCCCCCAGCGCCCGCAGGGCGTCGACCATGACGCGGGTGTCGTCGCTGGCCAGCGCGCCGGCCAGGGCGCTCTCGCCGTCGGCCAGCGCGGCCACGGGGAGCGCCCGGTTGGTGAGGCTCTTGGAGCCGGGGACCCGGACTGCCGCGTCCAAGGGGCCGCGGGGCCCGATCGCCAGTGCGCGCGGAAGGTCCATCGAGTCACGCCCCTCCCTCGGGTTTGCCCAGGGCAGGCTAGCGAAGGCGGCAGGCGGCGTTGACACCCTCCCGCGGCTCCGGCACACTTCGCGCTCGCCGCACATTTTCTCAACCCTGACAGAGGGTTAGCGCTCCAGCGAGGGTCGTCGCAGCAAGCGTCCGCGCCTCGCCGTGGCGTGCGGAGGCTCGAGTTGGCGAAGGTTCTGGTCACGGACCCGCTGGCACCCCAGGGGCTCGAGATCCTCGAGCGGGCCCCGGGTCTCGAGGTCGAGTTGCGCCCCGGGCTCGCCCCCGGCGACCTGGCCGAGGCGATCGCGGACGCCGAGGCGCTGGTGATCCGCAGCGGCACCAAGGTCACCGCCGACGTGATCGCCGCGGCCCCGAAGCTGCGCGCGATCGGCCGGGCCGGAATCGGCGTGGACAACGTGGACGTACCCGCCGCCACCGCGCGGGGCATCGTCGTGATGAACACCCCGGGCGGCAACAACATCACCACCGCCGAGCACGCGGTGGCACTGTTGATCTCGCTGGCACGCCACGTCCCCCAGGCCAACGCCTCGGTCAAGCAGGGCCGCTGGGAAAAGCAGCGCTTCATGGGCATGGAGCTCTACAACCGCACCCTGGGCCTGCTCGGGCTCGGCAACATCGGGCGCATCGTGGCCTCGCGTGCCCGGGGATTCGGGATGAAGGTGATCGCCCACGATCCGTTCATCTCCCAGGAGACCGCCGCCAAGCTGGAGGTGGAGCTGGTGCCGTTCGACGAGCTGCTGGCGCGCTCCGACGCGATCTCGGTGCACGTGCCGCGCACCAAGGAGACGATCGGGCTGCTCGGCCGCGAGGCCTTCGAGAAGGTGCGTCCCGGCGTGCTGGTGGTGAACGCGGCGCGCGGCGAGATTGTCGACGAGGTGGCCCTGGCCGAGGCGCTCGACGACGGCCGCGTGGGCGGCGCGGCGCTGGACGTGTTCAGCGAGGAGCCGCCGCGCAAGGACAACCCGCTCTTGCAGCGCGACGACGTGATCTGCACGCCGCACCTGGGCGCCTCGACCGAGCAGGCCCAGGTGAACGTCTCGATCGAAGTGGCGGAGCAGGTGCGCGACTACCTGCTCTCGGGCGTGGTGCGCAACGGCGTGAACGCGCCCTCGGTCTCGCCGGAGCTCTTCGCACAGATGCGCCCCTACCTGGTGCTGGGCGAGAAGCTCGGGCGCTTCCAGGGCCAGCTCTGCCCTGGCTCGATCGACCAGATCGAAATCGAGTACTCGGGCGAGGCGGCGGAGTTCGACGTGACGCCCATCACGGTGACCGTGCTCAAGGGGCTGCTCGAGTCGGTGACCGACCGGGTGAACATGGTGAACGCACCGACCATCGCCCAGGAGCGCGGCATCCGCGTGATCGAGTCGAAGTCGAACCGCACGATCGACTTCACCAGCGCCATCTCGACGCGCGTGGTGGGCTGCCTCGACCGCCTGGTGGTGGGCGCGATCTTCCACGGCGGCCAGCCGCGCATCGTGCGCATCGACGACTTCATGCTCGAGGCCATCCCCGAAGGCCCGACGCTGCTGCTCCACAACCACGACCAGCCGGGCGTGGTGGGCGCGGTCGGCAACGTGCTCGGCGAGGCGGGCGTCAACATCTCGCGCATGCAGCTGGCCCTGGCGCGCGACCGCGGCGAGGCGGCCATGCTCGTCAACGTCGACAGCCCGCCGGACGACGACGTGCTGGAGCGCCTGCGCAGCCTGCCCAACATGATCTCGGCCCAGCTCGTGGAGCTGGGACCGTGACGACCCTCGTCGCGGTCGGCGCCCAGTGGGGCGACGAGGGCAAGGGCAAGCTCGTCGACTGGCTCGCGCCGCGGGCGCAGCTCGTGGTGCGCTTCCATGGCGGCAACAACGCGGGCCACACGCTGGTCGTCGACGGCGAGCAGACGGTGCTCCACGTGGTGCCCGCCGGCGTGCTCGACCCCGGCACGATCAACCTGATCGGCCCCGGCGTGGTGGTGGACCCGGGCGTGCTGATCGAGGAGCTGGAGACGCTCAAGCAGCGCGGCGTGCTGCGCGACCCCTCGCGCGTGCGCCTGTCGGGCCGCGCCCACGTGATCCTCGAGTGGCACAAGGCGCTCGACAAGGCGCGCGAAGAGGCCGCACGCGAGCGCGCCATCGGCACCACCGGGCGCGGCATCGGGCCCGCCTACGAGGACAAGGTCACGCGCCGCGGCATCCGCGTCGCCGACCTGCTCGACCCGCCGGAGCTGTGCGAGTCGATCCGCCGCATCGCCGAGCAGAAGAACTTCGAGCTGGTCCAATACTACGACTGGCCGGCGGTCGACGTGGACGCCCTGTGCGAGCAGGTCGTCGAGTGGGGCCGGCAGCTCGAGCCCTACGTCGACCACACCGAGCGAACCCTCGAGCGCGCCCTTCGCGACGGCCGCAACGTGCTGTTCGAAGGCGCGCAGGGCACCTTTCTCGACCTCGACCACGGGACCTACCCGTACGTCACCTCCTCCAACTGCGTGGCCGGGGCGGCGTGCGCGGGCGCCGGCATCGGGCCCACGCGCATCGACCGCGTGCTGGGCATCACCAAGGCCTACACCACGCGCGTGGGCGGCGGGCCCTTCCCGACCGAGGAGACCGGCGACTTCGGCGAGGCGCTGCGCGAGGCGGGCGCCGAGTTCGGCGCGACCACCGGCCGCCCGCGGCGCTGCGGCTGGCTCGACGCGGTCATGCTGCGCGAGGCCGCCACCGTGAACGGCTTCACGGCGCTGGCCATCAACAAGCTCGACGTGCTCTCGGGCATCGAGGAGCTGCGCATCGCCACCGCCTACCGGGTGGACGGCAAGCTCACCGAGGACTTCCCGATGACACTGCGCGAGATCGAGCGCGCCGAGCCAATCTACGAGACCCACGCCGGCTGGTCGGAGGACGTGAGCGGCTGCCGCCGCTTCGAAGACCTGCCGACGGCCGCGCGGCGCTACGTAGAGCGGGTGGAGAGCCTGGCGGGCGTGCCGGTCGAGCTGATCTCCGTGGGCCCCGACCGCGACGCCACCATCGCGCGGGCGAACCCGTTCCGGGCCCTCTAGCGCGCCCCGCAGGGGCCGGCGCGGCCCAGGTCCGCCTCAACTTTTCGGCGCAGGCGACGAGATAGGGAGGGAATGGGAGGCCGCCTGCGCATACTCACGGGGAACCTCGCCAACGGCGCGGCGGATCCCCAGGCCTTTGCCGACCTCGTCCGCAGCTACCGCGCCGACGTGGTGGCCGTCCAGGAGCTCGTGCCCGAGCAGGCCGAGGCCCTGGCCGAGGTGATGCCCTACGGCGTGCTCGAGCCCGCCCGCGACTTCCTCGGCATGGGCATCGCGCTGGCGCGGCCGGGCAGCCTGGACCGGCTCCCGCTCGGTTACCGCGACGCGCACATCGCGCGGCTCGACCCGGCCGGCTGGCCCGACCTGCCGCGGCCGATCGAGATCGTGAACGTCCACCTCATCTCGCCGGTCGTGTGGCCGCTCTGGGGCTCGCTGGCCCGCCGCCGCGTCCAGCTCCGCGCGCTGCTGCGCTACCTGGAGGAGAGCCCGGAGCGCACGTGCGCGCTGATCGGCGACTTCAACGCCACGCCCCTCTGGCCGGTCTACCGGCGCATCGCCGCGCGCCTCGAGGACGTGGCGCTCGCCCACGCCCGCCGCCGCGGCGGCTGGCCCCCGCGTACCTGGCCGAGCTGGCCGCGCGGCCCGCGCCTGCTGCGCATCGACCACTGCTTCGCCCGCGGCCTCAGCGCCGAGGACCTGCGCGTCGTCCCGATCCCGGGCTCCGATCACGACGCCGTGATCGTCGACCTGACCGTCAGCTAGCCAGTCCGGCGCGGCTCGCCGCACGGCCCGATCCGGCCTCCGCGTCCGCCGGCGCGTTGGACACGCCATCCCGCCGGTGGTACCCACACTGCGGGCCGCTAGCTCAGTTGGTAGAGCACCGGGCTTTTAACCCGAGGGTCGGGGGTTCGAGTCCCCCGCGGCCCACC
>JAZFWH010000228.1:0-2100 GCA_036482635.1 Myxococcota bacterium
GTTCCCCTTCCGTCGCCGCAGCAGTCCCGAGAAGAATCGAAGGGAGACGATTCGATGCAGGAACCCGAACTTCCGATCAGCCGGTCCCCCGGCCAGGCAGCCCCCGTCGCCGCCCCGCGAAGCGCGGGCGGTGGCGACGCAGCCCGCCTGGGCCAGGACCTCGAGCGGCGGCTGTCGCAGCTCGAGACGCGCTTGACCGAGGAGGCCGAGGCGCGCGAGAAGCTCGAGCGCCAGGTCGCGGCGCAGAGCGAGGAGCTGCGGGTGCAGCGTGCGGCGATTGCCCGCACGCAGCGCGCACTGCGCGGATTGACCCGGTCCGAGGAGGAGGCCACCGAGCCCGCTCTTCGCGAGCCCGGCAAGCCGGCCGGCTCGCGCGCCTGAGGCTACCCCGCGGCCAGCAGCAGGGCGCCGAGCGCGCCGGCGAACTCCCCGTCGGGCAGCATGATCGGCTCGCGCCCCAAGGCCGCGGTCACGACGCGCAGGATCCCCACCAGGGGTGTATTTTCGCGCAGCGACGAGCCGCCGAACACGACCCGCTTCACCCCCTCCACCGCCGCCAGTCCGGCGCAGACCAGCGCCACGTTCTCCCCGACGAGCACCATCAGGGCTTTGGCGAGGTCGGGGGCGGCCGGCCGCGCGCCGGGCCCGAGGCGGGCCAGCTTCGCGAAGGACGACGCGGTGGCCTCGCCCGGCAGCGGCGAATCGCCCGAGCGGTAGATGTCGGAGAGCAGCAGGTCCACCTCCCGACGGTCGCCTTGGCGGGCCAGCTCCACGATCTCCGGGAAGCTCGCGGTGCCGAGCAGGGCCGTGGCGAGGCCCAGAAGCGTGCCCCCGCCAAGGGCCGTTCCACCCACCCGTTCGGCCGCCTCCCCGTCGACCCGCATGGCCGAGGTGCCCGTGCCGAGGGAAACCAGCAGGTAGGGCTCGCTGGAATCGAGGCCGGCGCGCCCGAGCAGCTCGTCCGCCCCCTTCCGCCAGGCGTCGAACTCGTTGACGCGGGTGGTGTCAAACCCCAATAGGCTGGCCAGCTCGGGGGCACCGCCGCCGGTGAGTCCGACCCGGTTCGCGCGGGCCGACTCAACTTCCCGCGCCGCCTGTTCGATGGCGTCAGTGGGGAGGAGTCGGAACCGGGTGTGGCCGTCGGAGCCGTGGGTCGCGAGCTTCAGGAGGGTCGCGCCGACATCGGCGCCGAGTGCCGTCCCCGTCCGGCTCCCGGTTGGAAAGCTCTTGTTAATCAAATAGTTGTGCCTTTGATGGTGGCCTACTGAGGATGTATACCGCGTTCTACGGGCTGCGCGAGAAGCCCTTCTCGCTCACCCCCGATCCCCGCTTCCTGTTCCTCTCCGCCTCGCATCGCGAGGCGTTGGCGCACGTCCTGTACGGCATCGAGCAGGGTGACGGCTTCATGGTGCTGACCGGCGAGGTGGGTACCGGGAAGACGACCCTCTGCCGGACCCTGCTCGAGCGGCTGGGGCCCGACACGGAGGTCGCCTTCCTCTTCAACCCGACTCTCTCCGGCGCCGAGCTGCTGCACGCCATCAGCGGCGAATTCGGCCTCTCGGCGGAAGGGCGCTCGCGCGCCGAGCTCCACGATCAGCTCAACCAGTTCCTGCTGCGCATGAAGGGCGACGACCGCCGCGTCCTGCTGATCATCGACGAGGCCCAGAACCTGGCCACCGGGACGCTCGAGGAGATCCGCCTGCTCTCCAACCTCGAGACCTCGACGGCGAAGCTGATCCAGATCCTGCTGTTCGGGCAGCCCGAGCTCGACGAGAAGCTGGCCTCCAGGGAGCTGCGCCAGCTCCAGCAGCGCGTGACCGTGCGCTGGAGGCTCGCCCCGATGTCGGCCCCCGAGACCTTCGAGTACGTTCGCCACCGGGTGCGGATCGCCGCCGGGGGCGAACGCAGGCTCTTCACCGAGTCGGCACTGAGCGAGATCCGACGCCGCACCCGGGGCGTTCCGCGCCTGGTGAACCTGCTCTGCGATCGTTGTCTGCTCTCGGGCTACGCGGCGGGGGCCCGCCAGATCGGACGGGAGCGAGTGGCGGACGCGGCACTCGAGCTGCTGGCGACGCGCCGGCGCGTTCCCGCCGCGCGTGC
>JAZFWH010000229.1:0-6097 GCA_036482635.1 Myxococcota bacterium
TCTGGCTGCGCTGGCCGCGCTCGCGTGTGCGCGGCGCCGCCGCCCGCGAGCGCGTGGGATCTGCGGCCTGGCTCTGAGCGACCATCAGGTGTCCGCCGCCTACGCAGCCGAGCTTCACGTCGTCCACGCCTACCAGATTCCATTCATCCCTCCAGCTCGAAGCGGCGGGTCTGTCCGCGAAGGAACACGCCGCCCGACTGCGGGCGATCGAGGAGCGGGCCGCGGCCGAAGTCGCGGGGGTGCTCGCGGCCGCCGGCAGTCGCGTGCAGCACCGCCTCCAGATCGGCTGCACCTCGCCGGAGCGCGGGATCGAGCACGCGCTCGGTCAGTGGGCCCCGGACCTGCTGGTGATGGACCGCTCTCGCGCGGCGGGATCGCCGGTCTTCTGATCGGCCACACCGCGGACCGCGTGCTCGAGCGCGTCGACTGCTCGCTGCTGGCGATCAAGCCCGCCAACTTCGTATCCCCCATCCAGCTGGAGTGACCGCCCGCTTTCGGCGCAGATCACGCCGGCCGGGTTATCATCTGCGCTTCTCGGCGGGGGTTTGGAACGGTGCAGCTCACGGAGACCAGCCGACGCAGCCTGACCGTTCGCATCCTGGTCGGCATGGCGGCGGGCTTCGCGACCGGCGCGCTGCTCAACTGGATCGGCGTCACCGGCTTCGTCCGGGAGTTCCTGGTCGAAGGTGTGTTTCACGTGGGCGGCACGATCTTCCTGGCCAGCTTGAAGCTGCTGGTCGTCCCGCTCGTATTCGTCTCGCTGGTGTGCGGGACGGCGGCCATCGACGACGTCGCGAAGCTCGGCCGGGTGGGTGCCAAGACCCTGGGCCTCTACCTGGCGACCACGGCCTTCGCCATCGGGCTGGCGGTGCTGGCCGCCGGCCTGGTCCAGCCGGGCGCCGGTTTCGAGCTGCAGGCCGATAGCTCGTTCACGCTTCGCGAGGCGCCGACGCTGACCGAGACGCTGATCAGCCTGTTCCCCTCGAATCCGGTTCGGGCGATGGCCGAGGGCAACATGTTGCAGATCATCGTCTTCTCCGGCTTGTTCGGCCTGGCACTCACCCTCTCCGGCGCCCCCGGCAAGCGGGTGCTCGCGCTGTTCGGCGACCTGAATGCGGTGATCATGCGGCTCGTCATGCTGCTCATGTTGATCGCGCCGATCGGCGTCTTCTGTCTGATCGCCAAGGTCTTCGCTCTCCAGGGCTACGAGGCGATCGTGCCGCTGGCGAAGTACTTCTTCGTGGTCCTCGGTGTCCTTCTGCTGCACGCACTGGTGACCTACCCGGTTCTCCTGAAGAGCCTGACGCGGCTCAGCCCGCGGGCCTTCTTCCGCAACATGCGCGATCCCGTGGCCCTGGCGTTCAGCACCGCCAGCAGCAACGCCACAATGCCGGTGACCCTGGAGACCGCGGAGCACCGCATGGGGATCCACAACTCGATTGCTTCCTTCACGGTGCCCCTGGGCGCGACAATCAACATGGACGGCACCGCGATCATGCAGGGCGTGGCGACCGGCTTCATCGCGCAGGCCTACGGCGTGGAGCTGGGCCTGAGTGGCTACCTGGTGGTCGTGCTGACGGCGACGTTGGCTTCGATCGGGACGGCGGGCGTTCCCGGCGTGGGACTGATCATGCTCGCCATGGTGCTGCGCCAGGTGAATCTCCCGGTCGAGGGCATTGGCTTGATCATCGGCGTCGACCGCCTCCTCGACATGGTGAGGACGGCAGTCAATGTGACGGGCGACTGTGCGGTGACGTGTATCGTCGCGAAGAGCGAAGGGCGCTTGTCAGAGAAGGTCTTCTACGGCCGCGGCGTGGCCATCTAGCGCCGAAGCTCAGCTTCCGATGCGCATCGCGGCGTTCGCCGTGGCCGCCATCAGGCGTCGCGGCGTAAAACGCAGCATCCACACGACCAGGGCGTTGCGCCAGCCGGCGACCACACTGGGCCTGCCCTTGAGCATGGCGCGGATGCCGATCTCGGCGACGTCCCGGCTGTTCATCATCATCAAGCGCTGGTAGGAGCTCGGTTTGTGCCCGGCCACTTCGAGGAACTCGGTGGCCGTGACGCCGGGGGACACCACGGTCACCCCCACGCCGCGTTTGCGCAGCTCGTAGTTGAGCGCCTCTCCGAAGTTGAGCACGAAGGCCTTGGCGGCGGCGTAGATGGCGTAGCTGGGGGAGGGCTGGTAGCCGCCGATCGAAGCGACCTGCAGCACGTAGCCGAAGTCGCGCTCCAGCATGTCCGCCAGGAACAGCTTGGTCAGGTGGACCAACGCGCGAACGTCGAGGGCAAGCTGGTTGCGGTCCTGCTGCCAGGGGATGTCCACGAACTCTCCGAACACTCCGAAGCCGGCGTTGTTGACCAGTACGTCCACCCGCGTGCCCGCCTGGCGCAGCTGGTCGTAGAGCTCCTCCGGCGACTCCTCCAGCATGAGATCCAGGGGGATCGACTGCACTGCCACGCCGTAACGCGCGGCGATCTCCTGGGCGAGCTCCTTGAGCCGGGCCTCGCGCCGCGCGACCAGGACGAGCTGGCAACCGCGGGCGGCCAGCCCCCTGGCGAAGTCCGCGCCGAGCCCGCTCGACGCACCCGTGATCAGGGCCGTGCGGCCCTCGAGCTCGCCCATCCACATGCCTCCCGGCCCGCCGGCTTCGCGGCCGCTGCGGCCCCGCGAGGGAGCCTCGGCGTTGAATATGGGTTCGGCCCGGTGTTGGCAAGCGAAAACTACCGGCCGAGCCGCCGGCGGAGTCAGGCGCCGTTGATCCTCGACAGGTTCGCGACCAGCCGGTCGAAGGCGCGCAGCTCGTCAGGGACGAAGATCTCCGATAGGACGGAGAAGCCGAGACTGGGGGTCAGGGCGGCGAGCGTGGCGGCCTGCAGGGTGCCGCGCAGCACGCGGCGCCGGGTCACGGACGGCGCTAGCAGGCTCGCCGAGCTGAGCGCCGCGCAGCCGAGCCCGAGGGCCGCCCAGGTACGGCCCCCCTTGCGTCTGCCCGCGGCTTCGAGGCGGCCTTCCGAGAGCAGGCGCGCAGCCAGCTCCACCGCCCCTCGATCCGGGCGCGGCGGCGGGCTCTCGCCGGGCCCGATCTCCAGGTCCGCCATCACACCGGAATGGTTCGAGTAGGCGGCGCGCCGACCGCCCAGCTCCAGCGGCTCGTCGAAGATGCGCTGCACCGAGCGCGGTGTGACGGCGCGTTCGGCGCCGTGGCGGGCAAACAGGTAGTCGATGCGCCGGTCGGACTTCGAGCTGCCCCGATAGGGGTTCGAGGACAGGACCGTGGGCAGCCGGCGATCCAGGGTCGCGGCGACGTCTTGCAGCCCCGCCAGACCCACCAGTACGCGGTACTCCGGATCTTCCTCGCGGAAGTTGAAATCGCCGGCTGCGACGATCGGGTCGTTGCTGCGTCGCGCCGCCAGCGCGAGTTGCACGACCTGCCCGGCTCGGTGGCCGCAGTAGGCCCGCGGCAAGGTGCCCGCCTGGAGGTGCGTGCACAGGAGCGTGAAGGCGCCCTGGTCGGTCTTCAGGCGGATGCGCGCGAGGCCCTTGCCGCTGTAGTAGTCGCCGTCTGCGAGCTGTTCCGGCAGCCCCCGCAGCGCGAAGCGCTCGAAGCCGGCTTGCTCGATCGGGAAGCGCGACAGCACGAGCAGCCCCCCGCCGGCGAGCGACGTCCGGTTGAACCAGGCGTTTTCGAGACCCGCGCGGACGCCTGCGCTGACCAGGGAGTGACGCGCTTCGGGCGTCCACACCTCCTGGAACGCCACGACGTCGAGTCCGAGGGTGGGCAGGTGCGCGCCGATCGCTCGCACGCGCGGTCCGACATCCTCGGCGAAGGGCGCCGGGAGCCCCCACACGTTGAGCGTCGCCACGCGGATTTGCATCGGACCTGCACGTTCCGGCGGGCGGCGCGGCGTCGGTTCGGGTCGCTGCGCGGCCCGCCTTGGACCCTTTCGTTGCAAGTCCCCTGCCGCTGGCAACCGCTGCGCAAGCCCTTTGCAAAGCTTGCGAAATCCTGCGAGTTCCAGAGCGCGCTGCGCAAGACGTCTCGTGCGCGGGCATCACGCAGATGCGGAAAAGTTCTTCCGAAAAGGTGACGGAGACTTCCCACCCCGGAATCGGGCGCCCGCGCGCGGCCGTTGCCGCCGACGACCTGCAATGGGTGCGCGAGGAGCTCGCGCAGCACCGCGCGCGCGGAACACCCCGGGCCTGACTATGCGTCCAGCGAGTCGAGCCAGCCCGAGACGGTGTCGAAGGCGCGGATTTCGGAGGGGGCGAGGACCTCGGCGAACGCGGCGAAGCCGAACGCCGAAGCCACGGCCAACAGCGCACTGCCGTGCAGGCCGGCGCGCAGCCAGCTGCGCCGTGTCAGCCGGCGCGTACCCGAGAACGCGAGCACCGCGCCGCCGACCCCGGCGCCCGCGGCGAGCCGCTGGCGACGGCGTCGTTCGACCGCCGCCGCGCGGCCCTCGGCCAGGGCGCGGCGTGCGAGCTCGACCGCCCCGGGCTCCGGCTGGCGCTGCCTGTTGCCGGGCGCCGCGACGATCTCCAGCTCCGCGAGCACCCCGGCGTGGTCCGAATAGGCGAGCGAGCGGCCCTCGATCTGCAGGGACTCATCGTACACGCGCCGCAGCGTCACGGGCCGCACGCGGCGCGCCGCGCCGTCGCGGGCGAATACGTAGTCGATGCGCTGGTCCGGCTCGCGGCGCCCGCGATGGTAGGGGTTCGCCGCCCGGGCGGTGGGCTGGCGGCGGTCCAGCTCGGCGGCGACGTCCCGGAGGCCCGTGAGCCCGCGCAGGATGCGGTACTCGCGGTTCCCCTCATCGACGTTGAAATCGCCGGCCACGACGACCGGGTCGTCGATCTCCGCCAGGCGCGCCGCCAACTGCACGACCTGTGCCGCCTGGAACGGAGCGAGCTCGGCGCGGTCGTCGTACAGCGCCTGCAGGTGGGTGTCGACCAGCGCGATTCTCCCGACGGCGGTTTCGAGTCCGACCTCTGCGAAGCCCTTGCCGCCGTAGTAGTCGCCGCCCAGCGAATGCGGCGGGCCCCGAACGACGTAGGCCTGGAACCGGACGTCCGCGATGGGGAGCCGCGAAAGCACCAGCAGCCCGCTCCCGCCCAGGGCGACGTCGTTGTGCCAGTCGTGGCGGAAGCCGGCCGCGTGACCGGCCTCGAGCAGTGCGTTGCGCGAGCGCCGGGTCCACACCTCCTGGAGCGCCAGCACGTCCGCGCCCAGGCGCGGCAAGGTCGCGGCGATCGCCTCGATCCTCTGGCCCAGGTGGCGCCCGAAGGGCCAGGGCAGCCCCCAGACGTTCAGGGTGAGGATGCGCAGCCGCACGCTTCAGAGCCTCGCCGCAGCGGGCGGCGGCAGCCCGTCCGGGCCCGGCACCTCGCCGGGCGGCCGGGTGAAGAAGCGGCGCGAGCCCCACAGCCACTGCTCCGGCCGGCTCAGGATGGCGCTCGAGAGCGCTTCGTTGATCGCCGTGCAGATCGCGCGGAGGTCGGCGTCCCGGTCCGCGGTCGGCGCGCAGCGGATCACGCGCCAGACGCGGAAACAGAAGCGCTCCCGGCCGGTGCGGTGGCAGCTCACCACGGCGATGGGCGCTCCCGTCGACCGGTGGAGGAATGCCGCGCTCGGACTCGTCGCCGCGACGGTCCCCAGGAAGGGCACGAAGACCGGGCGCTCGGGCGTGTCCTCGTCCAGGAGCAGGCCGATCTCGCCGCCCCGGTCGAGGGTCTTCTTGAGCGGCCACAGGACGTCCCGCTTGGCGAGCACCTGCTGGCCACCGGCCGTGCGAATGGAGTTCACCACGTCGTTGATGGGCGCTGCGGACGCCGGCCGCTGCACCACGGTGACGGGCTTCCCGAGCAGGCTGCCGGCGTGGCCGCCCAGCTCCCAGAAGCCCAGATGCCCGGTGACCCAGATGATTCCGCGCTCGCCTCCGATCGCGCGCCTCAGCTCTTCGATCGGGCGCGTGTCGAGGTGGTCGCGGAGGCTCGCCGCGTCGATGCGCGGCATCCGAAAGAAGTCCACCGCGAGATGGGCCATGTGGCGCGCCCACGCGAACAAGAGGCGCCAGCCGAGCCGCCGGTTCCAGC
>JAZFWH010000230.1:0-5230 GCA_036482635.1 Myxococcota bacterium
TGCGTCCGGTGCTCCAGAGCCTGGCCCGCCGCTTCGACATCCGCGTGCTGCTGCTGGGCCCGGCCGAGTTCGAGTGCCCGGGGGTCGCCCTCGAGGTGCGCGGCTGGAAGGCGTACGGCTCGCGCGAGGAAGAGGCGGCGCAGCTCGCGGAGTTCGACATCGGCATCATGCCGCTCCCCGACGACGCCTTCGCCGCCGGCAAGTGCGCACTCAAGGCCATCCAGTACATGGCCTCCGGCATTCCGGTCGTGGCGAGCCCGGTGGGGGTGACGCCGGAGGTGGTGCGAGACGGGGAATGCGGCTTCCTGGCGCGGACGCCCGACGAGTGGGGGCAGCGACTTTCCCAGCTGCTGGGCGACCCGGAGCTGCGGGCGGCCCAGGGCCGCGCGGGTCGCGAGCGGGTGCGCGCGCACTACTCGGTGCGCGCCGCCCTGCCGCGCCTGGTGGAGGCACTGCGCGCGGCGGCCGGTCCCGGGCGCCACAGCCCGCGGCAATTCTGAAGCGAAAAAGCGCGAAAACTCGTGACGAACCGTCGAGGCAGGGCATAATCTCGCTCGGGGGGGGCCTACTCGACAACGGCACGGCTGGCCGGCGGGATTCGTTCGCTCGGGTTCGACTCGGTGTTTCCTCCTGGGCGCCGCCGGCCTGGCACTCGAGATGCGTCCGGGCTGCGGGCATAAGTATTGAGGACAATGACACTTTTTGTCACGCCCTGCGCACATACCGGTGACGGGAAGATTTCCATGCGAACGCGTTCAAGTACTGCTGGCGCCATCTGGAGGGCTGCGCCCCCCCGGTCCGACCCGTCGCGGCGCCGCAGCCGGCGGGCGAGCGCGGGGCTGCGCTGGCTCGTCGCCGCCGTCGCCGGCCTCGCCGCCGTCCCCAGCGCGCAGGCCCAGGAGCAGCCGCTGGTGCTGCGCCTGCGGGCCGAGCGCCTGGTCCACGAGGGGCGCTGTGGAGACGCCATCCCCTTGCTGCAGCGTTCGCGCAAGCTCGATGCCGGCAACGCCCGCGCGGCGCTCCTCGAGGGCCAGTGCGCCGTCCAGCTGCGTCGCTACTCCGGCGCGGTCGCCCCGCTCGAAGAGGCGAAGCGCCTCGACCCGTCGCTCAAAGAGGCGGACCTGTTCCTGACCATCGCCCATTTTCACCTGGGCGATTACGACCGCGCGCAGCGCGCGCTCGAGACCGCGCAGGCGGCGTACCCCGATCGCGCCGAGACCCAGCTCTACGCCGGGCTCCTGTTGCTACAGCGCGAGGAGACGGAGAAGGCGGCCGCCCGGCTGGAGCGGGCGATCGCGACGGACGCGGACGCGATCGAGCCGGTAGGGTCCTACTACGCCGGTCTGGCGTGGGCGAGCGCCGGCAACCGGGAGCGCGCCGAGCGGGCGTTCGAACGCGTCTCGAAGCAGGCCCCCGGCACGGCCTGGGCCGCGGAGGCGGATCGCGCCCTGGCGCGCCTGCAGTCGGAGCCGCGCCGCTACTGGCTCAGCGCGATGGCGGGCCTCGAGTACGACAGCAACGCGACGCTGCGCGGAGGCGGCGTGCAGCTGCCCCAGGGCATCTCCCGGGAGAATGACGGCCGCGGCGTCTGGTCCCTGGCCGGCGCCTACGAGTTCTATCGCAAGAGCGGCTGGGCCTCGGGCATCAGCGGGTCCTACTACGGCACCGGCTACTTCGACCTGAATGAGTTCGACTTCCAGTCCCCGGGCACGATGGGCTGGCTGGAGAAGAGTCTCGACGAGAATACCCTGCTCCGCGGGCAGGCCGACTTCACCTACAACTGGCAAGATGGCCACCAGTACCTCTGGACCCTGGGAACCACGACCTCCGTGTTTCGGAACGTGGGGCAGGCGGGGCTGGCCTCGGGCTACTTCCGCTACGCGCGCAACGACTACCAGTTCCGCCCCTCCGGGCTGGGCGGCCCGCCGGGCGTCAACGCCGTGAAGGCTCGCGACCGCGACGGCAACGAGTTCAACTTCGGGACGGACTACCAGTACAGCTTCGACGAGCTGACGCTGGGCAGCGCCGGCTTCCGCTACCAGCGCTACGACTCCGAAGGCAGCGAGTACGAGTACAACGCCTACCGCTTCGGGCTCGGCGTGATGCGCGAGCTGCCGTGGAAGATCACCGCCGACCTGTACGCCAGCTACGAGTACCGTCCCTACGACAACCCCTCGACCTTCCAGGATCCGCCGGCGTCGGGCTTGTTCAATGCGAGCGATCGAAGGGAGCACAGCTGGCGCGTCGGCCTGATGATCCAGCGGCCGATCACCCCTTTGGTCACCGCATCTTTGGTGTATAACTACTACAAGAACGACTCGAATGTGCAGCTTTACGACTACGACCGGAACATCGTTGGATTGCGCTTGTCGGTGAGCTTCCCGAGGTGACGAGCGACGCTCCCATGGGTAAGAGAGGCAGTTGGTATGGCGGAGGCCACGGAGAGCTCGAGTAGGAGCAACAGGGTCCGAAAGGCGGTGGCGGCGGGGGTCGGCATCGTGATCATCATCCTGCTGTTGAGGCTGTGCGGTCCGGGAGGGCCCGGGGTCGACGTGTCGGGCGGACCGGAGACTCCGCCCGCGGTCGGAATCGGACCCCCGACCGGAGAGCCGCCGCTCGCGGCCGGACCCCTTGGGCCGGGGGGCCTCCCGAGCGTGGAGGCGCCCGGCGGGCCCGCCGGTTCGCGCCGGCTGGTCGGCTACGTGGCGGCGTTGCTCGGCAACGCGACGGCGCAGCCCGCCAGCGCGTCGCCGCGCCGACTGGCCTGCTGGGACCCCGTCTGGGAAGGCGACCGCCTGCTCACCGAGCCGAACGCGCGCCTCGGCGTGCTCGCCGCCGACGACCAGGTGTACCTGCAGCTGGACAAGGGCACGGCGCTGCTGGTCGGTCTGACGGACCAGGAGGCGCTGGACCTCTCACTCCAGACGGGCAGCGCGCGCATCCTCGATCCCCGCGAGAGCGGACCCCCCGGGCGGGTGCGGGTCGGCGATGCGGAAGCCGCGCTGCTGGGCAACGACGTCGAGGCTTACTCGGGCAACGGGGACGGGGGAATGCTCTGCGCGCTGTCCGGCACCCTGCCCGTGCTGCACGGCGGCACCTACACCGACGCCGCGCGGCACGGCTGCGTGGTGGCCGCGACCGGGCGCGCGCTGCAGCCGGCCAGCGCACCGCAGGAGCGCGTCTCCCTGCCCTACGAAGCGGACGAGGAGTGCATCGCGAACGTCCAGCTCGCCGCGTCCGAGCTCTACTTCCCGCCCACCGATGTGGCCGCCGGGCCCGACGAGCGGCTCATCCCCCCGCCGTTCCCAGACCGCCCAGACCGTGACCCGTGTGACCAGCCGGGCGTGGACTGCGTGGCCGGCCTGGTAGGTGGCGGAGGCGGCGGAGGCGGAGGCGGGCCGGGGGGACCTGGGGGACCGGGAGGGCCTGGCGGACCCGGCGGGCCGGGGGGACCTGGGGGACCGGGAGGGCCCGGCGGACCCGGCGGGCCGGGGGGACAGAAGAAGGGCTGGGCGGTCGGGCCGTTCTACAAGGGACCGCCCTGGGCTCCCACGGTGAAGCCCGTGGAAAAGTGGCCGGCCGCGAAGGGGTTCAGGAGAAAGCTCGCGGAGGCGGGTCTGCAGCCGCCCGGGCCGGAGCCGAGCCACCACAAGTTCGGGACGGACCCGCCGCCGGGTCACGCCAAGAAGAATTAGCGGCTCGCGCGCGGGCCCCGGAAACCGCCCGGCTTCCGGGGCCGCGGCAACTGGTGGAGCCGAGCGGGATCGAACCGCCAACCTCCTCGTTGCGAACGAGGCGCTCTCCCGGTTGAGCTACGGCCCCTGAGACGGGTGCGCTGGCTGCGCGACGCGCGAGGCTGCCAAACCTAGAGCGGCGACCCCGACGCGTCAAACGCAGCCCGCCAGCACGGCGGTCGAACCGGGGGCTGGACGCGGAGCGGTCGCTTGGGCACGCTTTCCGCGTGAGCGTCGAAATCCGTCGGATCCTGGTGCCCGTCGACTTCTCCGACCACTCGGCCGCCGTGATCGAGTGGGCGGCCCACCTGGCCGTGGAGCACGGCAGCCGCATCGTGCTCCTCCACGCCTACCACCTCCCCGTGGAGTTCCAGCAGCTCGAGGGGGCCTACCTGCCCCCCGACTTCTGGTCGAACGTGAAGGCCGAGGCCGAGCAGTCGCTGGGTCGCTTCGCCGCGAAGCTGAAGAAGCGGGGTCTCAAGGTGGAGGCGGTGGTGCGGGAGGGCTACGCGGCGACGGCCATCGTGGACGAGGCCGCCAGCCAGGGCGCCGACCTGATCGTGATCGGCACCCACGGGCTCTCCGGCCTCAAACACCTGCTGCTGGGCAGCATCGCCGAGCGCGTGGTGCAGAAGGCCGACTGCCCCGTCCTGACCGTCAAGACCCGCCTGAAAGAGGAGTAGGTCAGGCCAGGCCCAGGGCGCGGTCCTGGTCCTCGGGATCGACGTCCTCGAACTGGATGATCTTCATCTCCTCGAACGCCGAACGCACGCGCGGCGTGAGCAGACCGAGCCGCTTGATGTTCGGCACGACCCGCGCGAACAGCTGCTGGCGGAACAATTGCATCACCGGGGAGTCGAGCACGATCTGCCGCACCTCCGCCCGGTCGAAGCCCAGGTATTCCGACACCTCCTCGCCGACCAAGCGATCGCGCATCAGCAGGCACGCCTCGATGACGAACTCCTCGCGATCGCGCCGCTCGTTCTCGGGCATGTCGTCGTAGAACCCCTTCAGCGAGATCACGCCGAAGGCCACGTGGCGCGACTCGTCCCGCATCACGTTGTGGATCAGCTCCTTGATCAACGGCTCCTGGGCGAGCTGGTACAGGTTGGCGAAGGCCGCCATCGCCAGTCCCTCCACGAGGATCTGCATGCCCAGGTACTTCACGTCCCAGCGGCCGTCGATCAGGATGGTGTCGAGCAGGCTCTTGAGGTTGGCGTTGATGGGCCACTCCCACTCGAGCTTGTCACGCAGGTAGCGGCTGAACACCTCCACGTGGCGGGCCTCGTCCATCGTCTGGGTGGACGCGTAGTACTTGGCGTCGATCCAGGGCACCGCCCCGACCAGCTGCGACGCGGTGATCAGCGCCCCCTGCTCGCCGTGCATGAACTGGGAGAGCTGCCACGAGATGTTGGCGTGTCGAAAGTGCGCCACCTCCTTCGCGTTGAGCTTCTTGTACGGGCCGTAGTCCTTGAGCGGATTGAACGCGGCGGGCA
>JAZFWH010000231.1:0-6571 GCA_036482635.1 Myxococcota bacterium
ATCGGGCCGTCCAGGTTGGCCAACACGATGTCGATCTGATCGGGGCGGTGGGTCGACTCGCAAAACAAAGAGCTGCCACAGCGGGCGCAGAAGGATCGGCTGCCGTGGTCCGACGACCGGTAGCGCGCCAGCTCACCGTCACCTGCGTCCAGCGAGAACCGATCGCGCGATACGACGAGCCAGGTGACGTAGCCCGCTCCGTGGTTGCGGCGGCAGATCGAGCAGTGGCAGTGCCCGCAGGACAGACTGGGTAGACGGACCGAAAAGCGCACAGCGCCGCACAGACACGAGCCCTGAACGCCGCTTTCGCCCATCAGGCTCCAGCGTAGATCAGCAGCGCGCCGAAGCCGACCGCGAACCCGCCCGAGCCGCGGACGAGCGACTTCGGCCGCTCGAGCCACCAGGCGACGAAGGCGTCCAATCGCTTCGGGCCCAGCGCCACGAGGGCCGCCGCGGCGATCAGCGTGACGGCGCCGATCACCTGGACGACCAGCGGCGCCCGGCAGCTCGGCGCAGCCACGAGCAGAAGGATGCCGAGCACGACTCGGACGAGAACGGCCGTCCAGAATCGGGTGGTCGAATCCAGCGCCGAGACCCAGCCGATCAGGCGACTCGGGGACACGCTGGCGAGCGCCCCCACGGCTGCGACCAGAACGCCGATCAATGTGACGACGACCGCCATTGCCAACCCGTCGCGCTCTAGGCGCGCGCTCGAAGTGCCTCGATCACCTCCTCGTTCTCGGGGAAGCGACCCTCCACGTGCTTGGAGAAGACCAGATCACCGTCGGCGACGACGTCGAAGATCCCGTTGTCGCCCTTGATCAGCGACGCCTCGACTCCGAGCTCTTCGGAAAGTACGGCCACCAGACCGGTGGCCCGCGGAAGATAGTTTCAGCGAACGCAGTAGGTGATCGAAACGCGCATCGAGAACCCCTCCCCTCGTCCCCCGACCTGGAATCCTTGTACATCCCGATCGGTCTGTCCAATTACCGAACGGGACGCGGAGCTACTCCCGAATCTGGTCGGTGGGGATGACGACGAGCCGCGAGAACATCAGGCCCGCGATGACCAGCAGCCAGACCAGAGCGCCGACGTAGGGACCGGGGGTGCGTTCGAACCCGATGCCCAGAGCGTTGAGTCCCAGCAGGACCAGAGCAACCGCAGTGCCAGCGAAACCGGACACCGCGATCGCTCCTTCCGACCGGCTGGTGACGGCGCGCAAAACAGAAGGAGCGAGAATCAGGATCGCGCCGAGCATGCACAGAGCGAGCAACGCGCTCAGGCTCCCCCAGACCACCGCCGGCTGGGGGCTGAACTGCAACACAAGGAAGGGAAACACCGAGAACGCGGCCGCGACGAGGCTGATGCCAATCATGTCGCGAAACGCCAACGCATCGATCCGGCGCCACCTTCCCGACGCATCGCGCCTGAACAGCACGACGAGGCTGGAGAAGCCCGCGAAGGCCACTGCGATCTCCGCAAACGTCAGCAGTCCTTGCGCCGGCTCCACGCCTACACGCCTGCCTTGCGCAGCGCCTTCTCGAAATGATAGGACCTGCGCCGCAGTCCCTCGCGCTCGTAGAAGCGGTGTGCATCCACGCGCTGGACTGCGGAGTCCAGCTGCAGGCCGCTGCAGCCCGCGGACTCGGCGCGCTGGACCAACCAGCGCAGCAGCTCCGCCCCGTGGCCTCTGGAGCGCGCACCGCTGTGGGTCACCAGGTCGTCGACGTAGAGGTAGCGTCCATCGGCCAGCATCTCGAGAAAACGGAATCCCGCCACGGCGACGGGCCGACCGTCGGCCTCGATGTAGGCGATCCGGTAGCCTGCGCGCTCCTGGGACCGCACGCGCGAGAGAAACGACTGCTCCGTGAGGTGAGGCCTGAGCTCGCGCACGACCGGGAAGCAGGCTGCCAGCTGCTCGTCGGATTCTGCGATCTGGACGCTCACAAGGCCGTCACTCCCACGCCGGCAAGCGAGAAGCTCAACTCGGACGTTCTTCGGATCTTCTCGGAGAAATCGAGACGTGCGCGTTCGATCGGCTTCATCGCGACGCCGCGACCTACCTCAGTTCAGCCTCGACGATACCGACGAACTCCTCGCTAAAGCCCAGGGTCTCCGTCGGATAGGCGCGCCACCACTGCTTCACCCCGGGTAGCGCGCAGTACCAGCCGAGCTGTCTGCGGCAGGCTTCCCAGCGCGCTGACGCCAGCAGGCCGATCTCGTGCTGGTAGTGGGCGTCATCCAGGGCGTTGAAGATTCCACCCATGACCCAGTGGAACCGAAACTGCTGGGTCTCGCTGAGCGAGTCGAAATCGCTGAGGCCGGTCTGAAAGACCCCCGCCAGCTCGTCGGTTTGAGCCACCGGGATCGTCACCTGGTGAAGCCCCGAGCGCAGCTCCTGATACGCGGACTCCTGGAGCGCCCGGGTACTGAGTTCCAGCTGCGCCGTGTTCCGTCGAATCTGGAGGGCGACGTACACGAGCAGCCCGCTCACGCCCGCCGCACCGGCGAGCAGCGCGATCGCGCCCACTGCGTCCCAGTTCATCGAGGGCCTCACGAGCCAGCGAAGCGGCGCTTCGCGGCGCTCGCGTGGACCGGCATTGTAGAGCAGAAGCACACCGCATGGGCAGTACAGTTTCACCGGTGTGGCGCCGCTTGGTGCACACTCGCGGTTCGCACCGGGGCGCGGCATGCTGCGGGCCGGCCCGAGTCAGGGGGATTTCAGCGTGGTCAAGCGAGATGTGCCGGGGCCCTATCGCCCCGAGGAGATGGAGCGTTTCCTCGAGACCTTCATGTACCAACGCCCGGGTTTCTTCGTCGACGAGGTCACCAGGTTCGACGCCGAGCAGCACGAGATCGAGGCTCGACTCCGCACGACGGGGCCCCTGCCCCTCTCCGATCTGCAGCGGACCCGGGCCGGACACCCACCTCACGTCGCAGCCGGCGAGCTCCTGATGGCCACCGGGAGTCTCGGATGCATGCACGCGTGGTTCTTCCACGGCTGCCGCTGGGACGAGGGCTGGGCCGGCTTCGGAAACCGGATTCATCGAGCCGACTTCAAAAGGCTGGTGAGACGCGGACCCGACCTGCGGCTGACGTCCCGCGAAACCCGCACCCGGGTGGGACCGACACGCGTCGTGCTGCGCTTCGAGTTCCGCTTTTGGCAGGACGGCCAGCTCGCCTACTTCGGCGACCAGTCCGCGATGTTCGTGAAGGACCGGGACTTCGCCGAATCCCCCGGGTAGGGCCGGGCGCCGCCGATCCGGTCAGTCGGAGCCCGAGCTGGCGAGGCCTTCCGCGACGATCAGCGTACCGGGCGCGGAATCGAGACGCAGCTGCAGAATCGCCTGGTACTCGGGTGAGTCGTACCACGCTCGAAACGCCTCGCGGGACGGGAACTCCAGGATCACCGTCCGGGCCAGATCGATCGTCCCCTCGACGACCTCCGGGGTCTCGTCGAAGGCCACCACCCGCCCGCCGTGCGACCCGATCGTGGGGACCGCCTTCTGGACGTACTGGTTGAGCTTGTCTCGATCCTTGATACGTCCCTGTGCCACCACGTAAACGGGCATGGTGCCTCCTCCCCGGGGCTGACGAGCCGGCCCGGCGCTGCGACCACGATACCACGGCTCCCGCGCAACGCGGCGAGGTCTGCTCGCGCAGCGGCTCAGGGGGACTCGGCTACGAAGAGACCCCACTTGTAGGTGAAGCGAAGTTCCCCGCCCTGCTCCCTGAGGTCGATGCCGGCCCCGACACCGGCCCGCGCGAGATGGCGCAGCAGAACTTCGAGGGATGCCATCCGACGCTTCTCTGTGATTATGCGCGCCCAGCCCGTGAAATCCCGGACCGTCTCCCAGGAGCTCTCGGAGAGCGCGTTGAAGCCCGCCTCCCGGAGCTGGGAGCGATGCGTCTCGGGAGGGAGCAGCGCCGTGTGGGATGGATCGCGCAGGCGCTCGATGGCGTTGTGAAGCTCGGCAACCTCGGGCTGCGAGGACGTCAGGATGTCGAGAACGACGAGCCGGCCCCCGGAACGCAGCAGCCGTCGGACCTCGCCCAGCACGCGCGCCGGTCGCTCGACGTGGTGGAGCGCGAGCCGGAGTACCGCGGCGTCGAAGCAGCCGGCACCGAAGGGAACGAACTCGGCGAGCCCCCGCACGAACATGGCACCGGGCGCGCGGGCACAGCGCCGCCTGGCCAGCCGGAGCGCGGCGTCGGTCAGGTCCAACCCGACGACATGACGCGCGTTCTGGCACAACACCGCGCTGAGAACGCCCGGGCCGCAAGCGACGTCCAGAACGCGCCCGACCTCGAATCCCGCCAGGGCATCGCGGATGGGGCCGGTGATCTCGGGGGCGTTCAGCTCCGGAGAGCTCGCAAACGCCTCCGCCTGGCGCTCGAACTCGGCCTCGACGATCCGGCTATGGCGACTCGCCACCGAGCATTTCCCTCGTCAAGCGGCGCTGGGGTCGCTCCGCTTCAGATCGGAGACGACGTCCGCCCAGTGACTCGGGTCCGGGGCGCGGTTGTGGGTGAGACTCACGGCGTCCGCGATGCCGTCGAGCCGCGCGCGGAGCCGCCCGGCGATCTCGCTCCGCGGCCCCACCACGGCGATCTCCTGGAGGATCTCCTCGGGGATGCAGGCCTCCATGTCGTCCCAGCGCCCGGCCTTCGACAGGCGGTTCAGCTCCGCGTGCAGATCGCCCCAGCCGTGCACGTCGAGCGTGGAGCGATAGGCGGGCGTCGAAGCGTAGAAAGCCAGCTGCTTTCGCGCCGCGGACACGACCCGTTCGAACTCGGCTTCTTCGTCGGCGGTCACGACCAGCGTCGCGCACACCACCTCGACGTCGGCGCGGCGTCGCCCCGACTTCGCCAGGCCCCGCTCGAGCGCGGGCAGCGTGTTCTGCTGGAGCGAGCGCCGTGTGTGGAACGGGTGTGCGATGAAACCGTCCGCGACCTCACCGGCCACCTCCGTCATGCGCGGCCCAAAGCCGCCGGTAAAGATGGGCGGTGGGCCAAAGGGATTCGGGCCGGGATCGAAAGCGGGAATCATCAGCGTGTGGCGGCAGATCTCGCCGCGAAAATCGAGCTCCGCCTTCCCCTCCCAGGCGTCGAAGATCGCGCGGCAGGCCTGCACCATTTCCCTCATCCGTGCTGCGGGGCGGGACCAGGGCATTCCGAAACGGTTCTCGATGTGCGGACGCACCTGCGAGCCGAGCCCCAGCACAAAGCGCCCCTGGGAGATCACTTGGACTCCGTACGCCAGATTCGCGAGGTTCATCGGGTTTCGCGCAAAGGCGATAGCGATCGCCGTGCCCAGGCGCAGGCGTTGCGTGTGCTCCGCGGCCAGCACCAGGGGAAGGAACGGATCGTGTTTCGCCTCGAAGGTGAAGGCGCCGTCGTAGCCGATCTGCTCGAGCCGGGGGAAAGCCGTGCGGGCCTGGCGCGGGTCCTCGAGCGGCGCGGTGGTGTAGACCTTCATCGGAGCTGGAGCGGGAACCTCAACGCTCAGCCCAGGTGCTTGCGCAGGAACACGCCGATCCCATCGATCGCCCGCCTGGCCTCCGGCAGCTCGGCCGCGAAGAGCTGGAAGACGTGGATCATCTCGTCCCATATCTCGAGGGTCACGTCGACGCCGGCGGCGCGGGCCTTCTTGGCGAATCGCGTCGAGTCATCGAGCAGGGTCTCGTGGTCACCGACGTGGATGAGAAGCGGCGGCAGCCCGGCCAGGTCCGCGTGGAGTGGAGCGGCCAGTGGATCGCGCGGGTTGCCCGTCCCCGCCAGGTACGTCTCACACATGCTGAGCACCAGGGGCCGCTGGACCATCGGGTCGAGCTCGGCGCGGGTGCTGTAGGACTCGCCGGTGGCCTCCAAGTCCGTCCACGGGGACAGCATCGCAGCCGCGGCGGGCAGCGGCGTTCCCGCGTCGCGCAGCGCGACGAGGGTTGCAGCCGTGAGGCCGGCCCCCGCGGAGTCTCCGGCCAACGCGATGTGGCCGGGCTCGATCCCCTGATCGAGGAGCCAGCCGTACGCCGCGGTGGCGTCTTCCACCGGCGCCGGGAACGGAGCTTCCGGCGACCGCCGGTAGTCGAGTCCCAGAGCGCGGCAGCCGCTCGCAGCGGAGAGGCGGCCGATCAGATCCCGATGGGACGCTACGGATCCGAGGGAGTAGCCGCCGCCGTGGAGGTAGAGCAGAGCGCGGTCGGGCCGGGCGGCCGGCGCGGCGATCCACTCGGCGTCGACCCCGCCGGCCCGGACCCTTTCGGAGTGCGCCGACACCTGACTAGTGCCGAACAGACCGTCCCAGTCGCGGCGCATCTGCTCCAGCGACGTGTCTTCACCCCAGGCGCCGAACACGGCGCGGATGCGCTCCTTGACCGACTCGAGGGCGGCGCTTCCCATGGCGTCCTCCGCTGCTCATCCGTCGACGAGCGAGCTCCACAGTCTAGCCTCCACAAGGGTCCGGCCAGCCGGCGTCCCGGCGCGGAGAGCGCCAACGGAGCGCCACCAGAGCTCCCGCACCGAACAGAATGGCCAGGTCGGCGACGTTGAAGACGCCGCTGCGGATCGGGCC
>JAZFWH010000232.1:0-3491 GCA_036482635.1 Myxococcota bacterium
GGCTCCCGACGCGCAGCTTGAGCCCGATCGTGAACAGCAGCAGCGTCACGCCGACGTCCTTGAGCCGATCGAGCAGGTCGCCGCCCTCGACGCCCACGGCGTTCAGGGCGAATCCCGCCAGCAGGTAACCGATCAGCGGCGGCAGCCCGACCTGGCGCACGGCGAAGCCGAAGGCGAAAGCGAAAGCGACCCAGAGCGGATCCACGGCGAGCGCCCCCATCGGGTTGGTGAGCTTCAGCAGGCCCGATTCTGGATGCGGCGCGGGGCGAGGACAAGGGCCGGAACGGCGCGCGGTCCCGCGCCCGAACCGGCGTTGCGCGATGGGATCGCCGCGGCCATGCTTGCGCGTCCGGTCTCCGCTCCGAAGAGGGCGAGCGCAGCGAAGCGAAGTCGATGGAAGAACCGGACCCCCGCCGGCCGCGAAGCACCGCCGCCACGCTCGCGATCCTCGCGGCATTGCTCGGCGTCACGGCGGGCGTGGGGGCATTCACCTACGTTTACGCTGAGGGCGACTCGTACCTGAGCGACGACCCCGAGGCATGCGCCAACTGCCACGTCATGCAGGGGCACTACGACGCCTGGTCCAGGGGGTCGCATCGCGCGGTGGCGACCTGCAACGACTGCCACGCCCCGCACGATTCCCCACTCGGGAAGTACCGGGTGAAGGCGATCAACGGCTTCAACCACTCCTGGGCCTTCACGACCGGAGACTTCCCCGACACGCTGCGGATCACGGAGTCGAACCGGCGCGTGACCGAGGGCGCCTGCCGCCACTGCCACGAGGCGATGGTGCACGCCATCGATCCGCTGGCCGCGCCGGACGACCGCATCTCCTGCATCCGCTGTCACCGGGGCGTAGGGCACGGGCCTTGAAACCGAACCAGAGCTTTCGAGCGAGGGACGCATCATGACCGATCGCAGCAGCCACACCCGACCCGCGCGACGGCGCGCGCAGCGCGGCCTCGCCAACTCGGCGATGGTCGCCATCCTGCTGATCGTGGCCGTCGCCATCTTCGGGCTGCTCGCGCTGCTGACGAACATCTTCGAGCGCAAACGGGAGGCCCAGAACCCGTTCTTCCGCGTCGTGGAGCTCAGCGACGAGACCGAAGACCCGGCCGTCTGGGGCAAGAACTTCCCGTTCCAGTACGACGGGTACCTCAAGACGGTCGACATGCAGCGCACCACTTTCGGCGGCAGCGAGGCGATCCCGCGCGCGCCGAGCGAGGAGGACCCGCGCACGGCCACCAGCCGGCAGAAGCTCGAGCGGATCCCCCAGCTCGTGCGCATGTGGGCGGGCTACGCCTTCGCGGTGGACTATCGCGAGAAGCGCGGACACGCCCACATGCTCGAGGACCAGATCTACACCCAGCGCCAGAGGGTCATCCAGCAGCCCGGCACCTGCATGCAGTGCCACGCCTCGGTCTACCTGCCCATGAAGCGCCTCGGCGACGGCGACGTCCTGGTGGGCTTCGAGCACCTCAACCAGATGAACTACCAGGACGCCGTGAAGAACGTCGAGCACCCGATCGTCTGTCTGGACTGTCACGACTCGCAGACCATGGCACTTCGGATCACGCGGCCGGCCTTCGTCGAGGGCATCCGTGCCTACAAGGCGTCGCAGGGAATCGAGAACTACGACGTGGCAACCATGGCCACGCGTCAGGAGATGCGCTCCTACGTCTGCGGGCAGTGCCACGTCGAGTACTACTTCGGCGGTGAGAAGAAGCGGCTCATCTTTCCGTGGAGCAAGGGCCTGACGGTCGACGACGAGTACGCCTACTTCGAAGAGATCGGCTTCGCGGACTGGACCCACGCCGAGACCGGTGGGAAGATGCTCAAGGCGCAGCATCCGGAGTTCGAGATGTGGTCGCAGGGAGTCCACTCGCGAAGCGGCGTGGCGTGCGCCGATTGCCACATGCCCTACATGCGGGTCGGTGCGATGAAGATCAGCGACCACCACGTGCGCAGCCCCCTGCTCAACATCAACAACGCCTGCCAGACGTGTCACTCCCGCTCCGAGCAGGCCCTGCTCGCGCAGGCTGAGGAGATCCAGGCCAGGCACGCCGGCCTGACCGAGGTCGCGCTCGACGCGCTGGTCGACCTGATCGACGACATCGCGGGGGCGAAGGGGGATGGCGTCACCGACGAGCAGCTCGCCGAGGCGCTCGGGTTCCAGCGCAGGGCGAGCTTCTACGTGGACTGGGTGGACGCCGAGAACTCCACCGGCTTCCACGCACCGCAGGAAGCGGCGCGCGTCCTGGGCATGTCGATCGACTTCTCTCGCCGGGGTCAGATCGCGCTCCGCGACGCGCTCGGCGCAGGCTGAGAACGAGCGTTCTCCGTGCGCGCTGGCCGACCGCGCTCGACGACTTCGGTGGCTGACGGCGAACGCACGCCGCTGCCGGGGTCGAGCCCGCGCACGCGCCGGCTCCTGTCCGTCTCTCTGCTGCTGCTGGCGGGGCTCACGGTCTGGCGTCTCGGCTTTCAGGCGGGCCCGGGGGATCTCCAGGAGTTCGGCGGCCCCACGATGGGGACGACCTACTCGGTCAAGCTGGTGGCCAGCGGGCTCTCCGACGCAGCGCGGGCTCGCACCGCCGCGGCCATCGAGGAGCGACTCGCCGCGGTGAACCGCCTGATGTCGACCCACGACCCCGACTCCGAGCTGTCGCGCTTCAACCGCTTCGCTTCGACGGCCGCCTTCGCCGTCTCGCCCCAGACGCTGGAGGTGTTCGAGATCGCCCGAGAGGTGAGCGAGCTCACGGGGGGCGCGTTCGACGTGACGGTCGGGCCGCTGGTGGCGGCGTGGGGCTTCGGAGTGACGAACCGGGTGCCGGGCGCGCCGCCCGCCGCCGAGCTGGCCGCATTGCGCGATCGGGTCGGATACCGGCGGGTAGGGGTCGACCGCGCGTCCCGAAGCCTCTCGAAGGACCACCCGGAGATCGCCTGCGACCTCTCGGCCATCGCCAAGGGCTACGGGGTCGACGAGGTGGCCCGCGCGCTCGTCGAGCTCGGTCACCGCGACTTCCTGATCGAGGTGGGGGGCGAGCTGCGCGCACAGGGGCAGCGCGGCGAGGGCCGGCCGTGGCGGGTGGCCATCGAGCGGCCCGCCGCCGGCGCGCGCTCGATCTTCGCGGTGTTGGAGCTGAAGAACGCGTCGCTGGCGACGTCCGGGGACTACCGAAACTACTACGAGCAGGACGGAGTGCGCCTCTCGCACCTGATCGATCCGCGCAGCGGGCGCCCCGTCGCCCACGCGCTCGCCTCGGTGAGCGTCGTGCACGCCGACGCGGTGCGCGCGGACGCCCTCGCCACGGGTCTGGCCGTGCTGGGCCCCGACCGAGGCTACGCCCTGGCGGAGCGAGAGGGCCTGGCGGCCTACTTCATCGTGCGCGAGCCGGGCGGTAGCTTCCGGGAGCTCGCCACCGCGAGCTTCCCGCCGCTCGAACGCCCCGACCCGGCGGACCCCAGGGCGGGTGGATAGGAGCTCGCAT
>JAZFWH010000233.1:0-11325 GCA_036482635.1 Myxococcota bacterium
GGTTTCCCTTTCGCGGCCGGCGGTTTTCAACGCCCGGGGGGACGCCGTCGCCGCGTCCGGCTCGCGCGCGATTCGAAAACGCCGCAATCCCGTAGGGTTAGCTTCCAGGGATCGGACCGGCGCGAAATTTGCTAAATAAAACAATGGCTTGGCCCAGTGGCGCGAGTCTGGTCGCTCGGCGCCGGGCCCCAGCCGGGGAGAGGCGATCCAGCGGTGACAGCGCATCCCATCATGTTCACAGTCGACGTCGAGGGCGACTGGGGTGGGCGCGAGACGCGGGCGCTGCGCGAGGTGCTCCCGCGCTTCCTCGAGCTGCTGGAGTGCCACGGGGCCACCGCGACCTTCTTCGTGGTGGGAGAGCTGGTCTCGCAGGTCCGCGCCGGGCTCGCACCCGACGGACTCCACGAGGTGGGCTCCCACGGTCTCACCCACACGGTCCTGACCGGGCTCACGCCCGAAGCGCTCGCCTTCGAGGTCGAGGAATCCAAACGCGTCCTGGAGGCCGAGGGCTACCGCGTGGCGGGCTTCCGCGCCCCCTACTTCAAGAGCCCACGGGATCTGCCGCGCCTGCTGGCCCGGGCCGGCTACCAGTACGACGCCTCGGCGGGCTCGATCTACCCCGACCCGCGGCGCCGCCGGCCCGGCCCGCGCAGCTGGAACACCGAGCCCGCGATCGGGCGCGTGTCCACGGGCACCCTGCGCGACGGCGTCACGCCCTTCAGCCTCACCTACCTGCGGCTCTACGATCCCCTCGGATTGCACCTGGTCTCGCCGCGCGCGGAGCTCTTCTACTGCCACCTGCACGAGCTGCTCGAGACCTCCGACGGCTGGCAGCGCATTCCGCGGCCGCTCCGGCGCCTCCACCAGCGCAACAGCGGCGCGCGCGCCTGGCGCATCCTGGAGGACCTGATGGAGCGCTTCGGCAGCCGCTTCGTCTCGTGTCGGGAGTACTTCGAGGCCCTGGCCCTCGGCAGCGCGGCCTAGCCTTGGAGCAGCACGTCATCATCGGCGCCGGCCCCGCCGGCCTCACCGCAGCCTGGCAGCTTGCAAAGTTCGGTCGAACCTCACTGGTCCTGGAGGCCGACCCCACCTACGTGGGAGGCATCGCGCGCACGGTGGAGTACGAGGGCAACCGCTTCGACATGGGCGGCCACCGCTTCTACTCCAAGAGCGAAGAGATCAACCGGATGTGGCACGAGATGCTGCCCGGCGAGTTCATCGAGGTGAAGCGGCTCTCGCGCATCTACTACGACAAGAAGTTCTTTCCCTACCCGATCGAGCTGTGGCCCACGCTCTCGCTGCTCGGCTTCGCGTCCTCGGCGAAGATCGCGGCCAGCTACCTCAAGGCGCAGCTCCTCCCGCGCCGCCCGGAGAGGTCGTTCGAGGACTGGATCATCAACCGCTTCGGCCAACGTCTCTACGCGACCTTCTTCAAGACCTACACCGAGAAGATCTGGGGCATTCCCTGTAGCTCGATCGACAAGGATTGGGCGGCCCAGCGCATCCGGGGCCTGTCTCTGCTCGGCGCGGTCAAGGAGGCGCTGTTTCGCCCCCGCGGTGAACAGGCGATCAAGAGCCTGATCAAGACGTTCGTCTACCCGCGGCTGGGCCCGGGCCAGCTGTGGGAGTCGGTGCGTGACCAGGTGACGGCCAAGGGGACCCGGGTCCTGCACGACAAGCGGGTCGAGCGCATCGAGCACGCCGAGGGCCTCGTGACCTCGGTCCAGACCGTGGACGGCGAGGTCTACCGCGGCACGCACTTCTACTCGACCATGACGCTCAAGGACCTCGTCAACGCGCTCGATCCCCCGCCACCGCCGGAGGTATTGCGCGCCGGCAACGCCCTCGACTACCGGGACTTCCTGACGGTGGCGCTGATCATCGACAAGCCGGAGGTCTTCGCCGACAACTGGATCTACATCCACGACCCCGGCGTCCACGTCGGCCGCATCCAGAACTACAAGAACTGGAGCGTCGAGATGGTCGCAGATCCCACCAAGACCTGTCTCGGCATGGAGTACTTCTGCAGCCGTGGCCACGAGCTGTGGGAGATGAGCGACGACGCCCTGCTGAAGCTGGCGGCGGAGGACGTCGAAGCCATCGGGCTGGCGGAGGCATCCGATTGCATCGACGGCTGCATCGTGCGCACGCTGAACGCCTATCCGGTCTACGACAGAGCCTACAAGGGCCACCGCGAGACGCTCAAGGGCTGGCTCAACGGCTACTTCAAGAACCTGTACCCGGCGGGGCGGGGCGCGCTGCACAACTACAACAGCCAGGATCACTCGATGATGATGGCGATCCTCTCGATCCGGAACATGCGAGAGGAGGGCGCCTACGACGTGTGGTCGATCAACACCGAGTCGGAGTACGCCGAGGAGGGCGGGACCTCGCGGGAGTCGGAGGACCGTCTGGTGCCGCGGCCGCTCTCGCCGTCGGAATGAGCGGCCCCGCCTGCAAGCAGGTCGTGGTGCTCGGCGCCGGGCAGGCCGGGCTGGCGGCGGCCTATCGCGCGGCGCGGCGAGGCATCGCCGTCAGCGTGCTCGAGGGCCGCGACACGGTGGGTGGGATCGGCAGCAGCTTCGAGCTCGACGGCATCCAGGTCGACTACGGCAGCCATCGCTTCAACGCGGAGTGCGACCCCGAGGTCCTGGCCGACCTGTACGAGCTGCTGGGCGACGAGCTGCTGACGCGCCCCAAGAACTCGCGCCTGCGCCTGCGCGGCCGTTGGATTCACTTCCCCATGGGCCCAGGCGACCTGCTGCGCCTGCCCGGCGGCTTTGCGCTCGGCTTTGCGGCGGACCTGGCGCGCGCCGGGCTGCGTCGCGTCGTGCGCCGCGGCCCGGAGCGGGAGGCCGACTTCCCCGAGCTGCTGGAGAGCGACCTCGGACGGACGCTGTGCCGGGACTTCTACTTCCCCTACGCGCGCAAAACCTGGGGGCTGCCGCCGGAGCAGCTCTCGGTGCCGCCGGCCCAGCGACACCGCTCGGGAAACCTGCTCGGCAACGCGCTGCGCAACGGCGCCTCGGCCCTGCTCGGACGCAAGCCGCCCGGGGCCGACCGCTTCCTCTACCCGCGCGGCGGCTTCGGGCAGATCGGCCAGCGCTACTACGAGGCGGCGCGCGAGGCGGGCGCGAAGTTCACCCTCGGCGCGCGGGTGAAGTGCGTCGAGCGCGACGACACCCGCGTGCGCGGGGTTCGCTACGAAAGCGACGGGCGGGAGCACAGCATCGAGGCCGAGTGCGTCTGGTCGACCCTGCCGCTCACCCTGCTGGCGCGCTGCATGGAGCCCGCGGCGCCGCCGGAGGTGCTGGATGCCGTCGCCGGGCTCTCGTTCCGGGGCGTGATCCTGATCTACCTGGTGCTCGAGCAGGACCGTTTCAGCGACTACGACACGCACTTCATCCCGGACGCCGAGATCCCCCTGACGCGGCTCTCCGAGCCCAAGAACTACAGCGGGGCGGTCGAGCCGCGCGGGCGCACGGTGCTGTGTGCGGAGCTGCCGTGCGATCCCGACGCGCCGGAATTCGAGCTGAGCGACGAGGAGCTGGGACGCCTCGCCCTGCGCTGCCTCGACGCCGCGGGCCTGCCGGTACGGGCGCCCTTGCGCGGCGTGGTGACGCGGCGCCTGCGCCGGGCCTACCCGGTCTATCGCGTCGGCAGCGACGTGCACCTGGCGCGGATCGACCAGTGGCTGCGCCGCTTCGAGGGTCTGGTCAGCTTCGGCCTGCAGGGTCTGTTCGCCCACGACGACTCGCACCACATCCTCCACATGGCCTACTCCGCGGTGGACAGCATCGGGCCCGACGGGCGCTTCGACTGGGAGCGCTGGCAGGCCTCGCGTCGGCTGTTCGAGGCGCGCGTGGCCCAGTTCCTGCGCACGATGAACGGCATCTCGATCTGACCGCGGGGCGGACTCGGCCTAGGGACGGCGGCGCAGCCGGGAGCGCAGCCGGCGCACGTCCTCGTAGAGCGCGGCGTCGCTGCGCGCCGCGACCTGGGCCCGCTCCAGCCATTCGCGAGCCTCCGCGCGGCGCCCGAGCCGCGCGGAGCTGCGGGCGATCAGCAGGTAGAGGCGTCCGGGGGTCGCGTCGCCCAGCTCGCGCTGGACCTCGAGGAAGATCTCGAGGGCCCGGGCGTCGTGGCCGAGCGCGAAGTGGGCCTGGCCCACGCAGCCGCGGAAGGTCGGCAGGCGCGCCACGCTGGCCAGGCTGCGCTCCACCCGCTGCTGGAGCGCCAGGATCTCCCGGTAGCGGCGCAGGCCCAGCTCGTTCGCGCAGGCGAGCTCGTGGAGCGCGAGCTGGTTCAGGTAGCTCGAGATTCCCGGCTCCGGCGGGGCGGACAGCAGCGCGCGCAGATGGGCGTCCGCCTCGGTGAAGCGCCCGCGCTCGAAATGCGCGGCGGCCAGCAGGAAGTGGCCCTCGCGATGGCTGTGGTCCCTGGCCAGGTCGCGCTCGAAGAGTGCGAACGTCGACTGCCAGTCCGGCACGCGCGCCCAGGTGCGCTGCGCGAGCAGCGCGAGGGCGAGCACCGCGAGCGCCGGCGCCAGCCAGCGGCGCAGCCCGGGCCGGACGTGGCCCAGCAGCGCCGCGCCCAGATCGGCGAGCAGCAGGGCGGCGCCGAACGCCGAGAGGAAGAGGTAGCGGTCCGCGCGGGGATGCAGGAGTGGGAGCAGGCCCGCGGTGGGCAGGAACGCGATCCAGAGCCACGCCAACCCCAGCGCTGCGACGCGGCGACCGCTGCGTAGCAGATGCCACCAGGCCAGCGCGGATCCCGCGGCGAGCAGCAGCCCGAGCCACACCGCCGGACTCGCCAGCGAGGTCGCGAGGCGCACGCTGCTGCTCGTCGTCGACTCGATCGGGAAGAAGAGCCAGCCGAGGCTCGCGGGCCAGCCGGCGATCCCGGTCAGCAGCTGGACCCCCGCGCTGCCTCCGACGGGGGCGGGCATCACCGGCGACTCGCCCAACACGATCGGACGCCACCAGAGCGCGTAGGCTGCGGTGAGCGCGGCGTGCGCGGTCAGCAGGGCCAGGGCGCGGCGCCGCGCGGTGCGCCGAGCTGGCGGCGAGGTGCTGTCTCCGACGACCCACGGACTCCACGGCGCGCTCGCGAAGGCGGCCAGCAGCAGTGCGGGCTCGACGACGGCGCGCTCCTTGGAGAGCAGCCCGCCGAGCAGCGCCAATACGGACAGGGCTCCGAGCGCCAGGGCGGCGGCGGCGCGGCGAGAGCCGCAGCTGCCCAGCGCCAGCGCCAGCGCCGAGACGCTGAACAGCGCGCACAGCGGACCGGAGCTGCCGGAGATCCACACGGTGCCTTCGATGCCCACCGGGTGAACCGCGACGAACAGCGCCGCGAACAGCGCGGGCCCCACGCGTCGCCACAGCACCCAGCCGAGCAGGGCGCAGAGCGCCGCGTACAGCGAGGCGATCGCGAGCGACGCGCTGCGAAAGTGGCGGGGCTCGCTGCCGACGCTGTGGGCCACGCGGCTCAGCACCACCACCTGGAGCGGTCGGTAGAAGGGCTGCTGGATCGCATCGCCGCGCTGCGCGACGCGGTGAAGGGGCTCGCCGAACGCGTCGAGGACCTCGCCCGCGGGCCGGATCATGGTGCGCTGGCCGATCGAGCTGCTGTCGGTCCAGGCGAGCTCGTAGTCGAGCGAGCGCAGGTAGAGCGCCGCGACGGCGGCCGGTGGCGCGAGCAACAGGCAGAGCGCGGCCAGCGCGCGCCGGGGGCGTTCGCGCATCAGCGCGGCGGAATCTTCCAGCGCTCCCCGATCTGCAGCGTGCGCACGCGCTCGGGGTCCCCGCCGCTGTCGCGCACGACCTGGGCGAGCACGCGCGGCGGGAGGTCGGCGGGCTCGTCGGTCAGGTCGAAGGTCCCCCAGTGCATCGGCAGCATGAAGCGGGCTCCCAGGTCTCGGTAGGCCCGGTAGGCCTCCTCGGGGTTCAGGTGCTGGTAGCGCATGATGAAGCGCGGCGCGTAGGCCCCGATCGGCAGCATCGCCACGTCGATCGGAGCGAAGCGCCGCCTGTACTCCCGAAACCCGTGAAAGTATCCGGTGTCACCCGCGAAGTAGTAGCGAAAATCGCCCGAGTCGATCAGCCACGAACACCACAGCGCCTCGTTGTAGTCCTGCCCGATACGGCGCGACCAGTGTTGTGCGGGCAGGCAGGTGATCGTCCAACGACCCCGGCGTGCGCTCTGCCACCAGTCGAGCTCCACGACGCGAGCGCGGCCGCGCTCACGGAACCACTCGCCCATGCCGAGCGGCACGTACCACTCGACGCTGTCCGGAAGCGCCTCGACGCTGAAGGCGTCCAGGTGGTCGTAGTGGTTGTGGGAGATCACGGCGAAGGCGTCGGGAGGCACCGACTCGAGGGGGATGCCCGGCGGGACGATCCGCCGCGGGATCAGCGCGCGCTCGCCGAAATGGGGATCGGTCAGGAAGACGTCGTCGCGGTCGTGTACGGCGAAGGTCGAGTGCCCTACCCAGGTGATGGTCGCCGAGTGCTCGGCGGCGGCCAGGTAGGTGCCGTCGTTGGGGACGGCGGGCACCTCGGGCGCGCCGCTCTTGTCGTAGGGATTCCGGGACAAGCCCCAGCGCAGCAGCCGCCAGAAGCTCTGTCGGCGCGGAGACCACGGGTTGAAGAACTCCCCGTTCGCGGCGTGGGGCGCGTACAGGAGCTTCGCCTCGGGTCGGTCGGCCGGAAGCCCGGGGTCCGCCGGCGGTGCGCAGGCAGCGAGCAGCAGCAGCGTGAGGACGCGGAGCACGCCCTCAAGGGAAGCAGGCGAGCGGCGCGCGTCAAACGGGGCCTCGCGCCAGCGCCGCGGCCGGACCCGACGGCATCCCCGTGGGCGGAGAAACCCCTGTGATTCCAGCAATTTTACTCAAGCAGGCGCACGCTGCTGCCGATGCGCGCGAAGGGGAGGGGACGCCGCGGTGGGGAAGCCGATCCAAGCGCTCCGGGCGCGCCGCGTCCGGGCGACGGGACTCGCACTGGCACTGCTGGCGGCCACGCCGGCGCCGGCCCAGGCGTACATCGATCCCGGCTCGGGCGCACTGGCGCTCCAGGCCCTGCTGGCCGGAATCTTCGGTGCCCTCGTCCTCGCGCGGAAGACGCTGCGCGACCTGGCCGCCCGCGTCTTGAGGGTCCGGCGCGGCCCCAGCGACGAGGGGGCGCGCTCGGCGGCGACGCAGGGAGATGGCTGAGCCGGCCCCGCCCCGTCCGCGCGTCCGCCGCTGCGCGCGCAACTGACCGTGAGTTCGCAGCGCGCCGCGCGCGACCTGCTGGTCTGCGTGTCCCTCGTCAACCTGTGCTTCCTGCGCGTGTGGGCCCAGCTCCTGCCGGGCGCGACCCCGGTGTCGAACCTGTACTACATGCGGGGTCCGCCCGCGCGCCTCCACTACGTCGCGGCGTTGCTGGGGGTCGCCCTGCTGGCCGGCGCGGCTTGGGGGCTCGGCAGCTGGGCGCGGCGCAGTGGCTCGCGCGGCTTCGAGAACGCAGCCCGCGCGGGCTTCCTCGGCGCGCTGCTGCTGGCCGCCAACGCCGTGCTCGACCAGCTTCCCTTCGGCCTGCGCAGCGCACTGCACGGGAACCTCGCTGCCGCGGGCGTCGCGCTGCTCGCGCTCGCCTGCGCGGGGGCCGCGGCGTGGAGCCTGTGGCGGCGCCCCGCCCGGTTGTTTCGGGTCGCCGAAGGCGTGGCGCTGGCGCTGTCTCCGTTCGCCCTGCTCACCGCTTCGCAGGCGATCTGGACGCTCGCCCGCCACGACGGGCACTCGTTCGGGGCCGCTGTGTTTCGTTCCCCGGCGTCGGCTTCGGCGCTGCCCGCGCGCGGCCCCGGCTCTCCGCGCGTCGTCTGGATCGTGTTCGACGAGCTGGAGCAGCGCGCCGCCTTCAGCGAGCGACCGCCCGACCTGGTGCTGCCCGCCTTCGACCGGCTGCGCAGCGAGGCGCTCTTCGCGACCCACGCCTACCCGCCGGCGGGCGACACGCGCCTCAGCATGGCCGCCTACCTGCTGGGGCTTCCCGTCGAGCGGGTCGAACCGAAGGGCGTGGCGACACTGGCCTGTGCGCTCGAGGGGGGCGGGGGGTCCGAGGACTGCTGGGAGGACTTTCCGAATCTGTTCGCCCGGGCGCGCGACGCGGGCTTCAACGCGGCCGTCGCCGGCTGGTACCACCCCTACTGCCGGCTGTTCGAGCGCGCACTCACCGCCTGCGCGTGGGCCGGGCTCCCGTACTGGGAGGAGGAGAGCTGGGGGGATTCCATCGGCCGTCTGTGGGAGGAGCTGCTGAGGCCGGTGCCGCTGGTGCGCACCTGGCTGTCGCCGAGTGAGCGCTCGCGGCGGGCGCACCTGCGCGCGTACCGCGAGATCCTGGGCGCGGCGCTGGCAATGGTGTCCGATCCGGCCATCGGCCTGGCGCTGCTCCACTTCCCGGTGCCCCACCGGCCGGACATCTTCGATCGCCAGCGAGGCGTCGAGTCGGTCGAGGGACGCAACAGCTACCTGGACAACCTCGCCCTGGCGGACCGGACCCTCGCCGCGCTGCGCCGCGAGCTCGAACGCGGCGGGCTGTGGGACGCCACCACGCTGATCGTCACGTCGGACCACTGGTGGCGGGCGCTCAACCGCGACGGCTGGGGCCTCGATCCGGAGGAGCGGGAGCTGCTGGACGGGCGCTTCGACAAGCGCGTCCCGTTCCTGGTGCGCCTGCCGGGCCAGACGCGCTCCCAGCGCTACGAGCCCAGCTTCAACACCCTGTTGCTCCACGACCTGGTGCTCGAGCGGCTCGCGGCGCGGCTGGGGTCTCCGGGCGAGCTGGTCGCGTGGCTCGACGCGCGGCGCACCTCGCTGCGCAACCCGCACCTCCAGGTCGGCACCGAGCCGCGCGCCCGCGCTGGGCAGGCGCGGATCGCGGCCGGCCCGGGGTTCTAGCCGCTGGCGGCCGGCGGCGGGGGCGGCGGTGGCTGGAAGAGCGTCGCGAGCTGGGGGACCTGGCCCGCGGGCGTCCAGCTCGCCATCCCAGCCGTCCACACCAGCGAGTCGGGCCGCAGGCGTCCCGCGGCCGCGGCCTGGGCGATCTGCTCCGGCGTGAAGGGCCCCAGGCTCTGTCCGTTCTCCGCCAGGTGCCAGCTCGGGGCGGCCGGCGGCGGGGGCGGCGCCTGCGGACCGGCGGGCGCGGCGCCGGCGCCCCACTGCTGGGCCATGGCCATGCCCATGCCGAGACCCACACCGGCGCCGGCCAGGCCGCCGGCCGGGTTGGCCGCGGCCACCGGCATCGCCTGGGCGAGCTGGTAGCTCTGGTAGGCCGCCAGGTCGCCGATCACGCCCATGCTGCTGCGCGCGTCGAGGGCCTTCTCCACCTCGGCGGGCACCGAGATGTTGACGATGTAGAGCTGCGGGATCTCGAGCCCGTACTCGTCGTCGACGTGGTGGACCACCAGCTGGCGCAGCTCCTCGGACAGGTCCTGGTAGCTCGCGGCGAGGTCGAGCACGGCGATCTCCGACGTCGCGACCAGGTCGGCGAAGGCGCTGTTGACGATCGAGCGCAGCAGCTCGCTGATCTCCTCGGACTCGAACGCGGAGTCGGCGCCCACCAGCTCCTTGAGCAGCTGCTTCGGGTCCTTGGCCTTGAGCGTGTAGGTGCCGAACGCCCGCACGCGGATCGGGCCGAAGTCCGGGTCGCGCATGATCACCGGGTTGGGCGTGCCCCACTTGAGGTCGGTGATCTGGCGCGTGCTGACGAAGTAGACCTCCGCCTTGAAGGGGCTGTCGAAGCCGTACGCCCAGCCCGCCAGCGTGCTCAGGATCGGCAGGTTGCGGCTCTCGAGGCGGTACTGCCCGGGACCGAACAGGTCCGCGACCTTGCCCTGGTGCACGAAGATCGCCGCCTGGCCCGGCCGCACGATGAGCTGGGCCCCGTTCTTGATCTGGTTGTGATAACGGGGAAAGCGCCAGACCATCGTGTGGCGGCTGTCGTCCACCCATTCGATGATGTCGACGAGCTCCGCCCGAAGCTTCTCGATGAGTCCCATTCTTCTCTCCCCCTCGCGCTCCCGCGGAGCGCAGTTACGCAGCTGGAGCCACCCGCCTGCTGGCGTGCGGCTTCCCGATCACTTGAGCAGCCCCGACAGGACGTCCAGCAGCGAGTTCGCCAGGCCGCCTTCGTCACTCCCCGCGGCGCCGCGCCCGCGCCGCTCGACCAGGATGCGCGCGAAGGCGTCCGCGGCCGGCGCGGACCGGGTCCGCACGGGGTCGGTCTTGAGCAGCTCCGAGGTCTTGCCGCCACTGAGGATGAAGCCGGCGATCTGCTCCAGCTCGTCCGCGTCGAGCCACGTGCCGTGGTGTCGGCAGAGGTCGATGATTACGCCCGAGGATTTCTGGAAGTTGCGCCGCTGCATGTAGCCGTCGCACTCGGGGCACTTGCGGTACTGGATCTTCTGGCGCGCCGGATTCGAGCCCCGCACCCGGGGCTGGAAGGTCGGCAGCCGCGTCGGGTCGGCGTTGCGCATGGCGTCAATGGCGCGGTTGACCAGCGCGTCGAAGTTCACGCCGGGCACCCACAGGCCGTTGCAGGAGGCGCACTCGTTCAGGCCGATCCCGCCCACCTGGCGCGCCGGCATCAGCGTCTCGCACACCGGGCAGGGCAGCTCGTGGCCGTCGGCTCGAATGGGTTCGGGGTTGAAGCCGACGCCGCAGGCGGTGCAGAAGCGCGAGGTTTCGGCGCAGCGCGCGTAGCATTCCGGACAGATCAGACTGAGCTTGTGGTGGTCCTGGACGATCGCCGAGCCGCAGTACTCGCAATCCTTGGCGTCGGGCGCGACCAGCGCGCCGCAGGAGCCACAGCGGTGGACCCGGGCGTCGACCGCCTCGAGGTTGCGGTTCTCGACCGTCTCCCCGCAGCGGCACGGGAAGGAGTCCGCCGAGACGTCCGTGACGTCGTATTGAGTATGGCAGTTCGAGCAGGCGACGAGACGCACGTATGCCGGGGCCTCCAGCCTCTGGTGCCCACCCGGGGACATCGGCCGCAGGGCCTCCGACTTTACGCAGCCCGCTTCGGGATTCGATAAAACCGATACAGGGTGGGAGCTTGGAGCGCGGCGCTGCGCAGACTAGCGCCGCCAGAACTGGGGGTGGAAGAGGATGAGCAGCGTGAAGAGCTCGAGGCGCCCGGCCACCATCGCGGCGCACAGCACGAGCTTCACGTGCCCCGGGAAGTGGGCGAAGTTCTCCGCGGGGCCGATCGCGCCGAGCCCGGGGCCCACGTTGCCCACCGACGTCAGCCCGGCGGACGCCGCGGTGATCAGGTCGTAGCCCGCCCCCGC
>JAZFWH010000234.1:0-2169 GCA_036482635.1 Myxococcota bacterium
TCGTGTCCGACCACGGCGAGGGGCTCGACCCCGCGCGGGGGCGGACCTGGCACCGCCTGCGCCTCCACGACGACTTGATCCGCGTTCCGCTGATCGCCCGCCTGCCCGGCGGCGCCCAGGCCGGCCGCCGGGTCGCCTCCCAGGTGAGCCTCGTGGACGTGGCGCCCAGCGTGCTGGACGCGCTCGGGCTTCCGCCGCTGGCAGGAGCCCGGGGAAGCTCCTGGTGGCGAGCGCTGCGGGAAGGCGACGGCCAGCCCGGCGGCGCTCCCCGCTACGCCTTCAGCGAAGCGGCGGAGTACTGGGACGGATTTCAGGCGACCTCGGTGCGCTCACCGCACTTCAAGGTCATTCGCCGCGGGGCGCGCGAGGAAGAGATCTACGACCTGGTCGAGGATCCGCAGGAGGAGCGGAATTTGGCCGGCCGGCCGCACCCGGCGCTCCGCGAGCTGCGCGGCCAGCTGGAGGCCTTCGGCGGCGCCCCCGCGGCTCCGCAGCCCGATCGCGACACACAGGAGACGCTGCGCGCCCTGGGCTACGTCGACGCCCGCTAGCCGCCGCGCCGCCCGCCCGCGCTCAGCCCGAGTGCTCCGGGTGCACGTGGCTGCAATCGACCCAGAGCTTGCGGACGACGAAGGCCCGGTCGCGCACGGCGACCTTGCAGCGCTCCCGGTCTTCGGACACCTCGACCAGCACGGCGTCGCCGGACCAGAAGTCCCCCGCGCGCATGTCCACCAGCACAGGCGTGCCCTGGCGGGGGAGCAGGCACCCGCCGAGCGTGAGGAGCAGAGCCGTCAGCAGCGTGCAACGCGCCAGCATGGCGTCGCCATCGGTGGGCCGCGGGCCGGACTGAAGCGCTCAGCGCGCCGGGGCCGCGCGAACCGAGACCACCCGCCCCAGACCCAGGCGCTCCACCGGCCGGGCGCTGAACGCGAACGGCACGTAGCCGGAATGATGGCTGTAGAAGCCGGCCGCGGCGTCGGCGTTGGTCGTGCGCAGCGGGAGCCACGAGTCGAGCTGCCAGGTCCAGATCTCTCGCAGCCCGTAGTCCTCCATGGCATGGCTGACGTCGATCTGCGAGACGTTGCGCGCCGAGACCACCCAGTCCCCCACTGCCAACACGGAGCGCCCGTACATCGGTGGCAGCACCGCCTGAAAGCCCTCGGCTTCGAAGTAGTGCTGTAGACCCCAATGTCCCACGAACCAGCGCTGGCCCGGCTGCTCACCGATCTCGGCGGCGACCCGCCGCGCCACATCGCGGTAGAAGTTCGCCTGACGCGCGTCGGCGTAGCCGAGCAGCAGCGACAGGGAAAGCGTGGCCGCCGCCCACACGGCGGCGCTGCGGCTGGGCGGGCGCAGCTCGGGGGTGCGAAACAACAGGAGCAGCACGGGCGGCGCGGCCAGCAGCGCGTCGGCGGCGTTGACGTGCCAGTTGACCAGCATCGCGTACACGAGCAGCCCGCCCAGCCACAGCATCAGCAGGCGCTCCAGCGGATTCTCCAGAAAGCGGCGCGGGCGAAGACAAAACGACCAGAGGAGAGTCGCGCCCGCGAAACCCAGTGCGCCGAGCACCAGGTGATCGGCCTCGGGCGCGATGCGCCGCGACGGCTCCCCGTCGGGCAATACCCAGCGCAGGGCCGCGACCCCCGCCACCAGCCCCAGCACGGCGATCTCGGCGCCCCGCACGCCGCGCCGCACGGCCCGCACCGCCACGAAGATCGGGAAGACCAGCGCGCCGCCGTAGTAGATCGGCGTCGACAGGACCTGGTTCCAGAACTCGTCGGGCTGGAGGCTCTTCTGGACCAGCAGGTCCGAGGATGCCCAGAAGTGTGGCGTCCCGTAGAGGTGAGCGGTGAAGGCGCCCCACAGCGCCCACAGGGCCAGCGGCACGCCCAGCACCCGGGCGAACGCGCCGGCTCGCCGCGGGTACAGCAGCACCACCCCCGCCGCGAGCAGCGGCGCCGTCGAGAATCCCACGTACTTGGTGAGACCCGCGGCGCCGGCTGCCAACCCCGCAGCGAGCTGCCAGCCCCAACCCCGCGGCTCCGCTCCGCGCAGCAACGCGTAGACCGCGAAGAGCATGCAGGCGAGCACGGGCACGTCCAGCAGGAACGTGGTGGCGAGCACCAGGAAGGCGGGGGCCGTCACCAGCAGCGCCGTCGCGGCCAGGGC
>JAZFWH010000235.1:0-36537 GCA_036482635.1 Myxococcota bacterium
CGACGCCGCGCGACAGCGTCCGGCGCTCGCGAACGCGGCTGCTCCAGCTCGCTGCAAAGAGATGACATCGGGAACCTTGCGAAGGCGGCTCGACTCCCTGGTCCGCTCCCCGGGCTTCTGGATCCTCCTCGCTGCGGCGTTCCTCTACGGCTGGAACGTGGTGCCTTATTGGAAGGCCTCGTGGGACAGCGCCACCTACATCTCCCTCGCCGCCTCGATCGCAGAAGGCAAGGGCTACAGCTACGCCGGGTATCCGCACACGAAGTATCCCCCTGGCTTCCCCCTCCTGCTTGCCCCCATCGTGGTACTGGCGGGCAAGAACTATCTCCTCATGCGCCTGCTCATGGCCACGTGCGCCGTGGCCTCCGTAGGCATGGCTTATCTCCTCATCCGCCGCATCGCTTCGACCTCGGTTGCCGTTGCGGTCGCCCTCGCCACGGCTACGTCCTACGCGCTCTACTTCGAGGCGACCGGAATTCTCTCGGATCTGCCGTACATGGTCGTCTCGCTGTGTGCGCTGTATGCAACGGACCGCTTCCGTGAAGGCTTCTCCAGAGGGGTTCTGCTCGGCGTCATTGCCTGCGTGATCGCTGCCAGCTCGTTTCGCGCAGTGGGCCTCGTTCTCGCGCCCGCCATCGTGCTATCGATTCTGCTCGACGCTCGCGGGCAATCTTTCCCACGCCGCCTCCGGGCCGCAGGTGCCGTCGCGGCCGCGATGGCGATCGCGACGGGTCTCTGGGTGGGAAGAAACGCCACCGTGAGCCAGCGCCTGCCACCGAATCTATCCGAAGGCATCGGCTACGAGAGGGAAGTCGTGCTGGTCGATCCCTCGAGCTCCCACTCGGAGACGGTCGGTTGGGCGACCCTGACGGAACGAGTCGGTCGCAACGTCGACTATTACAACGGGATCGCGGCGTCCATGCTGACCGCGAGGCGAGCGAAGGACCCGATTCAGGTCAAACTCCTGGGCTGCTTGCTCGTCGCCGGCTGGGCGGTGTCGATGTTCCGCCGACGCGGCGTGGTGGAGTACTACACCCCTCTGTACGCGGCCGCCTACCTGCTCTGGCCCGCTCACCAGGGCGATCGCTTCTTCGTACCGATTCTTCCGATGCTCCTGTTCTATGGGCTGCAACCCCTGCTCGCGTTGGCCGATGCGGCTTCGGGGTTCGTTGGCAAGCGACTCCCCGATGCGCAAGGCGCCGCGCTGAGATCTGGCGCGCGAGGCTTGCTCCTGGCGTCATGGACGGCTGCCCTGCTGGTGTGGAACCAACCGTTGCTGTCCACGCAGATCAACACGGAGCATCAGAAGCCCTACTACCGCGGTGTGCAGGCTGAATACATCGACGCGTTCCTCTGGATCCGGGAGAACACCCCCGACGACGCGGTCATCATCACGAACCGCGCGCCATGGTGCGTGCTGTGGACGGGACGCCGGTCGTTCACCGTTCCCCAGGTGTCGGACAATCGAGAGATTTTGGACTCCATCGGCCAGAACGGCGGTACACACGCGATCGCCAACGCCTTCACCAAGCGGTACCTGAACCGCGCAATCGAGGCGTTTCCGGAGCGCTTCCGCGAGCGGGAGCGCATCGGCACGACGATCGTCTACGAGTTCGTCCGCTAGCCCGCAAGCCCGAAGGGCGCCCAGCGACGCGAAGCCGAGCGGAGGCGTGCCCCTGCAAGACGAGCGAGCGCCCCTCGGCGGTCAAGCCGGGAGCGTTTTGGCGGCTTCCCGTTTGATCTCGCGGATGGCCCGGTCCAGGTCCGCGCCCAGCTGCAGCACGTACTCGTGGAAGGCCTGGTGCACGAGGGCGAAGGAGACGGCTTCCTTGAAGACCGAGGGTCTGCGGATCAGGGTCGCACCGAGCAGCGACAAGGTGAACCACGCCCGGCGCGGCCCCCCCCGCACCAGCGTGCTGCTGAGGATCCTGAACAAGCGTGCGATGTCGCCCCGGCGCAGGTTGAAGCCCTTGTGGATCTGCCGGCCGCGGTTCAGCAGGAACTCCAGGGTCCGGCTGCGGTAGTTGCGGAAGTCGTAGAGCTGGGCGACCAGCCCCCGGTAGCCTTCGTAGAGCTTCAGCCGGCTCATCTGCTTCGGCAGGATGTTGGAGAGCACGAACTGGTCGCCGGTGCTCTCGCTCACCAGCCTGCCCTCCGCGGCCACGCGGTCGTAGAGGGGCGTCTTGGGCATGGCTTGCAGCATGCCGGTCATCGATACCGGAATTCGCGCGTCCTGGATGAAACGCAGCTGCTCGTCGAAGATCGATTCGTCGTCGTTGTCGAAGCCGACGATCATCCCCGCCTGCACCTGGATCCCGTACGAGTGGATCTTGCGGACGTTCTCGACCAGGTTCCCCCGCATGTTCTGGGTCTTGCGGGTCTCCAGCAGAGACTCCTTCCGGGGGCTCTCGATCCCGATGAAGATCGTCGTGAAGTGAGCGGCCCGCAGCAGCTCGAGAAGCTCCTCGTCCTGGGACACGTTGAGCGAGACCTCGGTATTGAAGTCGATGGGGTAGTCGTTCTCGCGGCCCCAACGGGCCATCGCGCGCAGCAGGTGCTTGGCGAGCTTCTTGTTGCCGATGAAGTTGTCGTCGACGATGAACACCTGCGACGCGCCCAGCCGGTGACGCTCGAGGATCTCGGCCATCACCTGCTCGACGCTCTTGGCCCGCGGGCGGCGGCCGTAGACGACGATGATGTCGCAGAACTCGCAGTTGAACGGACAGCCCCGGGCGAACTGGATCGTCATCGCGTGGTAGCGGTCGACGTGGAGCAGGTCGAAGCGCGGCATGGGAGAGGTGGACAGGTCCGGCTTCTCGTCCGGGCGGTACTCGGTCTTCCAGGTGCCGGCCTCGAAGTCGCGCAGGAACCGGGGCCAAGTCTCCTCGGCCGCGTCGACGAACAGCACGTCGCAACGACCGCGCAGCTCCTCCGGACACAGCGAGGCGTAAGGCCCCCCGACGGCCACGAAGCGCCCGCGGCGGCGGAACTCCTCGACGATCTCGAGCATGCGCTCCCTGTGCACGATGTATCCGGTGACGCCCACGATGTCGGCGTCGACGTCGAAGTCGATGTCCTCGACGTTCTCGTCGCAGATGACCACCTCGTGCTGGCCGGGCGTGAGGCCGGCGACCGTCGGAATGGAGAGGTTCGGGAAGATGCAGTCCCTGCCCAGGGCGGGCAGGATCTGGTCGTACGTCCAGAAACTGGTCGGGTTCCGAGGCGTGACGAGGTAGATCTTCACGCGAGCCCTCCTGTCGCCGCGCCGGGGCGCGGAGAGCCACTGTTTTACCTCGCTCCGCCCTTCGCCATCGTGAAAGTTGCGTAAATCCCCGACGCGACCGTCCTGTTTGCCGCGCTGCGTCAGGCGGTTTCGAAGTCCGCGAAGCGCGCGATCGGCGCGAGAACCCCGCGCCCGTCGTGCCGCCAGCCGAGGGGCGGGCTCTGGAGGTTTCCCGCGCGGCAGATGCGCGAGGCCCCGAGCTCGGCCAGTCCGCGGGCGAGCGGGTGCGCGCCCGCGCCGAAGCCCTCGATCGCCACGGCGGCGAGGTGGGCGCCGAGCGGTCGCAGCGCCGAGAGCAACGCGTCGGCGTCGGGCACGGGGTGCACGCGCAGGAAGCGGTGCAGCGGGGCCGGGCGGGGCGCGGCGTTCTCCTCGCGCACCACTGTCCAGGCCGTGCCGCCCGGGCTCGCGTGAAGCGCCACGCGGCGCCCGGCGGCGGCGCGCAGCTCCGCGTCGGCTCGCTCGTGCGCGATCGCCGCCGCGCTGGCCGCGTCGACCGCCCCTCGCGGCCAACGGGCCTCGGCCTCGGCCAACGCGTCGGCCAGGGCCTCGGCCGCGCGATCGGGCGCCGCGGGGTCGCCGCCCGCGACGTAGACGGCGATCGGGGAGAGGCAGCCGAGCTGGTCCCAGAGCGCGACGTCCAGGGCCAGGCGCCGGGCCGCCTCGCGCAGCGCCCTGCCGCGGGTCGCCGCCGCGCCGAGCGCTGCCACGGAGCAGCGGTGGCCGTAGGTCACGACGCGGCGCGGCGTGCGCACGCGCGCGCGCACGGCGGCCACGGTCGCGTCCGAGCCGGTGGCGACGATGCAGTCGGCCTCCAGCAGCGCGCCGCTGCAGGCCTCGTCGCCGCCGGGAAACTCGACGATGCCGAGGCATTGACCGAGCTCGGCGTCCGTCTCGGCCAGCGAGCGCGCGACCAGGCGGGGCGTCAGCAGATCCCGCGACGCCGGCTTGACCAGGACCGGCGAGCGCAGGGCCAACGGCGCGATCATGGCGAGCAGGCTCGGCATGGGAATCGAACCCGCCAGCAGCACGGCGGTGGAGTCGAAGCCCGAGGCCAGCGGAGTCGACGCCGCATCGAGGCGTTCGGCGGGGCCGATCTCGCGCTCGACGAGTTCCCGCAGCGCCGCCCCGCTCCAGCTCGTCAGGCCGCGCGCCAGTCCTTCGCGCACGGTGGCGGCCGAGAAGCCGCTGGCCTCGGGGAGCTCCGCTTCCAGGCTGCGCCGCCAGGGCGAGTCGGCGTCGCGCCAGCCGTCCAGCACGCGCTCGAGGGCGGCGAGGGTCTCGCTCGCCGGGCGCCGCCGTAGCTTGGCACCGGCCTCGCGCAGCTCGGCGAGGCGTCTGGCGATCGCGTCGGGCTTCACGGGTTGGCGCGCAGCAGCTCGTCCGCCGCGATCGAACAGCCGCGCTGCTCGGCGCCCGGCTCGCGTCCCAGCACCTCGAAGCCGTCGCGCAGCGCGCGACCGACGTCCGCCGTCTGGATGGCGAGGACGCTGCCCGTGTTGGCGAGGTCGACGACGACGATCGCGCCGGTTTCGCCGACCCGCACGCCTGCGCCGTTGCGGGGATCGACGATCGCGACCCGCGTCCACGGCGGGGCCAGCTTGCGGCGCGGCTCGCCCGGCTGCAGCAGCACGGAGTCGTAGAACTGGCTGCCGAGCTCCGTCATCCCGTACTGGTTCAGCATGCGGCTCTCCGGCACACCGAGCGCCTCGGCCAGATCCGCGTACAGCTCCGCTCGCGACAGCTCGCGCGAGCGGCCCTTGAATCCGCCCGTCTCCATCAGGCGCGATCCGCTGGGAAGCGCTGCGCGGACGCCGCGGCGCTCGAGCTCGTCGAGCAGGTGCACGAAGGCGAAGGCGGTGCCGCACAGCACGACGGGCGTGCCACTGGCCTCCGCTTCGCGCAGGTCGCGCAGCACTCGATCCGCCGCGAGCTCGCCCGCCTTCACCTGGAAGGCGCTCCCCGGCGCACCCAGCTCGCGGATGGCGACGGCGAACATGTGGGTGAGTGAAGAGTCCGGCGCCTCTTCGGGTGGTGGTGCCAGCACCAGCAGCAGGACGCGCTCGCCCGCCGGCAGATCCGGCAGCAGGTGCCGGCGGAAGCTGGGGAGCAGAGACCCTTCGTAGAGCTCGAGCGTGTCGAGGTGGAGAGCGCCTCGCGCGGAGGTCGCCGTGCCGCTGGTGCGGAAGCTCACGACGGTGCGCTCGGCCGGGAAGCAGCGCAGCGCCAGCTCCTTGAAGGCGCCGCTGGGTACCGGCGGGACGTCCCGCCACGAGCGCACCCGGCCCGGCGCGCGACCGCGCCCCTCGCAGAAGCTCCGGTAGGCCGCGCAGTGCTCGAATTGGAAGGCGAACAGCGCGAGCGCGAGCCGCTCGAAGCGCCCCTCGTCTTCGCGCCACTCCGCTTCGCGCATCCAGTCGAGGATCTCGGCGTCGAGCTCGGCCCGGGCGGGATCGGGCGCGCCGCGGCTGGCGCGCATCACCCGGCGGCCTCCCCGACCAGGTCGAGCGCGAGCTCGAGGATCTCCCGCTCGATCGAGAGGGGTGGTGTGAAGGACAACACGCGCCCGTCGTCGCCCGACAGGAGCGCGATGACGCCGCGGTCGAGGGCGGCGGCCCAGCTGCGCGCGGCCCGCGCGGGCCCGTCGAACTCCACGGCCAGCAGCAGACCGCGTCCGCGCACGTCCACTGCCCCGGGCCGATTCCCAAACAGCCCGCGCAGCCGCTCGAGTGCGATTGCGCCGTTCTCCGCCGCGCGTTCGACGAGCTTCTCCTCCTCGAGGACCGCCAGGGTCGCGAGCGCCGCCGCGCAGCCCGGGGGGTGGCCGAGGAAGGTCTGGGTGTGCAGCGCCTCCCCGTCCGACGGCGGCCAGGCGTCCATCACCTCGGCGCGCCCCAGGCAGGCCGAGATGGGCATCCCCCCCGCCAGCCCCTTGCCCAGGCACAACAGGTCGGGGACCACGCCCTCGTGCTCGCAGGCGAACCAACGGCCCGTCCGACCCATACCGGTGTATACCTCGTCCGCGATCAGCAGCCAGCTCTGCTCGTCGCACAGCGCGCGCAGCTCGCGGAGGAAGCCGTCGGGCGGAACCCGCTCGCCGCCGCGTCCCTGGATGGGCTCGACCAGCACCGCACCCACCGGCAGAGCGGAGGAGTGCGCCAGCCGTCGCACGTCGTCCGCGTCTCCGAAGCGGGCGAAGCGCGTGGCGCCGGGGAGGCGAGCCGCGAAGGGGTCGCGGAACTGGGGACGCCAGGTCGCGTCGAGCGCGCCGAGGGCCAGCCCGTGGTAGGCCCCCTCGAAGGCGATCACTCCCGCCCGGCCCGTCGCCAGTAGGACCGTCTTGAGGGCCGCCTCCACCGCGTCGGAGCCCGACGATCCGAGCCAGGCGCGCGCCGGGAGCCCGCCCGGATAGCGGCGCACCAGCGCCTCCAGCAGCTCGACCTTGACTGCGGCGGGCTGGACGTCGCCCATCGCGTGGAGCAGGCGCTCGGTCTGCTCGTGGATGGCGTCGACCACGCGCGGATGCGCGTGGCCCGCGTTGGCGACCCCGAAGCCCGCCGTGAGGTCCACGAAGCGGTTCCCGTCCACGTCCCACACGTTGGCCGCGGCGGCGCGCTCCCAGAAGATGGGGGGCTGCGGCTCGAGGCCGGTGGTGTTGCGGCATTCGACCTGGGCCAGCCGGGCGGCGAGTGCACGCGAGCGCGGGCCGGGGACGCTCGTGCGCAGGCGGGGAGGAAGAGTGGGGTCTGCGGACACGTTTTTGAAGTGTAGCTGTAGTATTCGGCCCATGGAGCAGGCGCCCGTCCAGCCGGACGCGCTCGCCCGCCGGCGGCGTGTCGAGGACCGGGTCTACGTCGCCCTGGGCTCGAACCTGGGCGAGCGCGAGGCTCATCTGGTCGCCGCCCTCGACGCGTTGCACGCGTCCGAAGGCATCGGCGTGTTGGCCGTCTCGGCGGTCTACGAGACCGAGCCGGTCGGACCGCCGCCGCAGGGGCGCTACCTGAACGCGGTGGCGCGGCTGCGCACAGCGCTCGCGCCGCGCGTACTGCTGCGGCGACTGCTCGAGATCGAGGCGGCCCGCGGCCGCGAGCGGGGGCCGCTGCGCCATGCCGCCCGCACCCTGGACCTCGACCTCCTGCTTTACGGGGAGCTCCGGATCGACGAGCCCGGCCTCGCGGTCCCGCACCCGCGCCTCGCCCAGCGCCCCTTCGTGCTCGAACCGCTGAGCGACGTCGCGGCGCGCGTGCTTCACCCGGTCCTGAACGAGACGATCGAGAGTCTGGCGCGGCGCGTGCGCGACCCCGCTGCGGTGCGCCGACGCGAGGAGGTTTTGCCATGGCCATCGTCGCAGTGAGCATCTCGCCGGTCGGAGAGGGAGTGAGCCTGAGCCGGCACGTGGCGGCGGCGCTGCGCGTCGTGCGCGAGCAGGACCGGGTGCGCTACCGGCTCGACCCGATGTTCACCACGCTCGAGGGCGACCTCCCCGAGATCTTCGCCCTGATCCAGCGCATGCATCAGGCGGTGTTCGCAGCCGGTGCGCAGCGCGTGAGCGCGGTGGTCAAGATCGACGATCGGCGCGACCGGGCGATCCGCATGGAGGACAAGGTGCGCAGCGTGGAAGAGCAGCTGGAGTAGCGCGAAAATCCAGATCCTAGTAGTCAAGATTTGTTTGGCGTCAGCCGTTACGTCGGGTATGCTGGACCGCCAAGTATGAGTGAAGCCGCGGCTCGTTCGAAGAAATCTCTTCCGGAACAGGTAGTTCAGTTCGTGGAGTCCGGAGAGGCAGAATCGCTCGGTCCACAAGAAATCCTGACCTGGGCACTCAAGAATTTTCATCCGAGGATCGCGCTGGCGTGCTCCTTCGGAGCGCCCGAGGGCATGCTGCTGCTCGACGTGATGCACCGCATCGAGCCCCTCGCCCGGGTGTTCGTGCTCGACACCGGGCGCTTGCCCCAGGCGACCCACGACCTGATCGATCGCGTGCGCGACCGCTACGACAAGCGAGTCGAGATGCTCCTGCCGCGCGCGCGGGACGTCGAGGCCATGGTGCGCGAGAAGGGGTCGAATCTCTTCTACGAGTCGGTGGAGAACCGCCAGCTGTGCTGCCGGATCCGCAAGGTCGAGCCCCTCAACCGCTACCTGGCGGGGCTGGACGCCTGGGTGTCGGGCTTGCGCCGCGAGCAGAACGTGACCCGCGTGGACACGCCCAAGCTGGAGTTCGACGCGGCCCACGACGGCATGCTGAAGATCAACCCGATCGCGGACTGGGACAGCGACCGGGTGTGGAGCTACGTGCGGGCCCACAACGTCCCGGTCAATCGACTCCACGCCGAGGGCTACCCGTCGGTGGGCTGTGATCCCTGCTCGCGCGCCATCGCTCCCGCCGACGACCCGCGGGCCGGGCGCTGGTGGTGGGAGAGCGAGGAGACCCGGGAGTGCGGCATTCACGTGCCCGCCGAGGAGCAGGGGTCGGGCATCTGATCGATCGCCGCACCTTCCTGGGTGCGTGCCTGGCGGGACTCCTGGCTCCCGCCGCGGGCCTGGCGGGCGCGGCGACCGCCTCGCCGCAGCGCCGGTCGGGGGCGCTGGCCCCGGAACTGACGCGGGCCCTCGAGAAGAGCCCCTTCGTCTACGTCTCGCCGCTGCGCTCGGACGGTCGGGAGAGCGCGTGCCACGGCGAGGTCTGGTACGGCTGGCTGGACGGGTCGGTCGTTCTGATCACCAGTGCCGAGAGCTGGAAGGCCCGCAGCCTGGACCGCGGACTCGAGCGTGCGCGCCTGTGGGTCGGCGACTACGGCCGTTGGAAGCGGGTGGTCGGCCGCAACGAGGCGTTTCGCTCCGGCCCGAGCTTCGAGGCGCGCGCCGCCGTAGCTCGGGAGGAGGCGCTGCTCGAGCGGCTGCTCGAGGTCTACCAGCGCAAGTACCCGGAGGAGATCGGCCGCTGGCGGGAGCGCTTCCGCAGCGGCTTCGCCGACGGCACGCGGGTGCTGATCCGCTACGCACCGGCCGCGGACGAGCGCTCCCCGCGCACGTAGTTGCGCAGACGGCCCACCCGCTCGATCGCCACCTCGACGACGTCTCCATCCCGCAGCCAGCGCGCTGGCGTACGCGCCGCGCCCACGCCGGCGGGCGTCCCGGTGAGAAGCACGTCCCCCGGCTCGAGCGTCATCAGCGCGGATGCGAACGCGATCAGCTCGACGATCGGGAACGACATCTCCTTGGTGCGCCCCGACTGGACCAGCTCGCCCGAGAGCGCGGTGCGGATGCCCAGGTCCTGGGGATCGGAGATCTCGTCCGCCGTCACCAGCGCAGGGCCCAGCGGCGCGAAGGTATCGCACGACCTGCCGATGAAGTGCTGTCCGCGCGCGCGCTCGAAGTTGCGGGCGGAGACGTCGTTGGCGGCGCAGTAGCCGGCGACGCAGCCGAGGGCCTGCTCGGCAGACACCTGCCGCGTCCGCGCGCCGATCACGACGGCGAGCGCTCCCGCGTAGTCGACGCGCTCGGCGGCCGGAGGCAACGCGATCTCGTCCTGCGGTCCGATCACCGCGGAGGGCGCCTCGAGGAAGAGCGCGGGCTCCCCCGGCCGCGCGCCCGGCTCGCCGCCATCGGGATAGTTCCGCGCGACACCGATGATCTTGCCCGGACGGGGCACGGGTGCGCAGAGGTGCAGCCTGCGCAGCGGCTCCACCACGCCCGCTCTGAGCAGGTCGGGTCCGTCGTAGCGCTCGAGCGCGTCGACGGCGAAAGCCAGCGCCGCGTGCGCCGCTTCGAGTGACAGGGGCAGGCGGCGCAGGAACGCCAGCATCTCGCAGGGGAGCTGGGACTCGGCCTCGGCTTCCGGGGCCCCGACGTCTTCGAAGGCGAGCTTGATGGCGAGTGCGCGATTCAGGTCCACGACGAAGCCCGCGTGCCGGCCCAGCTGGACGACGGCTCCGAGTCGACGCGCGCCCGGTCGCAGCGGCTCGAGCGTCTCGAAGCCGAGCGCCTCGTCGGCCATCGACGACAGGCGCCGATCGTCGCGCTCCGAGGCGTCGCGGGGCTCCCGGCGCTCGAAGGTGACGAGGTGCATGTTGGCCTCCGCGTCGAAGTCGCGCGGCGGTACCCGCGTCGGCAGCGGTCCGGCAGCGGGCCGGCAGGAATCTCGAAACTGCGCCCCCCGCTCCGGGGGGACGGCGTCAAGACCCCCCTCCGACCGGTCGATGACAAGGGAGCGGGAAGGGCAGAGTACCACGGAGGCGACCATGCGACCTTCGCTGACAGCGCGAAACGTCGCTGGCTGGCTGATCGTGCTGGCCGCCCTGGCGTTCGGCTCGCACGGGGTGAGGGTGGTCCGCAACGGGGAGCGGGTTGCCGCGGCCCCGCTGCCGGTCACCGCGGACGGGCCCGCCTGCCGGGAGGCCCCCGCCCACCCCACGGTGGATTGGAGCCAGCTCCGGCAGCGGCTGAGCGAGCGGGCGCGAGCCCGGCGTGCCTCGGGCCGCACCGAGCAGGTGATCGTGCTCAACGGATCCGGCTACAACTACGGCTCGCCGCCGGATCCGCAGCCCCAGCCCGGCCCCGCCAGCCGCTGACGGGCGCTCCTCCGGCCCGCCCAGCGCCGCTTTGACAGCACCCTCGCCCGCCGCCTAGCATCCGGTGGGTGCCGGGAGCACCATGAACCCGACGTCCACCCGCCGCCTGCGCCGAGCTACCGCCACCCTGGCCGTGGGCTGGGCGCTGCTCGGGATCCTCGCCTCGGTTTCCGCGCTGCGCGATCCCGAGAGCCGCCTCTACTACCCCTTCACGGACGCGCGGATGGGCGCCGTGGCGTTCATCCACGAGGTGAGCCCCAGCGCTGCCGAGGCCGGCCTGGCGCCGTCGGATCGGGTCCTCGAGGTGGACGGCGTTCCGTTCTACCGGGCCGCCATGCGGGGGGTCGGCTGGCTGCGCGAGGGCGTCCCCAACACGTACCTGATCGAGAAGCCCGACGGCAGCCGCCTGCGGGTTGCGCTCGCCCCCGAGCCCGCCGGCTGGGCGGTGACCCCGGCGGTGGTGGTGCTCCACGCCCTGCTGCTGTTGATCGCCGTGATCTACCTGGGGACCGGCAGCGCGGTCTGGTGGCTCAAACCCGGCCGCGCCGAGTCGTGGGCGCTGCTGCTCTTCTGCTCGACCATGTCGGTCCAGCTCGCCAGCACCATGCAGACCGACTTCATCCCATGGGTCTGGCCGCGCCTGCTGATCAACATGCCGTTGATCGGAGCGACCACCTTCCACCTCTTCACCCTCTACCCCATCGAGCCCGGCTGGATCGTGCGCCACCGGCGCATCCAGATGGTCCCGTACGGGGTCGCGGCGGTGCTGATCGCGGCACAGCTGCTCGAAGAGCCGCTCGGCCTTCCCACCGGCCTGTGCGCCCAGGCCACCTTCGTGTTCGTGATGTCGCTCTTCGTCGGCTCTCTGGTCATCGCCGGGGTCGAGCGACATCGGCACCGGGAAGGAGCGCTCCGCGACCGGGCCGACGTGATGTTCTTCGGCGCGGTGGTGAGCTTCGTGCCCGTGCTGCTGGTGCTGATCTGCGAGTGGCTGCTGCAGAGGCCCTTCCCGTTCTACCTCGCCCTGCTCTGGGTCTTCATCTTCCCGGTGGCCGTGGGCGTCGGCATCGTGCGGCGCCAGCTCTTCGAGATCCGCGCGGTGGCGAAGTCTTCGGCGGCGCACGGCATCGCCACCCTCGCCGTCACCGGCGTCTTCGCCATCGCCATCATCTCGGCCGACAGCGTCGCCCCCCGCTTCGGCGTGCGGGCCGAATGGGCCAAGGTGGCGTTCCTGTTCCTGGCGATTCTCGCCTTCAACCCGGTGCGCAGCCGGCTGCAAAGCCTGGTGGACCGCTTCTTCGACCGCGACCGGGCCGCCTATAGGGAGGCGGTGCGAGAGATCTCGGAAGCCATGGTCTCGATGCTGTCGCTGAACGAGATCGCGGACCGCATCCTGATCGCCCTCACCGACACCATGGGCGTCGAACGCGCCATGGTGCTGCTGGTAGACGACGAGGAGAAGGTGCTGCGGCCCATGGCGTTCCGCGGCGACTGGGAAGCCGAGAGCCAGGGTACCCAGATCCCCTCCTACCATCCGATCTGGAAGCAGCTGTGGATGCGCCGCGAGGAGCTCTCGCGGGGAGATTTCGACGACGAGCCCGACCTGGAGAGTCGCGAGTTGTGCCGGGACGTCTTCGACACCTTCGAGGTCGAGCTGCTGGTGCCGATTCTCTACGGTGTCGACCTGCTGGGTGTGATCGCGGTGGGCCGCAAGCTTTCCGGAGATCTCCTGGTTCGCGACGATCGGCTGCTGCTGCGCACACTGGCCAACCAGAGCTCGATCGCGATCGAGAACGCCAAGGCCTTCGACGAGATCGCGAAGCTCAACGAGACGCTGGAGGCGCGCGTCGACGAACGCACCCGCGAGCTGCGCGAGACCCAGGCTCAGCTCACCCAGGCCGAGAAGATGAAGTCGCTCGGCCAGCTGGTCGCCGGGGTGGCCCACGAGCTCAACAATCCTATCGGGTTCGTGCACGCGAACCTGCAGCTCCTCGACGAGTACGTGAAGAAGCTGATCGAGGGGCAGCGGACCGAGTCCGATACCGAGCGGGTTCGCGAGGCGATCAGCAAGCTGCTGATGCGCAGCCGTGAGGGGACGGAGCGGGTCAAGAAGATCGTCCAGGACCTGCGCACCTTCTCGCGCATGGACCAGGCGGAGCTTCAGGATGCGGACCTCCACGAGGAGCTCGATCTCACGCTGGCGCTGATGGAGCCGCGCTTCAAGAACGCCATCAAGGTCGAGCGGGACTACGGCGATCTGCCCCGCGTGCGCTGCTATCCGGGCCAGCTGAACCAGGTCTTCCTGAACCTGCTGATGAACTCGTGCGATGCGATCGAGCGGGAGGGTGAGATCCGCGTCCGCACGCGGCCGACCGCGGGAGGCGTGAGGCTCGAGTTCTACGACGACGGCCCCGGGATTCCCGACGAGACCCAGAGCCGGATCTTCGACCCCTTCTTCACCACCAAGCCGGTGGGCGTGGGCACGGGGCTGGGTCTCTCGCTCTCGCACGGCATCATCGAGCGCCACGGGGGGCGGATCGCGGTCTCCTCCCGGCCCGGGCGCGGCACGACCTTCACCATCGAGCTTCCCCTCGATGCCACGCCCGTGGAGGAGTGAGCGGCGCGTCCGACCGGCTCTCCGGGGACCGGCGCGATTCGATATGATGGCAGACCGCCCGCGCGCCGGGCGAGAGAGGAGCCCGCCATGCGACTCGGCCTGCTGGCCGGCCAGTTCGGCCCCACCATGTCCATCGACTTCGACCTGATTCGGGAGGCCGAATCACTCGGCTACGACTCGGTCTGGACCGCCGAGGCCTACGGCAACGACGCGATCGTACCGCTCGCGTACATCGGTGCGAACACCTCCAAGATCAAACTCGGCACCGCGATCATCCAGATGCCGGCGCGCACGCCGGCCATGGCCGCCATGACGGCCATGACCCTGGACGCCCTCTCCGGCGGCCGCTTCATCCTGGGTCTCGGACCGTCGGGTCCCCAGGTGGTCGAGGGCTGGCACGGCGTCCCCTACGGGAGGCCGCTCACCCGGACCCGCGAATACGTGACGATCGTTCGCCAGATCCTGGCGCGCGAGGCCCGCCTCGAGCACAAGGGCTACCACTACCAGATCCCCTACATGGGCGACGGCGCCACCGGCCTGGGCAAGCCGCTCAAGAGCATCCTGCACGGGCGCCGCGACATGAAGATCTACACCGCCGCCATCAGCCCGAAGGGCCTGGCCTGCTCCGGCGAGGTCGCGGACGGCGTGTTCCCGGTCTGGATGAATCCCGAGCGAGCTGACCTGATCGAGGGGCCGGTCGACGAGGGGATCGCCAGCGCGGGTGGCGGCAAGACCAGGGCCGACTTCGATATCGCTCCCTTCGTCACCTGCATCTTGGGAGACGACCTGGAGAAGTGTCGGATGCCCGTGAAGGCGATGATGGCGCTCTACGTAGGGGGGATGGGAGCCCGCGGCAAGAACTTCTACAACGACTACGCCAAGCGCCTGGGCTACGAAGGCGCGGCGGCGCAGATCCAGGACCTCTACCTGGACGGCAAGAAGGCCGAGGCCACGGCCGCGGTGCCGGACGAGCTGGTCGATCAGATCGCGCTGGTCGGCCCCGCGGAGCGGATCGCAGAGCGGCTGGCGGCCTGGAGGGAATCCCCGGTGACGTCGATGATGATCGGGGCCCGCCAGCCCGAGGCGCTGCGAATGCTCGCCGAGCTGGTGCTCTGAAGACGCCGCCCCGGGAACGCGCGCGCATCGTCGCCCTCGACAAGCAGCGGGTGTGGCATCCCTACACTGCGATGCAGAACTACCGCGAGCGAGTCGATCCGCTGGTGGTGGTTCGGGCGCAGGGATCGCGCATCGAAGACGCCGACGGCCGCAGCTACATCGACGGCAACGCCTCCTGGTGGACGTCGACGCTGGGGCACAACCACCCGCGCCTGGTGGCCGCGCTGCGCAGGCAGTCGGAAGCGCTCAGCCACACGGCGCTGGCGGGAATCGCCCACCCCGGCGCCGCCGAGCTCGCCGAGGCGCTGTGCGGGGTGGCGCCGCCGGGGCTCGAGCACGCCTTCTTCAGCGACGACGGATCCACGGCCGTCGAGGTCGCCATGAAGCTCTCGCTGCAGTACTGGGCCCAGAACGGTCGCCCGGAGCGGCGCCGCTTCGTGGCCCTCGAAGACGCCTTCCACGGCGAGACGCTGGGCGTGACGGCGCTGGGCGGGCTGGAGCTGTTTCGGCAGCCCTTTGCCGGCGTGCTGCTCGACTGCATTCACGTGCCCTCGCCCCGCGAGCCCGCCAGCGCCCAGTCGGCCTTCGACGCCCTCACCGCGGCCGTCGAGGACAACGCAGACACGCTCGCCGCGGTCGTGCTCGAGCCCGTCGTGCAGGGGGCGGCGGGCATGCAGATCTACGCTCCCGCGTTCCTGCGCACCGCCCGCGAGTTGTGCGACCGGCACGACTTGTTTCTCGTCTGTGACGAGGTGTTCACGGGCTACGGGAGAACGGGTCCGATGTGGGCGTGTGAGCACGCGGGGGTTTCTCCGGACATGCTGTGCACCGCCAAGGGGTTCAGCGGCGGGATGCTGCCCATGGCGGCGACGCTCACCACCGAACGCATCTTCGAGGGCTTCCTGGGAGGGGAGGAGCGCGCGTTCTACTACGGCCACACTTTCTGCGGAAACCCGCTCGGCGCGGCGGTGGCCCTCGAAGTGTTGCGCGTCTTCGAGGAGGAGCGGATCCTGGAGAAGGCGAAGATCAAGGCGGAGAGCATCGCCCGCGCGTTCACCGCGATGGGGGAGCTTGCCGGCGTCGCGCGTGCCCGCTCGATCGGCATGATCGGAGCCCTGGACCTGGCAAGCCCGCCGGGCGCGCAGCGAGGCCAAGCCGAGCGGAGTTCAGCGGCAAGCCCGCCGGGCGCGCAGCGAGGCCAAGCCGAGCGGAGTTCAGCGGCAGCTGACCCGGACTACCTGGCGGAGGCCGGCTGGCGCGTGTACGAGGAGGCGCGCAAGCGCGGCGCCTACCTGCGGCCGCTCGGAGACGTGGTCTACATCACGCCCGCACTGAACATTCCCGACGGCGATCTCGAGCGCCTGCTGGAGATCGTCCGGGAGAGCGTGGAGGCGGCCGCTTCGTGAAACGGGAGACGCTGATCGAGGAAACGCAAGGCGCCGTGCGCACCCTGGTCCTGAACCGCCCCGAGGCGCGCAACGCCTTCGACAATCGCCTCTACCGCGACCTGACCGAAGCGCTCGCCGCGGCGGCGGACGACGACGGCGTGCGGGCGGTGGTCCTGACCGGCGCCGGCAGCGCCTTCACCGCCGGCCAGGACCTCTCGGAGATGGCGCGGGCCGCGCAGAGCAGCGAGCACGGCTTCCCCGCCTGCATCGAGCGCGTGGCGTGCTTCGACAAGCCGCTGCTCGCGGCCGTGAACGGGGTGGGCGTGGGTCTCGGGCTCACCATCCTCCTGCACTGCGACGTGGTGTACATCGCGCAGGGGGCGAGGCTGCGCGCGCCGTTCGTCGCCCTGGGCGTGGTTCCCGAGGCGGCCAGCAGCTACCTGCTGCCGCGCGTGGTGGGCGATCAGCGAGCCGCCGAGATCTTCTTCACCGGCGACTGGATCACGTCGGCACGGGCGGTGGAGATCGGGGTGGCGACGCGCGAGCTGCCCCCCGACGTGCTGCTGCCGGCGCTGCGGGAGCTTGCCGCCCGGATCGCTGGCCATCCCCTCGGTGCCCTGCGCGACACGAAGCGGCTGCTGCTCGCCACCCGCGCCGACGCCGTGCGCGCCGCCCGCGCCCGCGAGGACGAGGTGTTCCAGCGCAGACTCGGCTCCCCGGAGAACCTGGACGCGATCCGCGACTTCTTCGCGCAGCGCAAGAGCGACGCGTCGAAGCGGGACTCCGGATAGTCTGCGGAAACTCCGCCCGGCGAACCTGGCGGGGGCCCGCCTGCCGCTCGCTGCTAGCCAGCCGCGCCGCGCGGGGCGAGGCTCCAGGGACCGGCTCCGCGTGCGGCGATGTACAGGAACACGAAGGCGTAGAGGACGGCCAGCTCGCCCCGATTCACGATCGGGAAGAAGCCGTTCGGGAAGTGGGCCATGAAGTAGGCCGCGGCCATCTGCCCGCTGCAGATGAATGCGGCCCAGCTCGCGAACAGGCCCGCGGCGACCAGCGCGCCCCCCACCAGCTCGACCAGACCGGCGACGATCATCAGGGCGGGCAGCGGATCCGGCCCGGGCGTGGGCCAGTCCAGCAGCTTCTGGGCGCCGTGGAACGCGAACAGCAGCCCCACGACGATGCGCAACGATGCGTAGATCCGGTCCGAGTACACAGCGAGGTAACGATCCATCCGGTCTCCTTTGCCGGGCGACGCCGCGCGCCCCCGGGTCTCGAGGGGCGACTGCATCGCCCCGGCTGGGGACTACGCCCTGACGGCGTCCAGACTCACCACGGGCTCGTCGCCCACCACTTCGGCGCTGTGCGCGGCACCCCGCGGCACGGTCAGGCAGTCACCGGCTTCGAGCACGACCTCTTCGTTCCCCATCGCCATCCGGAAACGCCCGGACACGACCGCGTCGAGCTTGTCGACGGCGTGATCGTGCTCGGGGAAGACCGTGCCGGGTGGGTACACGTAGCGCGAGACCTGGTAACCCCGTTTCTCGAGCTTCTGTCGCAGCGCCCCTTCCGAGAGCCGACCGTCCCGGTTCACGTCCCAGCGCTCGACCTGCATCTGCCCTCACCTCGCGCCTCGCGGCCCGCCCGACCGGTGCCGAAGGGAATCCCCCGGGCTCATTGTACACCGAGGCCGCACGAACCCGGCTCGGCTCACGCCTCTGCGAGGATTTGCGCGGCGCCCAGGCTCTCGGGTCCGAGGCCTTCGCTCACGGCGCGCTCGAGGGCGGCGAGGACCCGCTCGTTGACTGGCGCCGACTGGCGGTGAGCGGCCGCCAGGTCGAGGATCCGGCGGTGGTAGGCGTCGGCTTCGACCGGCCCGCCGTGACGCAGGGCGGACCACACCTGGTTGTAGACGGGCAGGTGCCGCGCGCTGGAACCGAGCGCCAGCGATTCCCGGTGATGAGCGATCTCGTCGTCCAGGGAGCGATCGCGTCCGTCGCACGAGCGGGCCGTGACGCCGGCCGCTTCCAGAGCCGCCTTCGCCTCCTCGAGAAGTCGCACCTTGATCTCGACGAACTCCGGCGCCGTGTGGTCGACGCGACGGATCAGGGCGTTGGGAGCACTCGTCAGGTTCACGCACAGCTTGAGCCACTTGTCCTCGGCGATGCGCTGTGAAGCACCCACGTCGTAACCGGCGGCGCGCAGGCGCCCGGCGAGCTGCTCCACGTCCTCGCCTCCGCCCTCGGGGTGCGCACCGATCGCGAGGCGCCCCCCGACCAGGCTCACCGCCTCGTTGAGCGCCGTGCGCGTGCAGGTCTGACGCACCGCGACCCCGATCACGCGGCCGAAGTGCTGCGCCAGCCGCGCCTCGTTGTCGACGTCGTTCTGCATGCTCACGGCCGTGGCCGCCGGGGCCGAGCGAGCCAGAGCGCGCGCGGCCGCTTCGGTGTGGGCGGATCGAACACAGAAGAGCAGGGGGCCCCGTTGGACGTCCTCGGCGCCGACCCGGTCGGCGGTGACGGCGCGCGCCCGTGTGCGCCAGCTCTCTCCGGTGCTCGGGTATCGGATGCGGACGCCTTCGCTCTCGATGCGCAACGCCGCCTCGGGTCCGCGAGTGACGAAGAGGACGTCCTCTCCGGCTCGGGCGAGGCGGGCGCCGACCACGAGGCCGACGGAGCCCGCTCCCACCACCGCAATCATCAGCGGCGCTGACCCAACGTCGCCTGGGTGACGATGCGCTGCCCGTCACGGATCGCGACGATCTCGACCTGCTGGCCGGGACGCGCGCTGAAGAGCAGCGCGGCGAACTCCGCGAGGTTCGCGATCGGGGCTCCATCGAAGGCGACCAGCCGGTCGCCGGCGCGCAGGCCGGCGGTGGCCGCCGGGCTCTCGGGCCGCACGCCCTGGAGCAGAACGCCGCGGCCGGGCTCACCGGCGAAGTCGGGCACGGTGCCGAGGTAGGGGCCGTAGCCGCGGCCGCCGCCGCCGGCAGGGGCCGCGCCCGCGACCAGCTGGGGGCGCGCCGGGGCGTCGAGCAGCGCCCGCGCCACCCGGTAGACGACTCCGAGCACCTCGATCTCCCCCTCGGCGTTGATGAGCTGGGAGTCGTCGTCCGGGGTGTGGTACTCGCCGTGACTTCCGGTGAAGAAGAACAGCACCGGGACGTCCTTCGCGTAGAAGCTCGTCTGGTCGGACGGCGAGTAGCCGCCCTCGGTGAGGCTCACTTCGAGGGGCGCGCCGGCGGCGGCCCTCCGTACCAGGGGCGGAAACGCGGGGGAGGTCTCGACGCCGAAGACCACCAGCTTGCCGTCGCGCAACCGGCCGACCATGTCGAGGTTGAGCATCGCGACAGTGTCCTCGATCGGGACGACCGGGTTCTTCAGATACTCGCGCGAGCCGATCAGGCCGGTCTCTTCCCCGGTGAAGGCCACCAGGATCAGCGTCCGACGGGTGGGGGGCGCCGCGCCGAAGGCGCGCGCCAGCTCCAGCAGACCCGCCGCCCCCGAGGCATTGTCGTCCGCGCCGTTGTGAACCTCACCCCGGCGGTCCGGGGCGAGAGTTCCGAACTGGCCGGTGCCGAGGTGGTCGTAATGGGCGCCTATCACGACGGCCTCGCCCTTCAACGACGGGTCGACGCCCTCGCGGATCGCCACGACGTTGGCGACGGCACCCCGCTCGCGCTCGATCTCGACCTCCACCTCGACCAGCACGTCGGTCAGGACCTCGGAGGCCGGTCGATTCGAGGCCTCGATGGCCCGCTGGCGCTCAGCGAGGCTCGCTCCGCCTCCGGCGTCGACGATGCGCTCGGCCGCGGCTCGACTCACCGCGAGCAACACCGACGCTCCCGGTGCCGCCGCGGGGTTGGCCAGCTCGCGCCCCGCGCCGGCGGGCAGCCCGGTCGCCTCCGCGCTGGACGGCGCCAGCAGCAGCGCCGCGGCGCCGTGGTGGCGCGCGTTCACCGCCTTGTAGGCCCGCTTCAGGAACTGGGTGCCCAGCGCCCCGCCCAACCGATTCGTTTCTCCGCCGGGCCGGTCGTCGAGCACCAGCGCGATGCGGTCGCCGACGTCGACTCCCGCGTAGTCGTCGTAACCGCTTTCGGTCGAGGTGATGCCGTAACCGACGAAGACCAGCGGGGCGCGGACCCGGCCGTTCCGGCTCGAGAGCAGGACATCGAAGTCGCGGCCGCGCAGCAGCTCCTCGTCGCCCAGCCGCAGCCGGGCACGGGCGACGCGCCGCGCGACGGTCATCTCGAAGCTCTGCAGGTAGGAGCCGTCGGCGCCGCCCGGGGCGAAGCCGGCCGCGCGAAACCCCTCGCTCAGATAGCTGGCCGACGCCGCGAGGCCCGCCGAGCCGGGGCCGCGGCCCTCTCGCGCGTCGTCGGCCAGCCAGGCGACGTCACGCGCGACGCGCTCGGAACTCATCGCGGGTGCCTCGGCCGGCACCGCGTTTTCCCACGAGCTGGCCGCGCACGAGACGAGGGCGAACAGCGCGGCGATCGCCCCGCCGCGCCCGGGCCGCCAGCCTCGCTTGCACCGCATCGCTGCGATCCTAGCGGCCGCGCCTGCGACCCGCCGTGCCCACGCGGGCGCCGACGCTGGGCTACGCTGGCCGCGTGGCGGACCGCGCCAACGTCCTGATCGTGGGCGGGGGGATCATCGGAACCAGCATCGCGTGGGCGCTCGCGAACCGCGGCGTGGACGGCGTCGTCGTCGTCGACCTCGATCTCGCCGGAGTCTACGCGTCGTCCGAGCTCAACGCCGGCGGCGTCCGCGCGACCTGGTGGCAGGCCGTGAACATCGACACCTGTCGCGCCACGCTCGATTTCTTTTGCGAACACCGGGCGGAGTTCGGCTTCCGCGAGCAGGGCTACCTGTGGCTCTACGCCGACTCCGAACTCTACGACCGCGCCGTGAAGCTGCTGCGGCTCCAGAACTCGCGCGGTCTGGGCGTCGAGGTCGTGGCGCCGGCGGAGCTGACGCGGCGGTTTCCGCTTCTCGACCGCTCCCTGGATGAGATCGTGGGAGCCACCTTCTCGCCCCGCGACGGCCTGGTCAATCCCAACCTGGTGCGCGCCTGGTACCGGTCCGAAGCGGCGCGACGGGGCGTCGTCTTTCGCAACCGCCACTACGTCTCGGGCGTGGTCACCCGGAAGGTGGCGGGGGCCGCGGGCAGCCTGCGCCGGGTCGCGGCCGTCGACGTGACCGAGGTCCAGCGAGGTAGCGCCGCGGACGAAGGGGGAGCGGTGCGCGAGATCCTCACCACCCATCGCGTGCCGCCCGCCGTCCAGGTGGGCGAGTCACGCATCGAATGCGAGCTCGTGGTCAACTGCCTGGGCGCGTGGTCTCCCGTGTTCTCGGCGAAGATCGGCGTCGCGGACGTGACCGAGCCCGTGCGCCGCCAGATCAGCCTGGTCGCCGTGCATCGGGAAGACCTGTCGCCGGGAGTCTCGCTCAGCGAGCTGGGCATGGTGGTCGACGCCAGCGGCCTCTACTTCCATCCCGAGGGGCCCTACCTGCTCGCCGGCTACTCGACTCCGCAAGAGGCGCCGGGCTACGACTTCGACTACGACGGAGAGGAGTTCTTCGAGCGTGAGATCTGGCCGCGGCTGGCCCACCGCTGCGCCAGCTTCGAGCGCTGCGGCCACGTGCGGGGCTGGGCGGGTCTGTACGCGGTGACACCGGATCGCAGCGGAATCGCGGGCAGGGTGGATGGCTTCGCCAATCTCTTCGAGGCCCACTCGTTCACGGGTCGCGGAGTGATGCAGTCCTACGCGGTGGGCCGGGGCATGGCGGGCCTGATCGCGGACGGCGCCTTCGGCGAGTTCGACCTGTCACCCCTGGCGCGCGATCGCTTCGAGGACCCCGCGCGCTGGGTGATGGAGGAGCTGCACATCTAGCAGCGCTTTAGGGGTTGCGCTCGCACCAGCTCTGGATCGCGCGGACCCTGGCGTCCAGGAACTCCGCCGCCAGTCGGCGCACCTCGAAGCGATCGACCTCTGCGCCCAGCACGGGCACCGAGTTGGACGAGATGAGCTTCACCGCGAAGCGCGTGCGGTTGGTGTCTCCGACTTCGTCCGCGAGCGTGTAGGCGGCGTCGAACCGGATTGGGCCCAGCGCAAGGGCCGTTCGCAGCCGCTCTGGGGGTACCACCTCGACCGGAGCATCCCGCAGCGTGAGCGAGATCTTGCCGATCCGATACGTCCAGCGCACGCGCTGGCCGGCCCGGGGATAGTCCGTGGCCGGGTCCAGCAGCGTGATCACCCGGTCGTCCCAGCGGAGCACCTCGTCCGGGACGGTCAGGGCACGCCACACGCGCTCCCGCTTGGCGCCGATCACGGCGGACAGCGAGGTCGTGATCAACCGATTTCCCCCCAACTCGGAAGGATGGGGCGCTGGTGGCCAGAGCGCAAGGTGCGGAGCCCACGGCGCCCGGAATCACCGTTCTGCGTCGCGCAGGCGCGCGATCAGGACCCGGAAGATCTCGAAGGAGATCTCGGGCATCTGGTGGATCAGCTCGCGGAAGCTCGCGCCGTCCAGGCAGAGCAGGGTGGAGCGGCGGGTCGCCACGATCGTGGCCGTGCGGGGCGCCTCGGCCAGCGCCCCCATCTCGCCGAAGTAGCCCACGCCGGACTGGGTGCGCAGCAGCCGCTCGTTCGGGGTCGCGAAATCCTTGAGGATTCGGACCTCTCCCTGGATCATCAGGTAAAGCTCGTCGCCCTGCTCGCCCTCGCGCAGGATGACCTCGCCGGGCAGGAACTCGAGCTCGCGCGCGACCTGGCTGATGGCCTCCAGGTGATCGAGGCTCAGGTTCGCGAGGAGGGGGACCTGCTTCAGGGCCAGGATTCGCTCCATCTCCAGCGCCTCCTCGCGGTCGGCTTCGAACACCCGCTGGGCCTTGCGCATCCAGCGCCCGCTCGAGCGACGCGATCTGTCGAGAACCTCGTCCGTGTCCGCGGGCAGTGCAACCAAGCGGGCCGCCTCGGGCAAGCGGTCCGTGACCGGACCCTTGTCGAGCGCCAGCTCGAGCAGGCTCGCGGCCGCGCGGTCTCCCAAGTTCGAGATCACCTCCAGCGCGTTGCCCCGCGCCCGCTCGGTGCCGAGGCGGAGGGCCCGCTCGACCTTGCGGATGACGGCCGGGTCCTCCAGCAGACCGAGGATCAGGAAGGCGAGTCTGACGTGACGCCCCATCGAGTCCTCGTGCGCGACCCTCAGCGACCGCGCGTCGAGGTCCGCGCCGGCCGGCAGCAGCCGGTACGCGGCGATGTCGCGCCAGAGCTCCTCCGCGTGGTGGCGAAGCTCGATGGAGAGGAGCTCGCGGCGCCGGCTGCCGGCGCCCGCCATCACCCGCAGCGCCTCGATCGCCTGGACGCCGTCGCTGCGCAGGTGCGGCGCGACGAGATCCAGATCGTCGTCGGACGCCCCGTCGAGCGCGGCGACCGCGGCGGAGCGCACCGCCGGGGCCGGATCCGCCAGGGCATCGGCGAGCGCGCGGCGCGCGGCCCGGTCGTTGCCCACGGCCAGGAGCTGGAGGGCCGCGCGTCGCACCCTCACATCGGGATCCCGCAGCAGTGGCTGGATCTCGTCGGCTCCGAGCGGCGCGGCCGCGACCCGCGTGATGCACTCGAGGACCGCTGCGCGAACCGCCGCGTCGCTGTCACCAGTCCGGGCGCGCACCGCGGGCAGCAGCGAGGCCGGCGCCAGGGCGAGCGCAGCGACCGCATCCGCCGTCACCGGCGAGTGGAGCATGTGCTCGAGGATCGCAAGGCCCTCGGGACCCGCTCGCGAGGCGGCCTCCGCCCGTACGCGCGGATCGGGATCCTCGAGCAGCGGAGCGAAGCTGGCGGAGTCCCCGCCCGGCCGCGCCAGGCCGCGCAGCGCAGCGAGCCGGACGCCCGCGTCGGAATCGCCGAGCGCCCGCTCGAACACGCGCCTGTTCTCCAGGTCGCGAGCGCCGGCCAGCGACTTCACGACGACGCGGCGGACTTCTGCACTCGGGTGCGACGCCGCCCGGATCAGGGGCCGGGCGATGCCGCGTTCGGCCAGCAGCGGGATCAGATCCAGCAGCGAGCGCGAGGGCCGGCCGCTTTCCCGGGGCAGAAGCTGCGCAAACAGCTCGCCCAGGCGCGACGCCTCCCAGCCGCCCAGCTCACCGCCGAGCTCGGCGGGGTCGAAGCGGCCCGCGCGCAGCTGCGCCACGATCTCCTCCAGGTAGGCCCGTCGGGTCCTCAGGTTCGCGCCCAGGTAGAGCACCGAGATGGCGGCGCCTGCGGCGCACAGCACTGGAGGTTCCGGTCTGCCCAGTACGAGGACGACGAGTCCCGCCAGGGCCATCGCCGCGTACACCACCATGCCCTCCAGGAACGCGCGCGTGCGACCGCGGAAGCGCTGGGGCATGGCGTTGTAGACCAGCGAGCGCAGGGGTCCCGCCAACGAGTTCTCCATGAGCTCCCGGTTGGCGCGCGCCGCCATCCCCGAGACGAAGCCGTAGCGAAACGCCAGACCGGCGAAGCTCGCGAGCGTGAGCACGGGATGGATCAGGTTCGCCGTGGCGACCCCCCAGCGCCGGATCACCGCCTGGGTGATCTTCGCCTCGACGAGGATCTCGATGGCGTTGGTGGCGGCCAGATAGATGCCGAAGAAGACGGCGAGGTCGTCGGCGGAGTCGGGGTAGCGGCGGGCGAAGAGGTCGGAGTAGAGGTACTGGGCGACGAACAGCGCCAGCATCATGGCCAGCACCGAGAGTGCCAGCCAGCGGCCCAGGGAGGATGCTCTCAGGTAGCGGACGGCGCCGCGCATGCTCTCGACCGAGGTCTCGTCCGCTTCCTCCAGCTCGAGCGGTCCCCAGCGGCGCAGTCGCCGGCGCCCGAGGCGCAGCATCAGCGCCGCGCACAGCAGCAGAGCGCCCCAGCCGAGGATCAGGCCGGCGGCGCCGGTGAGCCGCACGACGAGCAGGGTGAGGGTGCCGCCCAGCAGTCCGCCGAGACTCGCGCCGATCGTGAAGAGCGGGAAGAGCCGCCTGCTCGTCACCGTGTCGAAGTAGTCCCCGGCGAAGGTCCAGAAGTGGTTCACGAACACGGCCTGTGTGAGGTAGAAGAAGCAGACCAGCGCCAGGACCACCCACGTCGAACCACTGGCGACCGCGAACGCAGCGCCGCCGAGCGCGAGCCCGCAGCCCAGCAGCATCTGCGCGAACAGCGAGTCGTTGCGCGCGGAGCCAACCCGGGTGGCGTAGGCCAGCGAGCCGACGACTGTGACCAGGGAGGCCAGGATGAACGTCTCGGGGAGGACCGAGACTCCGAAGCGCGCCAGGAAGAGCGCTTCCGAGCCCGCGAGTCCCAGCGTCTGCGCCAGGCTGACCAGCGTCGAGAGGCCCGCGAAGAACAGAAAGCGGGAGCGCTCGCGGGGGCGCACGTTGCCCAGCAGTCGCCAGAAGAGTTCGCTCGGCGCCGTCATCCGGACCGATCAATTCCCGGGGTTCTCTCCGTGTAGCGCATCCTTCCGACGCTGTCCCCGGCCGGAGCCCGCTCAGACTCGCAGTCCGACAAGCTGGGCGGCGCCGAGCGGAGGATCGCGAACCGACCGTGGCGGAACACGACGGGAAGGCGTTCGAGCTGAAACCCGAGATCGAGAAGCAGCTGGCCTCCGGTCGGCCGTATCGCGAGTTCCCGCGGGAGTGAACTTCTGACGCCTCTTCCTGGGAATCTTCAGCGCAGCCTGCTGATGATGTCGTCGGCGAAGCGGCGCAGTCCGTCGCGTTTGTCGTCGAGGGATTCGGTGGAGCCCCCGTACATGAGCCAGGGCATGGTCAGCAGCTGGGTCACGCCGATCTCCTCGAGCCGGCGGAAGCCGTCCACGTCGAAGGCGTCGCTACAAGCCGCGACCACCTCCAGCGGCTCGTCGGCCCGGCCGTACTCGGCGCGATACACGCGCAGCTGCTCGACGATCTGCTTCAGCTCCTCCGCCGTGTGCAGGTCCGACACCCAGCCGTCGCCGACCCGGCCCACGCGCCGCAAGGCCGCCTCGGAGGTGCCGCCCACGTAGATGGGGATCCTGCCGCGCGGCGCCGGGCTCATCTGGAGCCGCCCGAAGTCGTAGAAATGGCCGTGGTGCTCCACCATGCCACCGGCCCAGAGCTTGCGCAGCACCTCGATCATCTCGTCCGCTCGCCGTCCGCGCCCGCGGAAGTCCTGCTCCAGGAGGTCGAACTCCTCCTTCATCCAACCCACACCGATGCCGAGGCTGACCCGGTCGCCGGAGAGCACGGCCGCCGTGCCGACCGCCTTGGCGACCAGGAAGGGGTTCCGCAGCGGAAGCACGTAGATGCCCGTCAAGAAGCGGATGCGCTGGGTCACGGCGGCCATCGCGCCGACGGAGACCCAGGGGTCCGGCCAGGGCGCGGGCGCCTGCCAGCGCGGCGCTCCATCCGCCGTGTAGGGGTAGGGCGTCTCGATCTTCTCGGGGTGCACGACGTGGTCGGAGAGCACGAGCGCATCCCAGCCCGATTCCTCGGCCGCGCGCGCCAGCTCGCAGTAGTGGGTGGGATCGCTGAAGGCGAGCGAGGCGGCGAACTTCACGGCCCGCTCAACGCGCCACGGACGCGCCGTCGACGAGCATCGACTCGCCGGTCACGAACGAGGCGCGGTCCGAGCAGAGGAAGACCGCCGCTTCGGCCACTTCTTCCGGCGTTCCGAGGCGGCCACCCGGCTGTCCCGCCAGGATCATCTTCTTCACCCGGGGATCGGCCGCCATGGCGCCCTGCAGCATGGGCGTGTCGATACTGCCCGGGCAGATGGCGTTGACCCGCACGCCCGTGCGCGCGTTCTCCACGGCGGCCGTCTTGGTCAGGCCGAGGATGCCGTGCTTGGTGGCGCAGTAGGGGGCCAGGCCCGGCGTGGCCACCAGCCCGGCGCCGGACGACACGTTCACGATCGCGCCACTTCCCTGCCCCTGCATCACGCGCAGCTCGTGCTTCATGCACAGGAAGACGCCCGTGAGGTTGACCGCCAGGGTCCGGCTCCAGTCCGGGAGCGCGATGTCCTGGAGCGGCCCCCCGGCGCCGAGGATGCCCGCGTTGTTGAGGGCGCAGTCGAGTCTTCCGTAGGCCTCGACCGCCAGGCGCACCATGGCCTCCACCTCGCCCTCCACGCCCACGTCGACGCGCACGAAGCGCGCCTCGCCGCCCGACTCGCCGATGGCGGACGCGGTCTGCTGGCCGCCCGCCTCGTCGGCGTCGGCCACGATGACGCGGGCCCCCTCGCGCGCAAAGGCCAGCGCCGACGCTCTCCCGATTCCCGAAGCCGCGCCGGTCAGCAGCGCAGACTTGCCCTCGAGCAGGCCCGTCATCCCCGCCTACTCCAGGTGGCTGCGCAGCATCCAGGCATTCTTCTCGTGGATCTCGATGCGCCGTACAGCCAGGTCGGCCGAAGCCTGGTCACCGGCCCCCTCGGCGGCCTCGATCACGGTCCGAGCCGCCTGCGCGACCGTCTGCTGGTCGGCGGTGAGCTGGCGGATCATCTCGGTGGCGGGCGGTACGCCCACCGCCTCCTTCACCGAGGTGAGCTTCGCGAACTCGGCGTAGCTGCCCGGCGCCACGTGCCCGAGCGCGCGGATGCGCTCGGCGATCTCGTCGACGGCCAGCGCCAGCTCCTGGTACTGGGTCTCGAACAGGGTGTGGAGCGTCGTGAACATCGGCCCCGTCACGTTCCAATGGAAGTTGTGGGTCTTGAGGTAGAGGGTGTAGCTGCTGGCCAGAAGTCTGTTCGCAGCCTCAGCCACCTGGTCGTTGCCACCCATGGGTGTCTCCTCCCTCGCTGGGACTCGTCATCTTACCAACAGCCCGCCCCGCGCGGCCCCTCTGCGCGGGGTTCAGCGGTAGGCGCCGAGTGGATCCGAGGCGAGCCGCTCTCCCAGCCCCCGGAGCTGGCGTTGCAGCTCCGGCTCCGGGAGGGCCGCCGCCAGGTTCTCGACCACGCCGTGCACCTGCGCGGCCCGGCGCTCCGCTTCGGCGCGGTCGCCCGCCCGCCGCGCCAGCTCGGCCAGCAGGGAGAGTGCGCGCCAGGTCGCGGGCGGGTAGCCGATCTCGCGCGCGATCTGCAAGGCGGCGCGCAGCTCGCGCTCGGCCAGCTCCCGACGATCGGCGGCCAGCTGGGCCCGTCCGCGCAGCTCGAGTGTCCGGGCCTCCAGCTTGCGGGCTCCGTGGCGTCGTGCGCCTTCGAGCTCCTCGTCGAGCAGCGCCAGGGCCTCCTCGGGCTCGCCGCGGACCAGGGCGGCGCGCGCCAGGGCGTCGCTCAGGTGCAGCCGGTAGCGCCAGCGCATGAAGGGGTCCTCGGGGTTGGCCGCCAGCCCGCGGATCGGCTCCAGCCGCTCCAGCGCGGCTTCCAGCTCGCCCGCCGCCAGGCAGTTCATGGCCAGATTGATCTCCGCGTTGGAGATGATCTCGGGGTCGCCGATCTCGTGGGCGAGCCGGGCGGCCTGCTCGTTGTAGCTGCGCGCTCGTTCGTGGCAGCCGAACTCCGCGAAGCACCAGCCGAGCGTATTGAGGAGGCGCGATCGCCAGGCGCGGTCGCCGATGCGCTCGGTGACCTCCAGGCCGTCGCGGAGCTGTGCGATGGCGCCCGCGTAGTCGCCCAGACAACAGAGCGCCTTGCCGCGGAACCAAGCGGGAAAGATCACCAGGTGGGGCAGGCGCAGGCGCCGGCCGACCGGAATCGTCCGGTCGAGGTGGGGAATCGCCTCGCGGTACGAACCTTGCCACTCCCTCCTCATCGCGTCGTAGAACCATCCGAGCGCCAACACTTCTTCGTTTCCCGCGCTCTCGGCGAGCACGACACCTCGAGCGCAGAGATTCTCGGCGCCGGAGAGGTCGCCCTGGTAGATCATGCCGTGGTCCGCCTCGAGGATCAGGCCCAGGCCCTCGACCTCCGGGAGGCCGGTCTGCGCGGCGAGCTCGGTCAGCTCGTCCAGGCACCCCCGCATGCGGCCGACGTCGTGTGCCCACAGATAGGAATGCCCGGCGCGTCCCAGATCGAGTCCGCGGTCTCGCGGTTCGAGGCTCAGCGCTGCGGCCCTCGCGTAGGCGTCGCCCGACTCGCGGTACTCGCTCATGGACCAGCAGGCGAGACCGAGCAGCTCCTCGAGGCGGCGGCGGTCCTCGTCGCCGACCCGGTCGCCCAGGCGCTCGGCGATCGCCAGCGCCTGCCGACAGTGCTCGGCGGCGGAGCGGTTGGCGAACGCGGAGGCGGCCTTCTCCGCGGCTCGCTCGTGGTAGTGGAGCCCCCGTTCCCACTCCTCGCCGCGGGTGAAGTGGTGCGCGAGGGCCTCGTAGTGCTCGGCCAGTCGATCGCGGTACAGCTCCTCGATCGCCGCACCCACGATGCGGTGCAGCACCTTGCGCCGCTTCAGCAGTATGCTCTCGTACGCCACGTCGTGGGTCAGTGCGTGCTTGAACATGAAGGCCAGCTCCGGGTGGGCCGCCTTCTGGTAGATCAGCTCCAACGCCCGCAGCTCCTCGACGACGGGCTGCAGGTGGTCGCCCACCTCGCTGATCCGCTCCAGCAGGCGCAGAGCGAACTCGCGACCGATCACCGACGCCACCTGGATCGCGCGCTTGGGCGCCTCGGGCAGGCGGTCGATCCGCGCCATCAGCACGTCCTGGATGCGATCGGGAACGGCGATGCGCTCGGGTGCGCGCGCGAGCACCGCGCGCCCGTTCTCGAGCCGCAGGGCGCCCTCTTCGAGCAGCGAGTGGGTGATCTCCTCGACGAAGAAGGGGTTGCCCTCGGCCTTCTCGCAGATCAGGCGGCGCAGCTCCTCGGGCACGCTGTCCGCGGCCAGCAGCGCGCCCGCGATGGCCGCAGTCTGTCCCTCGGACAGCGCTTGGAGCGCGAGGCGCAGGTGGTAGCTCCGATCGCCGAAGGGGTGGCGGTAGCCGGGGCGATGGGTGAGCAGCAGCAGCACGCGCGCCGCGGGGATCGAGTCCGCCAGGAAGCCGAGCAGCTCCTCGGAGGCCGCGTCGATCCAGTGCAGGTCCTCGATGGCCAACACCACGGGGGCCCGCGCCGCCGATTCCAGCAGCAGGGCGTGCAGCGCGCGAAACGTCTCGCTGCGGCGGGTGACAGCGTCCATCTCCCGCACCGCCGGGTCCTCGACGGGCAGGGACAGCAGCTGCGCCAGCAGGGGAAGCGTCCAGGCGAGGTCGGGGGCGAGCGCTCCGGTGCCCTGCTCGAGCCTGGCCAGGGCCGCGTCGTCGTCGTCCCGGTCCTCGATGCCGAAGCGGCGCTGCAGGGCGTCGACGATCGGCCGGAAGGCGGTGTGGCTGGCGTACGAGGCGCAACGGCCTTCCAACCAGATGTGCGGCGCTTCGCCGAGCTGCTGCCGGAACTCGTAGAGCAGGCGCGACTTGCCGATGCCCGCTTCGCCGGCCACGAACACGACCTGTCCGCGGCCGTCCCGCGCCGCCTCGAAGGCCGCCCGCAGCGCGTCGAGCTGGCCCTCGCGACCCACCAGTGGCGTCAGGCCCTGCTCCGCGATCGCCTCGATCCGGCCGCGCGTGGGCCGTTCCGCCAGCACCTCGAAGGCGCGGACCGCCTCGGCCTTTCCCTTCACGCCCATGCTGCCCAGGTCTGTCAGCTCGAAGAAGCCCGACACCAGGCGTTCGGTCGCCTGGGAGATCAGGATCGAACCGGGGGTCGCGGACTGTTCGAGGCGGGCGGCCAGGTTCGTGGTGTCGCCAACGGCGGTGTAGTCCATCCGCAGGTCGTCGCCGATCTTGCCGACCACGACCAGCCCCGAGTGGATGCCGATCCGCATGCAGAACTCGGCCCCGCGGCGCTCGCGCACCTCGCGCTCCAGCGGCTCGAGTGCCCGCTGGATGCCCAGGGCCGCCATCACGGCCCGCCGCGGCGCGTCCTCGAGCGCGACCGGCGCACCGAACAGCGCCATCACCCCGTCCCCGGTGAACTGGTTCACCGTGCCGTCGAAGCGGTGCACTTGCTCGAGGATGAGCTTGAAGCAGCGATCCATCAGCGCGTGGATTTCCTCGGGATCCGACTGCTCGGTGAGCGACGTGTAGCCGGCGACATCGGCGAACAGCACCGTGACGTGCTTGCGCTCGCCCTCGAGGGCGGACTTGGAGGTGAGGATCTTCTCGGCCAGGTGCTTGGGGGTGTAGTCGCGCGGCTCGCGCACGGTTTCCGCGGCGGGCTCGCCTTCCGCGCTGGCGATCGGCTGGCCGCAGGCGTCGCAGAAGCGCGCGCCCGCGCGCAGCTCGTTGCCACAACCCCGACAGACGGGAGCGAGGTTCGCCCCGCACGCTTCACAGAAGAGCGCTCGCTCGCGATTGGCGTGTTGGCAGGACGGACAGCGCATCCGGGGACTCCCGCGTCACTTCTTCCGCTCGGCACTCCTCAGGCTGCGCGCGATCTCGGCCCAGCGCGCCGCATCCGCGGCGTAGGGCGCGACGAGGCTCACGCGATCGGCAATCCCCTCGCAGCGCGCGCGCACCGCGCCGGCGATCTCCGCGGGCTCGCCGCACACGGCGATCGCCTCCAGGATGCGATCGTCGACGAGCCCGGCCATCTCGGGCCAGCGGCCCTGCTTCGACAGCCGGTTGAGCTCCGGCTGGAGCTCGCCCCAGCCGTGGTGATCGAGCACGACCCGGTAGGCCGGCGTCGAGGCGTAGAAGGCGATCTGGGTCTTGATCGCGTTGCGCGCCGCCTCGAGCTCCTCTTCGTTGGAGCCGGTCGCCACCATCACCGGACAGGAGATCTCGAGGTCCTCCAGCGAGCGGCCCGACCGGGCGACGCCCCGCTCCAGCAGCGGCAGGGTCGCCTTGCGCAGGAACTCCGCGGTGTGGAAGGGGTGGACGAAGAAGCCGTCGCCGACCTCGGCGGCCGCCTCGGTCATGCGCGGGCCCACGCCGGCGACGAAGATCCGCGGCGGGCCGTAGGGGTTGGGCCCGGGATTGAAGAAGGGCGTCATCAGTGTGTGGTTGTAGAACTCGCCGCGGAAGTCGAGCTTCTCGCCCTCGTGCCAGCAGCGCCAGATCGCGCGGATCGCGAGCACGAGTTCGCGCATGCGCTCGGCGGGCTTCGACCACGGCTGGCTGAAGCGCTTCTCGATGTGGGGGCGGATCTGCGAGCCGAGCCCCAGGGTGAAGCGCCCCTTCGAGAACTTCTGCAGGTCGTAGCCGATGTTGGCGAGCAGCATCGGGTTGCGCGCGAACGCAACGGCGATGGCGGTCTGGAGCTCGAGCTTCTCCGTGTGCTCCGCCGCCAGCAGCAGGGGGAAGAAGGGGTCGTGGGGTCCCTCGAAGCTGAAGGCACCGTCGTAACCCAGCTCTTCGATCCGCCGCGCCTCGGCGCCCGCTTCCGCGAGATCCTGTGTCAGCAGCGCTACGTCGATCTTCACGCGACCCTCGTTCCCCCGAATCGATCCGCCCCCATGGTACAGTCTCCCGTCAGCGCCGTGGCCACGCGAAAAACCTTCGACGTCTGTGTGATCGGGACCGGCGCCGGCGGCGGCGTGATGCTCCAGGAGCTCACCGCAGCGGGCTTCGACGTGGTGGCGCTGCAACGCGGCCCCCACCTGCAGACCTCCCAGTTTTCCGACGACGAGCTCCAGGTGATCATCCGCGATGGGCTCTTCGCTCCCGACCAGCTGGAGACCTATCGCCACGACGCGGGCGAGAGCGCCGTGCCCGGCCGCTACAACCAGCTCGCGCACTGTGTCGGCGGCAGCATGACGCGCTGGGCGGGCTGGTCGTGGCGTTACCGCGAGGACGACTTCGCGGTGCTCTCGAAGGAGGGGCCGGTGGCGGGTGCGAGCCTGGCCGACTGGCCGGTGAGCTACCGGCAGCTCGAGCCCCACTACCAGCGGGCCGAGCGGGAATTCGGCGTCGCGGGTCGCGCCGGGGCCAACCCCTTCGAACCGCCGCGCGGGTCGGACTACCCGAACCCGCCGCATCCGGACCGGCGCTCGAGCCGCATCTTCGCGGCCGGCGCGGGCGCGCTCGGCTACCACCCGTTCCCGCTGCCGGTGGCGATCAACCCGCGCGAGTTCGACGGCCGCGCCCGCTGCGTCTACGGCGGCGCCTGCCAGGGCTTCGGCTGCCCGATCCACGCCAAGGCGACCTCGTTGTCGGTGTGCATTCCGAGGGCGCGAGCCAGCGGGCGGCTGGACCTGCGCGCCGAGGCGTTCGTCTTCGAGCTGCCCGTCGGCGAAGACGGGCGCGTGCGCGGCGCGCGCTACTTCGACCGGCACGGGAAGGAGCAGGAAGTGCGGGCGAGGCAGGTGGTGCTGGCGGGCAACGCCGTCGGCTCCGCCCACCTGCTGCTGCTCTCCCGGTCCGGCGCGTTCCCCGACGGGCTCGCCAACTCGAGTGGACTGGTGGGCCGCAACCTGATGCTCCACCACCACGCGGCCGTGCGCTTCACAACCGACCAGCTCGCTCGCGGGGTGACGGGCATCGAGGCGCATCGCGCCCTCGACGATCTCCACCCGAGCGACGCCAAGCGGGGCTTCATCCGCGGCGGCGTGGTCGCCGAGGTCAACGCCTTCACGCGCCAACCGATCGTCTACGCCTTCAGCAGTGCCGGGCACCCGCGGCTCTCGCGGGCGTGGGGCAGCGAGTTCAAGCGCTTCCTGCGCGAGTTTCCCAGAGCCGTCACCGTGGGCAGCATCCTGGAGGACCTGCCCATGCGGGAGAATCGCATCGACCTGGATCCCGAGGCGGTGGACCGCTTCGGCGTGCGCGTCCCGCGCATCACCCATCGGCAGCACCCCAACGACATCGCCATGAACCGCTGGTACGGCCAGCGCCTGCTCGAGCTGGCGGACGCCTGCGGCGCCCGCGAGAAGTGGCTGCTGCAGCTGCCGGGAACGACACGCATCGACGAGAAGACGGCGATGCGCGGCAGCGCGCACCTGCACGGCACCTGCCGGATGGGCGTGGACCCGTCGAGCTCCGTGCTCGATTCGCGGTGCCGCGCCCACGACGTTCCGAATCTGTGGGTGGTCGACGGGAGCTGCTTCCCGACGGCGGGAGGCTACAACCCGACGCTGACGATCCTGGCGAACGCATATCGCGTGGCCGGCCACTTCATCGGCGAGGTGCGCAGGCAGAACCTGTGACGCCGGCCTGGACCGGAGGAACCCCAGATGAGCGAGATGCCGCCCGTGCGGGTCGAGAAGAACGGCCCGATCACCACGGTGATCCTGAGCCGTCCCGAGGTCCGCAACGCCGTGAACCGGCCCACCGCCGAGGCCCTGGCCCAGGCCTTCCTGGACTTCGAGCGCGACGAGAAAGCGCGGGCCGCCGTCTTCTTCGGTGACCACGGGGCCTTCTGCGCGGGGGCCGACCTGAAGGCGTTCTCCTCGGGCGCACTGTCCAATCGCGTCGAGAGGCCCAGGACCGGCGCGGACTGGGATCCGCTCAGCGGCGACGGTCCGATGGGGCCGTCGCGCATGCTGCTCTCCAAGCCGGTGATCGCGGCGGTGGCGGGCCACGCGGTGGCCGGGGGGCTGGAGCTCGCGCTGTGGTGCGATCTGCGCGTGGTCGAGGAGGACGCGGTGTTCGGCGTGTTCTGCCGGCGCTGGGGGGTGCCGCTGGTCGACGGGGGGACGATCCGGCTGCCGCGACTGATCGGCCACAGCCGAGCGCTCGACCTGATCCTGACCGGAAGGCCGGTCTCGGCCGACGAGGCGCTGGCGATGGGCCTGGCCAACCGCGTCGTGCCGAAGGGAACCGCGCGCGAGGCGGCCGAGGCGCTGGCCCGCGAGATCGCGCGCTTTCCGCAGCGCTGCCTGCGCGCCGACCGCCGCTCCGCCTACGAACAGTGGGACCTGCCCTTCGATCAGGCCCTGGCCCGCGAGTTTGCCCTGGGCTGGGAGGTGATCGCCTCCGGCGAGACGCGGGAGGGTGCCGCGCGCTTCGCCGGCGGCAAGGGCCGCGGCGGCCGCTTCGACGACATCTGAGCCGGGGCTGCGCGGCTAGCGGATGCTTTCCAGATAGCCGCTCAGGTGGGTCGAGTCCTGGATCACCCGCCATTCGGCGGCGCCGGCGCGGGCCAGCCGCGTCTCCCAGGAAGCCAGTCGCGCGCGGAACACCTCGGGGTCGCTGCGGTCGTCGTACAGGCGCTTGACGTTCATCGCGACCACGTGGATGCCGTCGAGCTCGCCCGGCTTCATCTCGCGCACGGTCCCGGGCGGAAGCTCCTCCAGCAGGTCGCTGAAGACGAGCATCACCTGGCTGCCGCTGCCGATCTCCCGCAGGTACTCCGAGCTCAGCATCATCGCGCCCTGAATATCCGTGAGTCGAGAGCGCGCGCCGTTGGAGGCGAACGCGTCGAGCTTGCGCGCGATGCCGAGCTTCTGGGCCTGGGCCCGGGAGGGCCTGTGATCCAGGGTGAGCAGCGCCTCGATGTTCTCCGGGTCGTAGCTCTTGCTGTCGATGCGCACCACGAGCAGCGTGTCGCCCGGCACCATCGCGGGCAGCACGTCCCGCTTGATGATGTTGACGACCTGCTGCTTCTGGTCCGCGTACGTTCCCGAGACGTCGATCAGCACGCCCACCGCCTGGTCGTAACGGCGCGAGTCGCTACAGCCCAGGGCCAGCAGGGCTGCGGCGATCCAGCCCAAGCTGCGCTTCATCACGCCACGCCCTCGCCCTTGACGCGCCTTTTGCTGCCTTCGCCGTTGCGCGCCAGGCGTTCGATGCGCAGCGGGATGCTGATGTAGACGTCGTAGACGTTGGGCAGCGCACTGGACAGGGAGCGGACCGCGTGCGCGATGGCCGACATCAGGCCGGCGACGGCCTGGAGCAATCCCACGACCAGCCCCGCGAACACGTGCCGGCCGCTGTCGAGCAGCATCTCCAGCGGGATCGCGACCATGGCCAGGATCCAGGGCAGCACGAAGCCGAGCACGGCCTGTCCGATCATGGGGATCATCGACTGGCTGGCCTCGGTGACCACGCTCTGCTCCGGCCCCGCCAGCGACATCTTGAGCGCCGCCTCCGCCTCCACGATCTGCTCGCGCAGGATCGCCAATGAGCTCTCCACGCTCGCCAGGAAGAACAGGCCGCCGAGTCCGAGCCCCAGGATGAGCCGACGCCGCGACGGGGCGACTTGGGCCAGCTTGGGGAACAGCTCGGTGATCCCCAGCATCTCCGAAAATCGAGCCAGAAACCTAAATAATCTCAGATAGTTACGGGATTACTGTGCCGTGGGGAGAACCATACATAGGGTACAGTAGAACGCAAGTCCTGGCATGCTGGAGTGTCGGGGCCTGAGAGCCTCAGTCAGCCCCCCCCTCCCAGACCAGTTCTCGACGCTGAGGAGAACCTCAAGTGTCTGAGGACCTCGCGACGATAAGTGGGCTCGTTCCAAACGGAGGGGGCCCCGTGGAATCGAAGGAACTAGAACCCTTCAAAGTCAAGCGGGTAAGCGAGCTAGAGATCAAACCGCACGAGTGGTTAGTTGAAGGTCTCTGGGCCAAGTCTGGGGTGGGAATCATCGGCGGAGTGCCGAAGTCATGTAAGACTTTCCTCGGACTCGATATCGCTCTTTCG
>JAZFWH010000236.1:0-7189 GCA_036482635.1 Myxococcota bacterium
TCTCGCACTCCGATAGAAGGCGGGCATGGGCGCGCAAGGCGGGAGCGCACTCCTCGGTCGGATCGCCGTCCACTTCAAGTGGATCCGCATGGAGCAGCTCGCCGAGGCGACCCGCGAGCAGGCTCGCGTGGGCGGCAGCCTCGGGGACGCACTCGTCGCCAAGGGCTTCGTCACGCCGGAGCAGCTCGCGAAGCTCCTCGCCAAGCAGAAGGAGCTGGTCGCCAAGCACCGCGCCGCCGCCGCGGCCAAGCAGGCGGCCCCCGGCATCGAAGGCGCCGAGCAGAGCGCCCCGGCAGCCGCCCCGAAGACCCCCGCCCGGGCCCCGGAGCCCGGAGCCGCAGCCCCCGAGCCGCCGCGCCCGGCGCCGGCGGCCGAGCCGGCGCCCGACAGCCGGCCGCCCGCGCCGCCGCGGGAGACCGCCGCCGCTCCGGTGAGCGCGCCGGCGGCCGCGGCACAGCCCGCTGGCCCGTCGCGCGTGGCGGCGCGGAGCGCCCCGCCCCGACCCTCGCCCGAGCTCGAGCAGATCCTGCGCGATGCGGTCGGTCAGGGCGCCAGCGACGTCCACATCCACAGCGGCGCGCCGCTCAAGCTGCGCAGGAACGGCTCGTTCGTCGACGTGGGCGACGCGCCGGTCACCGCGCCGGACGCCAAAGCGATGGTGGTCGGGATCATGACCGAGAGCCAGCGGCGGGAGTTCGAGGCGGCCGGGGAGCTCGACTTCGCCTACACGCTGGCCGACGTCGGTCGCTTCCGGGTCAACGCCTACCGCCAGCAGCGCGGCCACGACACGGTGCTGCGGCTGATCTCACCCGAGCCTCCGACCCTCGAGTCGCTGGGACTTCCCCTGGCCCTGGCGAAGCTCAGCAACTTCCACCAGGGCATGGTGCTGTTCACGGGGCCGTCCGGTTGCGGCAAGTCCTCGACCATGGCCGCGCTCATCAACCTGATCAACGAGGAGCGCCGCGAGCACCTCCTCACGATCGAGGACCCGATCGAGTGCGTCCATCCTTCGAAGCGCTGTCTGGTGAACCAAAGACAGGTAGGACCGCACACGGAGTCGTTCAGCCGCGCACTGCGGGCCGCCTTGCGCGAGGACCCCGACGTGATCGCAATCGGCGAGCTGCGCGACGTGGAGACCATCTCGCTGGCGCTCACGGCGGCCGAGACCGGCCACTTCGTGCTCGGCTCGCTTCACACCAACAACGCCATCCGCACCATCAACCGCCTGGTGGGCGCCTTCCCGCCGAGCCAGCAGGACCAGATCCGCACGATGATCTCGGAGTCGCTGCGGGCCATCGTCTCACAGCGGCTGGTGCCCACCGCCGACGGATCGCGGCGCGTGGCGGCCCTGGAGATCCTGAAGGTCAACAGGGCGGTGGGAAACCTGATCCGCGAGAACAAGACGTTCCAGATCCTCTCGATCCTCCAGACCGGCAGCGGCCAGGGCATGTGCCTGCTCGACGACTCTCTCGCGGCGCTGGTCCGGGACAAGACCGTGACCCGCGAGGCAGCGCTGCTGAATTGCGAGGATCCCAAGCGGATTCCGGGGTAGACGACCGTGGCCGAACTCGACGAGCTGCTGCGCCATCTGAAGGACAACGACGGGTCGGACCTCCACCTGGTGGCCGGCCTGGAGCCGCGCATCCGCACCCACGGAGCCCTCGAACCGGTGCCGGGCCGCGAGGTCCTCACCCACGAGTCGCTCCAGGTGCTGCTGCGCGAGATCCTCTCGCCCCAGCAGTGGGCGGCGTACGAGACCGAAGGCGACCTCGACTTCGCCTACGGGCTGGAGGGGACGGCGCGCTTCCGCGGCAACTACTTCGTCCAGCAGAACGGGTCTGGCGCGGTCTTCCGCATCATTCCGGAGAAGATCGTCCCGATCGAGGACCTCAAGCTCCCGCAGGCCATCGCAGGCCTCGCCGATCTGCGCCAGGGCCTGGTGCTGGTCACCGGACCCACCGGGTCCGGAAAGTCTACGACGCTGGCCGCGGTGATCGACCGCATCAACACCCAGCACGCCAAGCACATCGTGACCATCGAAGACCCGGTGGAGTTCGTGCACCAGAACAAGGGCTGCGTGATCTCGCACCGCGAGGTGGGCTGCCACACCAACGGCTTCGGCCCGGCACTGCGGGCCGCCATCCGCCAGGACGCCGATGTGATCCTGGTGGGCGAGATGCGCGATCTCGAAACCATCTCGTTGGCCATCACCGCCGCGGAGATGGGCGCCCTGGTGTTCGGAACGCTGCACACGAACAACGCCATGAAGACCATCGACCGGCTGATCGACGCCTTCCCCGCCGATCAGCAGCCCCAGGCGCGGCTCAGCCTCTCGGAGTCCCTGGCGGGCATCATCGCCCAGCTGCTGGTGCCGTCGGCCGACGGCAAGGGACGCGTGGCGGTGAACGAGATCCTGCTGCGCACGGGGGCCCTGCCCAACGTGATCCGCGAGGGCAACACCCACATGCTGCAGTCGATCATCCAGGCGGGAAAGGCGCTGGGCATGCAGTCCATGGACGACTCGCTCTTCGAGTGCGTCCAGCAGAAGCGAATCCTGCCCCAGGACGCCTACCTGAAGGCCACCGACAAGGCCCGCTTCGAATCCATGCTGCCCAACGACTGATCCCGGCGCCCCGCCCCCGACCGCGGCGGGCGGCCTTCAGCGGGCGTCCAGGTGCTCCAGCAGGATGCGGCGCACCTCGGCGATCGCGTCCGGGTGGCCCTGCACCGAGTGGCTCGAGATCACCACCCGCTCGGAAGCCACGCCCTCGATCTGGGCGCTTTCGAAGGCCACCACGCCGTCGTGCTGGTTGAAGGGCGGACCCTCGGCGCGCACCGCGATGATCGAGTGGGCTGTCACGCCGTCTTCGATGGGGAGCTCCTCCAGCGCCACCAGGAAGGGATTGCCGGGGGTCATGTTTTCGACGCTGCTCGGCACGCGCTCGAGCTTTCGAAGCGCGTGCTGCTCGGGGTCGTTCTCGAACAGGTCGGCACCGGCCCGGGCGATGTTGATAGGCATCTTCACCAGGCCCGACGCGATGCTCCCCAGCCTGCGACCGGCCAGGAAGCTCCCGCCGTGCGGCGTGGCGACGAAGATCAGACGGCGCACCTGGGGCACCGCCTCGAAGAAGAGGGCGGCCGTGAACAGGGCCTCGCTCTCGGGATCCAGGTCGAGCTCGGAGATGGGCTTGTCGCTCACGTTGCGCCAGAAGCGATCGCCGCTGTCCACGGCCATGAGCTTCGCGATCAGGCCCCCCTGGCTGTGCCCCATCACGACCATGCGCCGCAGGCCCGGATCGCGGGCCTTGGGGTCCAGCAGCTGGACCGCCTGTTGGAGCTCCTCGCGAAGCTGCATCGCCGAGTAGAGGATGGGATTGCCGGTGTTGTAGAAGAAGACCCAGACCTCGTAGTGCGCGCGCAGGCGCGGGTCGGCGCGCAGCTCGTTGACCATCTCCGCCCAGCGCGCCGGGCTCGACGCGGTGCCGTGGACCAGCACCAGCGGGATGCGACCCCGTCGGTGGGGCCAGAGCATCACCAGGTTGCCCTTCGCGCCGATCTCGATCTGCTGGCCGCGGAAGCCCGAGAGCTCCATGTCCCAGATCCGGCTGCGGGTGAGCGAGTACGCCATGGCCGCGGTGGGCTCGAACTCCAGCGGAATCTCCCGCCCGTCCACCTTCACGGCGCGATCCACACCGGCCACGTAGAGCTTGACGCTTCCGAGCACGCGCCCGCGCGCGATGGACCTGCGCACGTCCTCGAAGCGCACGAAGGCCGTGCAGGGGATGCGCTGCCTGGGCGGGAGCCAGCGCTCGTAAACCTGCTCGACCCGCGCGTCGTCGCGCGGGCCGACCTTGGCGGCCAGCGGGGCGCCGATCCCGGGGACCCGGTAACGACTGCGCAGACCGCGCACTTCGAGCTCGGCGACGGGCACGAAGTGCTCGAGCCTGTGGTTGACCCAGACGAAGCTCGCCTGGTCCGACGCGAGCTCCAGCTCGCCGAAGGGAAGCGGCAGCGTCCGCGCGGACAGCTCCACCACCTCGCCGTCCTGCGAGGCGAGGCCTTTGGTCAGGCCGCGGTTGTACAGATCGGCCGCGAGGCGCAGACGCGGGTCGAGGGGGTCCGGGGTCTCAGCGCCCCTGCCGGGGAACAGGAAGGCGTAGGCGTAGACGGCGGAGGCCAGGTAGTAGGGCTGCCCGCCGCCCCGATTGGCGTAGACGAACGAGAGCTCGGAGAGCGCGAACAGGCGGCGCAACAGCGGCTCGTCCAGGTAACGATCGTGCAGCTCCGCCAGGGCGCTCTCAGGCTCCTGCTGGAACTGCTCGAACAGGTTGCTGCGGTGCAGCTCCTGGGCGGCCGGCGCACTCGGCTCGCCGGTGGTGAGAACGCTCGCGGTGAGGGTGCGGTGCACATGGCGGGCGTCGACCCGCTTGACACCCACCGGCGTCTGGCAGGCGGCGGCCAGCAGCAAGACGCCAAGAACGAGCGAAACCCGGACCGCGGAGGCGAGCTCCGCCTTCTTTCCCAGCGCCCCAGATCGAGCCATCAGGAGGCGAACTCTACCAGATGCGCCGGGCAGCGCGGGCATGCCACGCGCCAGCCGAGCCCGAGCCCTTGCGCCTCGCTGCGCCGGTTCGGCCGACGCCGAGCGCGCGCTCAGGGCAGGTGGACGGCGTGCTTGAGCCGCTGCCACGTCTCCGGGCGATGCGAGGACAGCAGGAAGAGCGCGATGGCCCCCGCGGTCAGCAGGTTCGCCGCAGCCACGGGCAGGGCCCCGAGCCTTTCGACCACGCCCGGCAGGAAGAGCGACGCCCCCAGCGCGAAGGTCCCCTCGATGATCAGGAACAGCAGCAGCATGACCAGCGCGGGATGGCGCGCGTGCAGCTCGACCTCGTGGACCAGGAACGCCAGCAGCGCACCCAGCGCGCCGAAGCTGACGAAGTGCACGAGGCTGTAGTAGGCCACCATGTCGAGCCGCACGTCCGCGACGGACTGTGCCGCTGCGCCGTCGAAGAGGACGCTTCCCAGCAGCGACGGCGTGAACAGGGGCTGGCCGTTCCAGGTGTCGACGACCAGGAAGAAGACGGCCACCACCGAGCCGCCGATACCGGCCGCGAAGAAGGCGTCGTAGATCAGGTCGCCCGTGGTGTGCGGGATGCCTTGCGCTTCGTTCGCCATGGGGGTCCTCCTCGCAGCGGCCCGGGAGCAGGACCCTCGTGTGGGGAGGCCCCGCACGCCAGCCGTCTCCAGACTACTCCCGGCGCCGGAGCTTCACCACCGCCACCATCAGGCCCAGCGGGTAGACCTCCAGCATGCCCCACGGCCCCCGGGCCTCGCCCAGTGCTTCCGGGCGCTGGAGAGGCTGCGGCCGTGGGGTTTTCCGCGGTAGAGCAGGGCGCCACAGCGCGGGCAGCTAGCCGACGCGTTGGGCCGCAACGCCGCGGGCCGCTGCGGCAGGTCGCAGTCGGGGCAGCGCAACAGGTCCGGGCGGGACGCGCCACGCTCCACGGAACGCTACCGCGCGCTCGCCGCGCCGGCGCACTCCGCGTGTGCCGCCAGGACCGCCGTCGTGCGCTCCCGCGTGGCCTTCGCCAGGCACCGTGACCGGACGAACGCGGACTGATCCTCATTAGTGTAGGACGCGGCCGCGACCTCACACTGCGGCCCGCGGCTCACCTGCCAGGCCTTCTCCGCAGCCACCAGCTCGCCGCGCAGCGCAGGGGCGACGGTCTGCGTGCACGCCGCCATGGCGTCCCGGTGGGCCGCTTGCGCCGCCGCGAGCTCGCGAGCCGCGCACTCGGTGCGGGCGGCCTGACTCTCGGGCGCGTTGCAGTCGGGCGGCGACGCGGGAGCGAGCGGAACCTCCTGCGCCTGCGGCAGCGGGACACTCGGGTAAGGCTCCGCGAGCAGCACCGCCCGGGCCCGCGGCGAACCGATCCGCTCGAGCAGGAGCTCGATGTCGGCCAGGCGCGCCGAGCCGCAGCCCCACCAGACGGTCGTCTTCAGGCTCGACTCCCAGCCGGGGCGCTTCCGCAGCTCGGCGCGGTAGAGCGCTGCCAGCCGCTCCGCTGCCTCCACGAAGCCCTCACAGCTCGGGCTCTGCAGGTCCTCGGCGCAGAACAGGTAGCCCCTCTCGATGGCCGGACAGACGCCCTCCGCCGAGGGCGGCGGGACCTGCGCCCCGAACGCGCCCGCCGGCGCGACCGACGCCAGCAGCATCGCGACCGAGCGCGCACGGCCCCTCAGCCGCGCGCTACGGCTCCTGGGCGGCTCCGCGCGTCCGGACCGCCGCTGGCTTGCGAGTCCCGGCCCCAAGACGGCGCGCATGGTACATCACCGGATCGGCCGCGAGCGCCGGGGCGCGCTGCGCGGCGCGTTTCCAATGCGGTAGGCTGCCCGCGCGGGACCCTGCACAACGCGGTCAATCCGCGGCCCGCGAACCGAGAGGCGCTGCACCGTGAAGCAGGTCATCCGGATCGTCGTCATCATCCTCTGCGTCGCCACCCTCTTCTACCTGGTGGTGACGTTCGCCCGCGGTGTGGCCGAGCAGGACACCGGGCTGCTCGACGATCGGGCGGTCCGAGCGCTCGCCGCAGCGCCCGGCATCAGGACTCCCGCCGGTTGAAACAGCCGCCCGGGCCGCGCCCAGGCCGATCGGCGCGCGCTGCCGGCGCGGTTCACTTCTCGGCGGCCTTCCTCAACTTCGCGTAGAGCTTCTCCAGCTGCGCACCCATCACGCGCCTGCCGATGGCGCGCTTGCTCGAGCTGCCGAAGCCGCCCACCTGGTCCGTCGAGGTCCGGTTCGAATACGCCACGAGCGTGCCCCGCTTCACAGGGAGGAAGGCGATCACCGCCTGCGTGTTGTTGTAGCCCTGGTTGACGTAGAACTGGCGCATGACCAGGCCGTAGCTGTCGCCGACCGGCATGAAGAAGCGGTGGGTCAGGATGATCGTGGGCGCGTCGTGCGCCAGGTAGTTGGACCAGAAGAAGGCCTCCTCGAGCTTGGGCGCGCTGGCCTTCGGGTAGCCGAGCAGGACCTTGTAGAGGGAAGGCATGACCTTCTCGATCACGCTCGAGGCCTCGCCGGCCCTCCGCAGCTCCGCTCCGGGGGAGCGCACCTTTCCCCCCGACCGCGCGTAGGGCGCGATCCCGTCGAGACCCGACTTGCGGTAGGCCCGATAGCGGGCCAGCA
>JAZFWH010000237.1:0-2648 GCA_036482635.1 Myxococcota bacterium
CGCGCTCAGGTGGAGGCGCGACTGCGCGTCGAAGTGCAGGGTCGGGTCGTTCAGGTCGTTGATCGCGAACTGGACGAGGACGAGGTCGGGCTCGTAGCTCACGCCGACGTCGCGCAGCAGCGCCGCTTCCGTGTAGGGGTTGTAGCCACCGGTTCCCAGGTTGAGCACTTCGACGCGCGCCTCGGGCGCCGCCTCGCTCAAGCGCTCCTCGAGGACCTGGGGAAACGCCTCGGACTGTTCCACCCCGTAGCCGAACGCGATGGAGTCGCCGACGACGAGCACGCGAAAGACGCCGGGCGGCTTCGGCCGCGCGTAGCCGCGGCCGCGAAAGCCGTCCTGGTTGATGCGGTAGCGCACGTCGCCGGTGCGCTCCTCCAGCTGCCCACTCGCGCCCGGCCGCAGTCCGTAGAGCCACGGCCGGTCGGGGCGCGCCTCGTGCAGGCCGCGGAGCTCGCTCACCGGGAAAAGCGGGGCCGCCGCGCGGAGCGCGAGCTCCGCGACGGCGAGTCCGAGCAGCGCCCCCGCGGCCGCGAGAGCGAAGCGGAGCACGAGTCTCTTGGACGGTTTCATCGGAGACGCAGTTCCGGATCTTCGAGTGCGCAATTCTACTGGATCCGGGGGAAGCGCAGCGATCGGCGCGCTCCACCGTTATCCTTCGGCGCGTCGTCGACCGAGCCTGTCCGGAGTTCCCTGCGTGCACACGCGCATCGCCCGCGTCCTCGGCGGCCTGCTGATCGGAGCCGCCATCGTCGTCGGCGTCGAGCTCGCCCTGCGCATCGCGCGGGTCGCCGACGATCCGCGCACCCACGACCCCTTCGCGGGCTTCTCCAGTGTCGTGCCGATGTTCGAGCCCGCGGTGCGCGATGACGGAACCCGCGTGTATCGCCTGTCGAGGGCACGGGCGCAGCTCAACCCGCAGCGCGGACCTCTCGAGCCCCAACGGGAGTTCCTGGCCGAGAAGCCCGACGACGTCTTCCGGATCTTCGTGATCGGGGGCTCCTCGGCGGCGGGCCAGCCCTACTCTACCCGCTACGCCTTCTCGACCTGGCTGGAGCGGCGGCTCGAGGCCGCCCTGCCCGAGCGCCGCTTCGAGGTCGTCAACGCCGCGCTCGCGGGCTACGCGAGCCGCCGGCTGGTCCCCGTGGTCGAAGAGATCGCCGGCTACCAACCGGACCTGCTGATCGTCTACATGGGACACAACGAGTGGGCGGAGACCATGTACTACGAGCACCTGCTCGACATGGATCCGCGCCTGTTCCGCCTGCTCGAATGGGTCTACCAGACGCGCATCTACGCGCTGGTCGAGAGGCTGTCGTCCCGGCTCTTCGCCCCCGACGCGGTCGAAGACCACGAGTCGATCGAGATCGAGGCCCGGCAGAACTCGATCCAGATGTTCGCCGTGCAGCGCGATCGCGTGGGCGGCGCGAGCTATCCGACCCCGCGAGAGCTCGCCTACCGAGACCTGCTCTACGAAAACAACTTGAACGAGATGGCGCGGGCGATCGAAGCAGCGGGCGGGCGCGTGCTGCTCGTCACCTTGTCGCAGAACTTCTCGGACTGGCCGCCGCCCGCATCGCTGCACCGCGACGGGTTGAGCGACGACGAGAAGCGCGCCTTCGCCGAGTCCATGGACGAGGGAAGCCGGCTGGCCGAAGAGTCCGGCGACTGCGAAGCGGCCCTCACTGCCTACGCCCGCGCCCTCGAGATCGACCCGAGCTACGCCGACATCCACTACCGCATCGCCAGCTGCCACCGAAGTTTGGGACAGCTGCCGGACGCGCGCCGGCACTACCGGCGCGCCAGCGATCTCGACCCGGTCTCGCACGGCGCGCCCACCTACTTCAACGACATCCTGCGCAAGGTGGCCCGCCAACGCGGCGCGATCCTCGTCGACGCAGACGCCGCGCTGGAGCAGGAGAGCGGCGCGGGGCTGGTGGGCGACGATCTCTTCACCGACTTCGCGCACCCGAATCTGCGCGCGCACCAGCGCATCGCGGCGGTCACGGCCCGGGCCATGCGCGAGGCGGGCATCCCCGAGCCGGCGGAGCGCTGGCGCGACGGCGACTCCGTGGATCCCGATCCGGAGTCGCTCTACCGGGCCGAGCCCGAGCTGCGAACCCTCGAGCTCGAGAGCCGGGTCTTCGTCTGCCTGGTCGCCTACCGGGACGACTGCGCGGCGCAGGCGCGTGAGCTCGAGTGGCTCGACCCCGGCAACCGCGTCGCGAAATGGGTGATCGCGCGCGCTGCCCGCCGAGCCGAGGAAGCCGCCGCTCACTGAGCGGCCGCAGGCTCGCGGAACTGGCGAGGGGGACGGGGCGACTCCGCCAGGAGGCGCAGGATCGTGACGGCCCGACGGGTCGGGGGTGGACCGACTGGCGGTGGGTGAAGGCTGAAGAAGGTCCAGGCGTGCTGGTAGCGCGACTCGATGAACTCGCTAAGCACCGGAGCATAGGATTGGATCGGCGGGACTCCGGGCCAATCGATCGCTCCCTGAACGATCAACACCGGAGGTTCTCGCTCCAGAAGCTCGGCGAGGGCCGCTCCTCCGTCACTCCCGGCCTGCCCCGGATAGAGCTGGGAAAACGGCCATGGATAGAAGCGCCCGCTGAGGAAGTACAAGTGGGCTTCGTTTCCGTACACGAAGAGAG
>JAZFWH010000238.1:0-2087 GCA_036482635.1 Myxococcota bacterium
GAAGGTGTACCCGAGGACAACACCGAGGCGGTGAAGTGGTTTCGCAAGGCCGCCGACCAGGGGCATGCCCGCGCGCAGAATAAGTTGGGCATGATGTACGCCCACGGCAAGGGCGTTTCCGAGGACGACACCGAGGCAGTGAAGTGGTATCGCCGGGCTGCCGGCCAGGGAGACGCCGCGGCGCAGTACCGCTTGGACCACCACCGCCCAGTCCGGTTATCAGCAAATCAGCCCGCACTACACGATCGCCAAGAACTCGCTCGCTGAACTGCGGGCGCTCGGTGACCGACTTGGCCTGAATCCGTCAGCGCGGACGGTCCGCGCAGCCCGACGGGACTCGGCTGCTCACTCCGGCGGTGCCTACGAGATTCTCTAGCGGCCGTGGCCGAGGACGGTCAGGTGGATCGCCGCCTCGCGCCGGCCGTCGAGGCCCAGGAACGCATCGAACTCCTCGTCCAGGAAGGCGGCGAGGTTTCGCGCGACGAGTCCGGCGGCCTCGGCGGCCAGATAGATGCGCTGGCCGATGGCGCCCGCCTCGAGGAGCAGATCGCGGTAGCTGCGGTCGCCCGCGCGTGCGGCGGACTCCGCGAGCCGTCCCACCATGGCGAAGCCCACTCCGGCGGTGCCCGCCCGCTTCATGCCCCAGCACGCGCGGGTCATGGACGCGCGCAGGTCGCCCGCGCGCAGGAGCACCAGACGGTGCGCGCCTGGCTCGTAACGGTAGAGGCCGGGATCGAGACCCTGGACGCGATGCACCGCGACGAAGAGCTCCACACCGGGGGCGCGCTCGAGCGCAGCGTGTCCCTGCGCCATCTCCAGGACGAAGCCGAGATCTCCGAGCGCGAGCGGCTTTTCGAAGAACTCCTCGGCGGAGCGCCGTTCCGAGATGGTCCGCTCCACCGCCGCCGAGGGCGCCGCACCCGCCTTCGGGAGCGGCACGCCGGATCCGGAACGCGCGGTCGGCGTCGGGACCGGTGCTGCGCGCTCGACCGGAGCGGACGGCACGAGCTTCGTCGCCTCGTGATAGAGCTGGGGCGCGAGTCCGCGCCCGGGCACGGCGCCGGGACGCGCGCGCTGCTTCTCGGCGAAGCTTCGAACGGCGGGCGCTTCCGGGGCGGCGTCGGCGGCTCGCCCGACGGCGTGCGCGGCACAGACCGCCTCCTCGCGGCCGTCCACTCCGAGCAGCGCACCGAGCGCGTCGTCGTGCAAGCGAAGCGGGGCCGCCTCCCCGTATCCGGCCGACGCGGCCGCGAGCCGCAGGTTCTCGCCGATGTGCCCGGAATCGATCAGCGCGTAGCGGTACCCGCGGTTCGCATAGCGCTGGCTGTAGCGGGCGAAGACGTTCGTCAGCAGGACCACCGCGGCGGCGTTCTCGAACGCGGCCGGACGCTCGAGCGCGCGAAGCATCTCCTTCCGCAGCGAGCCCGAGCGGAGCGCGACGAGCTCGTGATCCACGACTGCGTAGTAGTAGAGGCCGGGCGCGAGCCCGCGAACGCGCTCGGCCATCACGTAGACCTCGCCCGCGTAGAGCGCGCCGGCCGACGGAGCCGCCCGGAGGTGGAGCACGCGATTCCCGCCGCCGAGTCGCCCCGTGACTCCGTTCGTGAAGTAGAGAAGGCGGGATAGTTCGGCGAGCGAGAGCGACTCCTCGCGAAACGCGCGCGCCGCCGCGTACCGCCGCACGGCGTCGGCGAGCGGAAGCGACCGGGGCGTCTCGACGGGGGGAAGCTCCAGCCGTCTCGAGCCCGGGTAGGGCTTGAAGGGAGAGAGCCGATCCCGATCGGACCGGAGGCGCACGCCCAGCGCGCCGAGACGCGTGTTGGCGGTCGCGCTGTGGATCTCGAAGACGCGGTCCCCGGCCGCGGCAGCCGCCCCGCCGGAAAGAAAGGCGATCGCGCTTCCCAGCATGCGGAAGAAGCCGCGCCGATCGGTCTTCACGGCGGGTCGCGTCTTGCCCGTCACGGGACCGACCGAAGCGCGCCCCGGAGTCGGCTCGTCAGACCCTGCCGCTCCGCCGCGAAGCTCCCGTCTTCGGGGGCGGCGGCGAGGACCTCGAGCGCCTCCCGGACGATCGGACCCGACTGCGG
>JAZFWH010000239.1:0-7505 GCA_036482635.1 Myxococcota bacterium
CAGCACGAAGGGAAGCCGCCGCAGCCGGACCGCGGCGCGTCGCACCGCCGCCTTCGCCCCTCCGCGGCCGCGGACCGGTTGTCCGCACGATGTCCGCAGGCCTCGCTGGGGAAACCGCCACGAAGACGGCTGGTTAGCCGTTTACCCAACGCATTCGATTTCCGTTGGAGACGCCATTACGTCTCTTCCGATCAGCGCCCTGGAGGGGCGTTCCGAAGCGGCGAGACGCGGGGCAGCCTGGTCTCCCGACCCCTACGGAACCACGCGGTAGCGACCGTCGTCGAGCCAGACGACCAGCTGGTCGTCGTCGAAGGCAGTCATCGTGTAGGCGGTGCCCTCGTTCGCCTTCGCGTACCCCTTGTATCGCGTCTGCTTGAAGCGCAGCTGACGGATGCGGTCCGAGAAGGACTCCTGCCAGCGTTTGATGTTGCGCTTGCCCGCGAAGAGAGAGCCGGCGCACTCGATGACCGTGGAGCGGTCCCCGAACACACGGATGGATATTTCGCGCTCCCGGAGCTCGCGACCGAGGGCGGAGCCATAGGCGTCGCGCAGCCGGGGGAGCTGTAGGCGTTGAATTCGCGCCAACTCGCTTCTGAAGCGAGCGACCTTTGCTTCTTGCTGGGCGGAAAGGCCGTGCTTGTCGGCCTTTTCCACGATCGCGGCCCAGGCGGCGAAACGCGCGACGCCACTCAGGATGCTGTCCGTGGTCTCGAGATCCGAGTCCATCTCGAGCGAGGCGAGGGATTCGAGCTCGCGATCGATACGCGCACTGTACGGGGCTGCCTTGTCGCGACTGGCGGGCCGGGCGAACGCCGCCGGCGGGCTCGTGGGTGCCGTCAACAACACGGCCGTCGACGCGAGGAGCCGCAGCGAGCGCCCTCGATTTCGCACTGGGATCCCCTTTCGGAGCGAAGTTGGAGTCGAAGACTAAAGCATGATCGCCCGAGGCCCGCGAGGCCGTAGCGTGCACGCTCAGGGCAGCCTCTCGTCCTTCCGATGTGCGGTGAGGGAGAGGCGCATGGGCAAGATTCCCCTCGTCCTGGTGATCGTCGCGGCGGTCTGGGTCACGCTGACCGTCTACCGCGAGGGCTCCGAGCGGGCCTTCGGCGGCGCCTTCGCGTTCATCGGCGGCCCGCAGTACGGCGAGCGGGCGGAGCCCACCCGCGGCCAGCAGCTCGCGGACGGCGTCGGCGACTAGCCCGACCCGACCGGTGAGCCCGCGGCGCGGCCCGTGCCCGGGTGTTGGTGCCCCGAAATCCACAGCATGCCTCGGGTGGAGAGCCCGCGTGCGCTGCGCGCGCGCTCCGGGCGGTCGCGCCCGCTCCGCGACCGGAACAGGGGGTGACGGAAATGCGACACGGGACCACGATTTCGGGCCGGCCTTGCGGGAGCCCGCACTCCGCTCGGCTTCGCCTCGCTGCGCGCCCTTCGGGCTTGCCGCTGCGCGCGCTGGCGGCGGCGCTCGCGATCGCGCTGATGGGATGCGCCCACGCGGGGCCCCGCGCCCAGCTCGGTGCGCTGGGCGGCGCGGCGAGCGGCGGTTTGCTGGCGGCGGCCTTCGGCGGCAACGGCGAGGCCATCGTGGCGAGCATAATCCTCGGCGGGCTGGTGGGCGGAGCCGTTGGGGACGCCATGGACCAAGCCGACCGGCACTACGCCTACTCCAATACGCAGAGCGCGCTGGAGTTCGGGCCCTCGGGCTCGACTTCCGACTGGTGCAACGTCGACAGCGGACACTGCGGCACCACCACGCCCACGGGGACCTACCGCGCGAGCGGTCGCTACTGCCGCGAGTACGAGGAGACCATCACGATCGGGGGACGCACGGAGTGGGCCTACGGGCGGGCCTGCCGGCAGCCCGACGGCAGCTGGAAGATCGTGAACTAAGCGGGCCCAGTAGAATCCCCGAATCTCGAGTCGAAACCCCCCAGGAAGGGGGTGTGAAATACTTCACTGCGCTTCCGCGCCGGCTGGGCGACAAAGGGGCCAGCCCGTCGGAGCGGTGTGGCGCCCGCCGGCAAAGAGTGGAGGGACCCACCGTGTGGCGAGCTCGACACTTCGCCGTCCTGGTTCTCGCAGTGGCCACGGCCCTGCTGGCGGGCTTCGGCGCGGGCGTGCAGCTGAACCGGGCGAGCAGTCCGGCGACGTTCTGCCCGATCCGGGTGCCCGCGTCGCAGGTGGCGCTGCCGCCGCGTGCCGCGCCGCACTCCGTGGCGGCGCTCCGCGAGCCGAGTGGCTACTGAGGGCCGGCGTCTGGCAGCCGGCCGTCAGATGACGACGCAGCCGGCCAGCCGCTCCAGCTTCCCGAGCTGGTGGATCACGACGTAGCCGTGGTCCACGCTGAGGATTCCCTCGTCGGTCCAGGCGCGGATCTGCTTGTTCACGCTCTCGCGGGACGCCCCGACCATGTCCCCCCACTCCTCTTGGGACAGCCGGAGGTCGATGCGCAGGTCCCGCCCGGAGCGCTCCCCGTATTCGCGGGCGAAGGCGCACAGCTTCTTGGCCAGACGGAACGGCAGGTTCAGGAACAGCGTGTCCTCGAGCAGCTCGCTGGCGTGCACCACGCGCTCGGCGAGGACGCTGAGCAGCTGGATGGCGGCTTCCGGGTGCTCGGTCAGGAACGGCACGAAGTCCCGCCGGTCGATCACCAGCAGCGTGCAGGAGTCGATCGCTGTGACGGTGGCGGTGCGGTGCTGGCCCCCGAGCAGAGCGATCTCGCCGAAGAGCTCGCCCGGGCCCAGCACGCTGAAGACCACGTCGTCTCCCTTTGCGGACGTGGTGAGGGCCTTGAGCCTCCCCTCGATCACGGCGTAGACCTGGGCGCCCTGGTCGCCTTTATGGAAGAGCTGCTCGCGCGGCTCCAGCGTCCGCGTTCGCGCCACGCGGGCGAGTGCCTCGAGCTCCACGGCCGCCAGGCCGGAGAAGAGCCGAGTGCGGCCGAGCAGGCGGCGCTTTACGTCGGGGGATCGATGCGGCACGCCCCGAGCATACACCCACGTGCAACGGCGCTGGCAAAGCTTCTGTTCGCCGCCGCCGGCGACCCGACGGGGCCGTGACCACCCCGATGCGCCGCATGTCGGAGGTCTCGGAGTGGGTGCCGATCGAGGTGTTTTCCGAAGAGGTGGAGTACACGGTGCTGCGGGCCCCGGCGCGTTGAGTGCCCGCAAGCCGAGGCGGGAGGGGGTATTCTCACGGTCGCCCTTCGTCGGTAGAATCACCGCCCGAGGCGGCTGCGCCGCCACTGACGGGGAAAGACCAGGTGCGGCGCCGGCTTCCGTTCTTCCGATCCGACGGCGACCGAGATCGCGGCAGCGTTCTCGAACTGCTGCTGCTCGAAGGCCAGGATGCGGGTCGCCAGTTCACGGTCGACGGATCGGAAGTGGCGATCGGACGCGGCAGACCCCGCCGCGGTCGCACCGGCGCGGCGCTGGCGGAGCGACGCGCGACCGAGCTGTACCAGCCGGCCGCCGAGCCCGAACCCAACGGGGCCATGGACGCCTCGCGGACCGAGGTGCGCCGTTCCGCCACCACCCCTCGAGGCAGCCTGACGGTGGTCCGCGGGCTGCCCGGTCTGGAGGGCGCGCCGCTGCCCGAGTCCCTGGTGGCGCGGATGGAGGAGAAGATCCGGCGCGACCAGGAGATCGAGCGGGAGTTCGGAGTCAGTCTGCTGGGGCGCCCGTTCCGGGTCCGGCAGGGCATCCACACGGGGTCCTCGCTGGTGGACCGACGGCGCGGCATCGCCTACAGCACCGTGCTCGACGTGGCCGGGCATCTCCAGAAGCACGCGGACACCGATGGTCTGCTCATTTCGGAGGGCACCCTGAAAGCCCTTCCCGAAGGGCTGCCCTTCGAGCGCGCCGGGGAGCTCGAGAAGGAGCGGATTCCGACCCACCGCCTGACAGGTCCGCTCGACTAGCCGCTTCCGCGCCCCGGGCAGGCTGTTTTTCAGCCGGAAATGCGAGAGCTTCGCTTCGGATACCTCGTGTGTTCATTGAGTTCGCCAGGAGGGAATCGGATGTGGCCTCGGCTCTGGATGGTCTCGGCGCTCTGCCTGCACGCGGCGGTCGCCGCCGCGGACACGGTGGTGCTCGCCAACGGTGACGAGCTCACGGGTGAGGTCGTCGAATGGGCCGTCGACCACCTGGTGATCGACCACCCGCAGCTCGGGCGCATGCGCCTCTCGCTCGAGCAGCTCGAGATGGACACCGGCGAGCGGCCGACGCCCGGCTTCTTTGGCACCACCTTCCTGCGCGGCTGGTCGCGGACCATCGACCTCGGCTGGAACGGCAAGCAGGGCAACACCGAGAACTCGAACCTCACGCTCGGCTCCAATTTCAGATATGAGGACGACTGGAAGCGCTGGCGCTTCAGAACTCGCTACTTCTTCAACACCTCGGACGGCACTACCGAGGACAACAACGCGCGCGTCGACCTGCGCCGCGACTGGCTCTTCCCGGGCTCGCGTTGGTTCGCCTTCGTCGCACCGAGCTACCAGTACGACCAGTTCGAGAGCTGGCAGCACCGCACCGTCCTGGCGGCCGGGCCCGGCTTCAACCTGGTGAACCGGGAGGCTCAGAGCCTGGACGTGCGCGTGGGCCCGGTCTTCACTCGGGAGTTCGGCGAGCGCCAGCAGGCCCAGGCGGACGCGCTCTTCGCGCTCGACTACACCTGGAACATCACGTCGCAGCTCGTGCTCAGCCTGAGCAATCAGCTCTTCTCCGAGGTCAATCCGAATCCGGGGGAGTTCCGAAACCTGACCATCGGCGAGTTGAGGATTCGCCTCACGGAACGCCCGAAGCTCAGCCTGCTGCTCGGTGCCGAGAACGAGTACGAGACGGACATCGAACCGGGCGACAAGGCCAACGACCTCAAGTACTACGTCTCGCTGGGGCTCGATTTCTGAACCGGGTGCGCGGGCTTTGCTCCCGGTTCAACGGTCGGCCAGGTCGGCGGCCGCGGGCCCCGGCAGAATCACCCCGTTGGCCTCGACGTACTGGTCCCACAGCTCGATCAGCTCTCGCATCTTGTCGGGCTCCTCGGCGGCGCGGTTCCACAGCTCGCTGGGATCGCGGTCGAGGCGGAACAGCCGCCAGTCGTCGATGCCGAACGGCGGCGCCATCCAGACCAGCTTCCAGTCGCCCCTGCGGATCGCCCGGTCGCCGCCGAGCTCGAAGCCCAGCCACTCGCGAGGACCGTGCCTGGCGCTGCGCTCGCCGGCCAGCAGCGGCACCAGCGAGCTGCCTTGGATGGGCAGCACCGGGCGGCCCCGGTACGAACTGGGATGCTGCGCGCCGGCCAGCTCGAGGAAGGTCGGCGCGAGATCGGTCACGTGCAGCAGGGCGTGGGTGGTGTGACCGCGCCGCTGCACGGGCGGGCCGCTCACGATCAGCGGCGAGCGCACGCCCCCCTCGGCCTGGGTTCCCTTGAACAGGCGAAACGGCACCATGCCCACCTGGGCCCACGCCGGCCCGTACTCGACGAAGGATCCGGGGCTGCCCCAGTTCTCGACGTCGCTCTCGGGGAACTGCCGGGCGAGCCAGTCCCGCGCGCGCGGATCCATCCCGGCCGGGCCGCGGTCGGCGGGCTCGGTGCCGTTGTCCGAGAGAAACACGACCACGGTGTCGCCGTACTCGCCGATCTCCCGCAGGTAGTCGAGCAGGCGCCCCAGGTGATGGTCCAGGTTCTCGACCATCGCGGCGTAGAGCTCCATCCTGCGCGCCTGCTTGTGCTTCAGGTCGTCGGAGAGAGCGCTCCAGGCCGGCACGGTGGGGATGCCGGGGAAGGGCTTCACCTCGTGGCGCACCAGCCCGCGGCGCTTCATGCGCGTCAGCCGGCCCGCGCGTGCTGCGTCGTAGCCCGAGTCGTAGACACCGGCGTAGCGGTCCCGCCAATCTTCGGGCACGGCCAGCGGGCCGTGAGGGGCCTGGAAGGACAGGTAGGCGAAAAAGGGGCGGCCATCGCTGCGCTGCTCTTCGATACTCGCCATGAGGAAGTCGGTGAAGTGCCGTGTGGAGAAGTAGCCGTCGGGTAGCTCGTAGAGGAGCCGACCGTTCTCGCTGTAACCCGCGTACTCGTGTCCGACGATCGCGGACCGGCGGTCCTCCCAGTGGCTCGCGAAGCCGTCGAGCAGGACGAAACTGCGCTGGAAGCCCCGGGCGGCGGGAAGGCTCCGCGCGGTGGCGCCCAGCTCCCACTTGCCGGCCATGTAGGTGTGGTAGCCCGCGTCGCGCAGCACGCTGGCGACGCTGACCACGCGTTGGTTGAGCGCGCCCTCGTAGCCCGGCTTGCCCCGCTGGTTCGGCGCGATCCGCCGGGGCAGGCCACCGAAGCCGGTCAGGTGGTGGTCGACGCCCGTGAGCAGCATGGCCCGCGTGGGTGCGCCCCGCGGTGAGACGTAGAAATCGGTCGCCACGAGCCCCGACTCGGCCAGCGCGTTTAGGGTGGGCGTGCGGATCTCACCGCCGTACGCGCCCAGGTCGCTGTAGCCGAGGTCGTCGGCGACGACCAGCAGGATGTTGGGGCGATCCCGCCGGGGCTCGGGCAGGTCGGAGGTCCGGCAGGCGGCCAGGGCCAGGCCGGCCGCCAGCACGGAGACGACGGTCGCCGGCTTCACCAACCTCCCTCCCCGCGCATGCCGGCCACCGCCGTGCGCTCCCGGCCCAGGATAGGGGCGGTTCGCACGGCGATCACGGGGCTGGGCGCCTCGGGCGGGCCGGTCGTAGAATCCTTCCCATTGGGCGCCACTTGGGTGCACAATAATGTGGAAGCCTTGGGGCCCCTGGGGGCACACGGCATCCAGGGTGGGGAGCATGGCCGAGCTCTGGGCCGCGGAAGACCGGGCAGACTTCCTCGAGGCAATTCTCGGGTCACTGAACGACACCCCCGTCGTCGTTCTGGACCGCGATGGCCTGATCCTCTCCTCATGGAGCACTGCCGGCGGCGCCGTCCGATACCGGATGGAGGGCTTCCAGGTCGGGCGGACCCGCGTCGACCAGGTCCTGCCGCCGGAGCAGGCCGCGCAGGTGCGGGCAGCGGTCGACGAGGTCTACCGCAGCGGAGAGGCCCAGAACCGGGAACTCAGCGTTCGTCTGCCAGCGGGCGAGTTCCGGTTCGACCTGCGGCTCTCGCCGATCTGCGCGGCGTCGGGTGAGGTGCGGTGCGTCGTTGTCGTGTCCCGGGACATCACGGAGCCGCGGCGCGCGATGGACGCCCTGGGCGGCCGCGAGCAGCAGCTGAGCGCGATCGTCGCAGCGGTCAGCGAGATGCCGATCGCCCTGCTCGACCGCGACGGCGGGGTGCTGTCGGTGCTGCACCGCGAAGAGACGGACCGGCCATACGGCTTGAAGCAAACCGACGTCGTGGGGATGCGCCTGGGGAGCTTCTTGAAACCCCCGGAGACCGTTCGCGCCTACCTGAAGCTGATTCGCGAGGTCTGGGAGACCGGCGAGTCGCGGCGCACCGAGGGCTGGCTGGACTTTTCCACCGGTCGGGTTTGCTTCGACACG
>JAZFWH010000240.1:0-34251 GCA_036482635.1 Myxococcota bacterium
GTCGCCGCGCTCGCGGTGCAGTGCGGCGAGGTCGGCCTGTCGCCCGGGGGGCAGCGGGCCCAGGGCCTGGGCCCGGCCGTACGCGCGCACGGCCCGCTCCGCCTCCCCGCTGCGGCGCGCGAGCTCCGCGGCGCGCAGCCACACCGCTCGCCTGCGCTCGGGTTCCGCGTCGCCGAGCACCTCGACTTCGCTCTCGTACAGGTCCAACGCGCCGCGCCAGTCCTCCATGCCCTCGAGCAGCCGTTGCAGCGAGTGCAGCGAGACGAAATCCCGGGGATCCGCCTCCACCGCGGCCGCGAACGAGCGGGTCGCGCGCGTGGTGGATCCGAGCCGCTGCCAGCAGACGTCGCCGAGCTTGCGCAGCAACGCGGCGCGCGCCTCGGGGGCCTCCGGCGCGGCGTCGGCCAGCTCCCGTTCCAGCGTCCAGGTCACTTCCTCCCAGTCGCCGAGCCGCTCGGCGGCGCCGCGCAGTCCCCGCAGCGCCGGCGTGCAGCCGGGCCGCAGCTCCAGCGTGCAGCGGTACGCGGCCGCGGCGGCAGTCGGTGAACGCAGACGCTCGTCGCGCAAGCGCGCCAGCTCGAGCCAGCCCTCGGAATCGTCCGGGCGGAGCTCGAGCGCGCCCGCCAGCCGGCGCTCGAGCTCGACCCAGCTTCCCTCCGCACGCAGCAGGCGCAGCAGCGCGCGTTCTTCGGGCGGTGCCGTCGCCCCGGTCGTGGCGGGGGTCGGCAACTCGCGGTCGGCGAGCGCCCTGAGATGGCTGAGCGCCCGATCGGGCCGGGCGAGCTCGCGTTCGCAGGCCTCGGCGAGCCGCCGGCGCAGGTCGCGTCGGCGCTCGCTGAACACGGGTGCGTTCGCATCCAGCGCGGCCAGCTCCGCCTCCGCGCAGCGCACCCAGGCGTTGCGCATTCCGGTGCTCTCGAGGGTGTCTCCGAGTGCGCGCAGCAGCTCGGCGCGCAGCGGTCCGCCCGCTGGCGCCGCGGCCACCGCGGACAGCAGGTGGGCGACGGCGCCCCGGGGATCCGCCAACGGCCCCGAACAGAGCGAGGCCGCTTCGACGTGGAGCGTGCCGCGCTCCTCGGCGGGTGCGGCTTCGATCAGCGCCTCGATCACGCGGACGCGATCGCCGTGGCGACGCAGCTTGCGGTAGAGCTCGTCCAGGCGCCGCAGCAGCCCGGCGTCGCCGCCGGACTCGCGCAGGGCCGCTTCGATCGCTCCGGCGGCTGCGGCCGGATGGCTGAGCTGGGTCTCCAGGATGCGGGCCCGTTCCAGGTGGAGCGCGTGCCGCCGGGCCGCCTCGGAGGTGAGGGTGATCTCTTCCTCCAGCGCCCGCAGCAGGGCGTCGGGTCGCTTGGCCTGGCGGTGGATCTCGGCGATGCGGGCGGAGACGCCCGGGTCGTCCGGCCGCAGGGTGCGCAGGCGCTCGAGCCAGGGCAGAGCGGCGTCCGGAGACACGCGGTCGCGCGCGATGGCCGCCGCCTGGACGAACAAGCGCGCCCGCCCCTCGGCATCCTCGCCGGCGGCCTGCTGGTGGATGCAGTCGAGCACGGCGTTCCACTGTCCCTCGGCCTCCAGCAGGGCGCGCAGCTCCACGCCGACCTCGCGAGGTGCACCTTCCAGGGCGAGCGCCTCGCGATAGGAGGAGATGGCCCGCTCGCTGCGGCGGAGCGAGTGGACCAGCAGCCGGGCGCGACGGGTGAGCAGCGCCGCGCGCTTCGCGGTTGCGGACGTACAGCCGACGGCGGCGTCGAGCAGCTCGAGGATCGCTTCGGCGCGCTTGCGGCCGCGCTCGTCGCGCTGCGCGTCGGCCTCGCCCGGGAGCGGCGGCGCGGCGGCGGCGGACTGGGGCGCGAGCCGCTCCACGAGGTCGAGGGCGAGCTCGAGCGCCTCGCCGTGACTGGGCTCCAGCTGCAGGATGCGGCGCAGGTGGATCAGGGCGTCGTCGGGGCGCTCGAGGGGTCCCGCGCACAGGCCCGCCAGCTCGAGGCGCACGGTTACCTCGGGGCTGCCTCCGGGGTGGCTGAGCTCGACCTCGAGCAAGCCGGCCAGCGCCTGGGCTTCGCCGCGGCCGCGATAGATCTCGCGCAGCGTGGCCTGCACGTCGCGGTCGTCGGGGCGGTGGGTCAGCGCCTCGCGGTACGCCTCGGCCGCGTCGTGCTCCCGGCCGCTCGCCTGCAGCGTGCCGCCGAGCCGGACCAGCCAGCCCGCGCGCTCGGAGTCGGCCGCCGCGTGGTAGGCCGCCACCCGGCACAGCTCGATGAGCTGGTCGGTGTGGCCCGCGCGTTCGTAGAGCTCCGCAAGCGGCTCGGCGACGGCGGCGCGGTAGCCCAGCTCCGAGAGGCCCGGCTCGAGGGCCGCGATCGCTCCCTCGCCGTGGCCCAGCTCCCCGGCCAGGAGCTCCGCGATGCGCAGCCGCAGCGACGTCCGGCGCTCGGCCCAGCTCCCCAAGTCGTCGCGCGGCTCGTCGTCGAGGGCGGCCAGCCTCGCCTGCAGGGAGCCTACCGCGCGTTCCGCCTGTCCCGTGCCGATCCAGTGGTGGATCAGGGTTTCGGAGGCGGCCGAGTGCGTCGGGTCGAGCTGGAGCACCCGTTCGTAATGCGAGCGGGCGCGCTCCTCGTCGCGCAGGGTGCGGGCGCACAGCTCGGCGGCGCGGCCGCTCAGCACCAGCTCGCTCTCGGGGTCGGGCCGCGTGGCGATCTCGCCCTCGAGGGCCGTGACCAGGTCCGCGCCGCGACCGGCCTGCTCGTAGAGGCGGGCCAGCTCGCGCCACGGCTCGACCCGCTCGGGCGCCAGCCGCGCGGCCTGCTCGAAGTGATCGATCGCGCCCTCGCTGTCCGCCAGGCGATCCAGGCACAGGCGGGCGACGCGCTCGTGAAGCGCGGGGTCGCGTCGTTCGCCGCTGCGTTCGAGAGACGCTTCCCAGTGTTGGCGCAGCTCGTCCCACGCTTCCGTGCGTTCGAAGATTGCCACGACGCGCCGCTCGGCCTCCTCGCGCACGTCCGGCTGCGCCGACGCGGCCAGGGCGGCGTAGGCGGTGGCGGCCTCCTGGGGCAGATCCAGCGTCTCCTCCAGGAGCACGGCGCGCTCGTACGCGCGGTGTTCGCGCTCGCGCGGGTCGTCGAGCGATTCTGCCTGATCGGCCAGCAGCGCGGCGAGCGCTGTGGGGTCGCCGGTGCCGCGCACCGCCCGCTCGAGTCCGGCCTGGGCTTCCGGCGACGTCGGGTCGCGGTAGCAGAGCTCGCGGTAGGCGGCCGCCGCCTCCTCGTAGCGCCCGAGGTCGTCGAGCAGGAGATCGGCGCGGCGGCGCAGCACGTGCTGGGCTTCGCGGCTGTTGGAGGGAAGCCGGCGGGCCCGTTCGAGCAGGCGCTTGGAGAGCTCCTCGAAGCGGCCCGCGCGCTCGAGCAGCCCCTCCAGGCGGTCCTGCACGTCCTGCAGGCCCGCCTCCTCTCGCGCCAGCAGCGTCAGGGCCTCGATCGCGCCGTCCAGGTCGCCGAGGCGATTCGCCAGCAGGTGCGCCAGCTCGTCGAGACACTGGGTGCGGCGCGGCGGAACGAGCCTCTCCACCAGCTTCCAGCGCGCGCCCGCCAGCTCGTCCAGGCGCTTGGCGCGTTCGAGCTGGATGACCAACGACTCCAGCGACTCCAGGTCGTCGGGCTCCAGATCGAGGACGCTCTGCAGCGCTTCGATGGCCGGGTCGACCCGGCCGTGTCCGGCGTGAAGGCGCGCGATGCGTCGGCGGTTGGCGGCGCGCTCCGGAGCGTCGAGGACGGGATCCAGCCGCTTGAGCACCGAGAGCAGCTCGGCGTCGTGACCGAGGTCCTCGCGCAGACGGGCGCATTCGCGCAGGATCGTCTTGTCTTCCGGCGCGGTGGCCAGCTGGTGCTCCATCCAGCGCACGGCCGATTCGAGCTGCCCGCGCTGCTTGTGCATCGAGACGAGCTCGGGAACCAGGAAGTCGAGGCGCGCGCGGTCGCCGGTGGCGTCGGCCTCTGCCTCGTACGCGCGCAGCAGCGCGTCCTCGTCGCCGCTCGCGCGCGCGAGCTCCTGGAGACCGCGGTGGGCTTCGGCGTAGCCCGGATCCAACGCCAGGGCCGCCTCGAACGCGCGCGCCGCCTGGCGGGGCTCGCTGAAGTGCTCCGTGAGCACGGAGCCGAGCCCTGCCAGGAAGCGCGGCCGATCGGAGCTGGGCCCCTCGCGGCCGGCCGTGGCGAGCACGTCGCGCAGGGCATCCCACGCCTGGCGCTTGCGGTAGAGCTGTTCCAGCGCCACGGCCAGACCGGACTTGGACGGGTCGGCGCGGAACGCCCGCTCCAGCGCGTCGCGGGCCGCCTCGCCGCCGGCCTCGGACCGCTCCAGCAGATCGGCCAGCTCGTGGGCGCGGCCCAGACGCGCGAGGGTGTCGGACAGCGCTTCGAGTACCCGGGTTTCGCCCGGGGTCGCAGCGAGCGCGCGCTGCAAGAGCTCGAGCGCGCTGTCGTCGTCGCCGGTAGCGGAGCGCAGCGAGGCCAGCTCGATCAGGACCGGCGCCGGGGTCTCGGGGCCGGCGACGGCGGCCAGCCGCTCCAGGTGGACAGCCAGCGCCGCCGCGTCGCCGTGCTCGCGCTCGCAGTCCGCCAGCGCCTCGAGGACCGCCGGGCGCTCCGGGGCCAGCTCCTGGGCGCGGACGAGCCAGATCCGCGCCGCCTTGGGGTTCGCCAGGGATTCGAGGAACAGCAGCCCCGCCTCGAGCGCGATCTCGGCGCGGCTCGCCGCGTCGGGGGCGAGCTCGAAGCGCACTTCCTCGAGGTCGGCGAGCAGCGCCCATTGCTCGTTGTCGGCGGCGTGGCGCGCCATCGCCTCGACCGCTTCGGGGTTGCGCGGGTCGTTCGTCAGCGCGCGCCGGATCAGCTCGCCCGCCCGCTCCGGGTCGTCGAGCGGTCCGGACGCCAGGCGCGCCAGCGCCAGCTCGGCCTGGGCGCGGGCGGGCCCGCGCAGCGCCTCGATCGCGCGCTCGAGGGCCTGGGCCGCCTCCTCGACCCGGCCCTCCGCCTCGAGGAGGCGGGCCGTTCCGAGCAGGGCGTCGCGCTGGGCGGGGTCGCCCTCGAGGGCGACCCGGAACAGCTCCAGCGCCTGCTGTGGATCGCCGAGGTGGTCGAGCCAGATCGCGCCGAGCTCGGCCTGCACCTCGCTGCGCTCGGCGGGGCTAATGGGCAGCTCGGACTCGGCCTCGCCGATCTGGAGGGCGACGTCCCACTGGCCGCGCGCGGCGTGGACGCGCCGCAGGCCGGAGAGGGCCGGCCGGCAGCGCGGATCGCCCTTCAGGGCCTCGCGGTAGCACGCGATCGCCCGCTCGGCCTGGTCGCAGCGTTCGGCCCACACCTGCCCGAGGCGGACGAGCAGCTTCGCCCGGGCGGGCGGGTTCTCCCTGAGCTCGGTCGCTGTGAGGCGGTGTCGGTAGAGCGCCGACAGCTGGTCCCAGTCGCCGGCGAGGAAGTGGTGCTCTTCCAGGGCCGCGAAGGCCTGGCTATCGCTGGGGTCCGCGCGGAAGCGCTCCCGATGCAGGTCGAGGACCGATGACACGCGCCTCCCCGTGTCGCGCGGTGTGAACTCTGGGTTCATCGACCCGCTGGAGCCGGAGCTTGAAGGGAATCGGTTGCGTTGGATCGCCCGTTTGACTAGATTTTTCGCCCGCTTAGGGCTTGAGGCGCAGGCCTGGTCCGCAGCCTCGGCGTCTCCCGGCCCATCGCACCCGCACCGCGAGGCACGCCGACCCCATGCCCCCCGAGAGCGGCCTGCCTCCCGCCGAGCTACGCCGCCGCCGCCGAGAGCTGTGGATCAGCGCCGCTGTGGTCGCGGCGCTGGGTGCGCTGGTGCTGCTCCCCCCGATCTCGGGCCTCACCGAGGGGGTCGGCGACAGCGGGCTGTTCCTCTTCCTGAACGGCGTCACGGTGATGCTGATCCTGCTGCTCGGGTTCCTGGCGACCCGGAATTTCTGGAAGCTCGTCGGCGAGCGGCGGCGCGGCATCCTCGGCTCGCACCTCAACCTCCGCTTCGTGGCGGCGTTCGTGCTGATCTCGCTCGTCACCACCAGCGGGCTGTTCGTGGTGTCCGCCTTCTTCATCACCCAGTCGCTGGACAAATGGTTCGGCGTCCAGGTGGACGACGCCCTCGAGCTGGCCGGCGAGGTGGCCGAGAGCTACTACGAGTCGATCGCGCGCGGCGCCCTGTTCGACGGAGAGCGGATCGCCACGGAAGTCGCGCAGCGCCAGCTGCTGCGCGACGGGCGCCTCACCGCGCTCACGGACGTCGTCCAACGCGAGCAGCGCGAGCGCAACCTCGCCGTCGTCGAGGTCTTCAGCGCCACCGGGGCGGAGCTGGTCAGCGCCGTCAATCCGGACGTGCCGACCGCCAACTTCTCCCGACCCGACAGCGACTTCGTGCGTTCGGCGCTGGAGGGCGGCCCGAGCTGGCGGGTGGACCCGATGGGCGGTGGCGACCTGGTGCGCGCCGCCGTGCCGATCCGTTCCTCCGCGCGGCCGGGGCAGGTGGTGGGCGCGGTGGTGGTCAACGCCTTCGTGCCGTTCTCGCTCGCCCACAAACTCGCGAGCATCCGCGCCACACTCGACGAGCACCGGATCCTCCGGCCGAGCGCGGGCCAGTTCCGCACTGGCTACGTGCTGGAGCTCCTCCTGGCAGCCCTGGTGATCCTGATGCTCGCCGTCTGGATGGGCTTCCGGCTGGCGAAGAGCGTGAGCGGGCCCATCCGCGCGCTGGCCGAAGGCACGGCCGAGGTGGCGCGCGGCAACCTGGACGTCGTGGTCGACACCTCGTCCGGCGACGAGGTCGGCTTCCTGGTGCGCTCGTTCAACCGCATGACCCGCGACCTGCGCGATGCCCGCACGCGGATCGTGCGCTCCCACGCCGAGCTCGAGCAGCGCCGCCGCTACATCGAGACCGTGCTGGGCACGATCGGCACGGGCGTGGTCTCGGTCGACGCGGAGGGCCGCGTCAGCACCATCAATCCCTCCGCCAGGCGCTATCTGGGCGTGCCGTCCCGCGCGGTCGCCGTGGGCCGCAAGCTGGTGGACGTGGGCGCGCGCGCCGAGCTGTTGGACGTGGTGAACGAGCTGGCCGCGCACCTGCGCCCGGGCGTTCGGGAAAGCATTCGGCGCCAGGTCCAGGTGCCCGTGGCAGGCGAGGCGGCCACCCTGCTCGTGACCGTCACCGTCCTGCACGACGAGGCCGGGGGCGCGCTCGGCAGCGTGTGTGTATTCGACGACCACAGCCAGCTGGTGAAGGTCCAGCGCATGGCGGCGTGGCGCGAAGTGGCCCGGCGCATCGCCCATGAGATCAAGAATCCGCTTACCCCAATCCAGCTGTCGGCCCAGCGCATCCGCCGGCGCTTTCGCGACCGGCTGGCCGGCGCTCCGGACGATCTCAAGGTGTTCGACGAGTGCGTCGACGCCATCGTGAACCACGTCGACAGCCTGAAGCTGTTGGTGGACGAGTTCTCGAACTTCGCGCGGTTGCCCACCGCGAACCCCCAGTCCGACGACCTGAACCGGATCGTCGCCGATGCGGTGGCCAGCTACGCCGGCGACGAGGACCTCGCCTTCGAGACGGATCTGGATCCCAAGCTGCCCGCGCTCGATCTGGACCGCGAGCAGATCCGCCGCGCGCTGACGAATCTGATCGACAACGCCATCGTCGCGGTGCGTCGCAGCGACGGCCGTGACGAGCCGTACGCCCGGGGGCGCGTCGTCCTGCGCACCAGCCACGACTCACTCCGGCAGAGCGTGCGCCTCGAGGTGCTCGACGACGGCATCGGCATCCCGCCGGAGGACAGGCAGCGGATCTTCGAGCCCTACTTCTCGACTCGACAGCGGGGAACGGGGCTCGGCCTCGCCATCGTGTCCCGCATCGTAGCCGACCACCACGGCTCCATCCGCGTGCAGGGGCGCGAGCCGCGCGGGACGCGCTTCGTCATCGAACTGCCGGTTCGGGCGAGCTAGCCAGATGAGCCGAATCCTGATCGTCGACGACGAGGAAGGGATCCGGCGCTCGCTGGCGGGGATCCTGTCCGACGAGGGCTTCGAGACCCAAGCCAGCCCCGACGCGGAGGGGGCCCTGGTGGCGATGCGGGACGGCGGCCTGCCGGACCTGGTGCTGCTCGACATCGCCATGCCGGGCCGCGACGGAGTGGACCTGCTCGCCGAGCTGCGCGAGCGCTGGCCCGCGGTACCCGTGGTGATGATGAGCGGCCACGGCACGATCGAGGCGGCCGTGCGCACGACGCGTCTGGGGGCCTTCGACTTCATCGAGAAGCCGCTCTCGATCGACAAGCTCCTGCTGACCGTCCAGCACGCGCTCGAGCAGTCGAGGCTCCAGCGCGAGAACCGCCGCCTGCGCGCCCAGGCTCTGCGCGCCCACGAGATCCTGGGCGCGTCGGACGCGATCGTGAAGCTCAAGCAGCAGATCGCCGTGGCGGCGCCCACCAACGGCTGGGTGCTCATCAACGGGGAGAACGGCACGGGCAAGGAGCTGGTGGCCCGCCAGATCCACATCCAGAGCAAGCGATGCGACAAGCCCTTCATCGAGGTCAACTGCGCGGCGATCCCGCAGGAGCTGATCGAGTCGGAGCTGTTCGGCCACGAGAAGGGCGCGTTCACCGGCGCCGTCGCCCGCAAGCGCGGCAAGTTCGAGCTGGCCCACGGAGGTACGATCCTGCTGGACGAGATCGCCGACATGAGCCTGATGACCCAGGCGAAGGTGCTGCGCGTCTTGCAGGAGCACAGCTTCGAACGGGTCGGGGGAAGCGAGACCATCGACGTGGACGTGCGCGTGATCGCCGCCACCAACAAGGACCTCGAACGCGAGATCGCCGCGGGTCACTTCCGCGAGGACCTCTACTACCGCCTGAACGTGCTCCCGTTCCACGTGCCGCCCCTGCGCGAGCGTTCGGAGGACGTGCCCGTGCTCGCGGCGACCTTCGTGGAGGAGTTCTGCGCCGAATCGGCTACCCAGCCCAAGCGCATCGGCAAGGGCGCCCTCAGGCAGCTTCGGGCGTACTCCTGGCCGGGCAACGTGCGCGAGCTGCGCAATCTGATGGAGCGGCTGGTGATCCTGGCGCCGGGCGACGCGATCCAGGAGGGCGACCTCCCCGAGGCGATGCGCTTCGTCGCCGCGCGCCGCGCCGCCGAGGCGGAGACCCTGGACGGCGCCCGGCGCAGCTTCGAGCGGGAGTACCTGCTCGCCAAGCTGCGCGAGCACGGCTGGAACATCTCGCGTACGGCCGAGGCGATCGGCATCGCCCGCGAGAGCCTGTCGCGAAAGATCAAGGCCCTCCAGATCGAGGTCGAGCGTGGCTGACGCGCTGCAGCCGGCCGGCGCCGCCGCGACGCGCGGGCTGCCCACACCCGTGCGGACCGAGGCCGAAGTCCTCGCGTGTCAGCCCGAAGGGGGCGCGAACCGGCGCCTCGTGCTGCGGGTGCCGGGCTGGCCCGGCTTCGCGCCGGGGCAGTTCGCCATGCTCTCGCCGGGCGCGCTGGGCGGCGCCCCGCGTTCCGACCCGCTGCTACCCCGGCCGATGGCCGTCTACCGGGCTCCAGGAGGCGATGGCGAGGTCGAGATCCTGTTCAAGGTGACCGGGCGGGGCACGCGACTGCTGGCCGACGCCCTGCCGGGACAACGGGTGCGCTTCGTGGGTCCGCTCGGCCTGGCCTTCGCGGACCCCGAGCCGGAAGAGCGCGCAATCCTGGTGGCCGGCGGCACCGGGATCGCCTCGCTCTACGCGCTGGCGCGACGGCTGGCGCGCGCCGGGGGGCCCGGTGTCGAGGTGCTGCTGGGCGCGCGCAGCGGAGCGGACCTGATGGGGCGCGATGACTTCGCGGCCCTGGACGTCCGGCTGCACACGGCGACCGAAGACGGCAGCGAGGGCAGCCGCGGACTGGTCACCGCGCTGCTCGAGGCGGCGCTCCAGGAGGGGGCGCCGGCCCGGGTCTACGCCTGTGGCCCGACCGCGATGATGCGGCGCGTCGCCGAGCTGGCGGCGGCCCGCGACCGGCCCTGCGTGGTGTCGCTGGAGAACGCGATGGCCTGTGGCTTCGGCGTGTGTCTGGGCTGCGCCGCACCCCTGCGCGGCGGCGGTTTCGCCCTGGTGTGCCGCGACGGCCCGGTGCTGGACGCCGCTGCGGTCGACTGGGAGCGCATGCCGTGAGCGACGCCGCGGCCGTGGACACGCGGGTCGACCTGGGCGGCATCGCGCTGCGCAATCCGGTGCTGGCCGCCTCGGGGACGTTCGGTTACGGGAGCGAGTTCGAACCCTTCCTCGACCTGCGCCGTCTGGGTGGCTTCGTGGCCAAGAGCCTCACCCTCGAGCCCCGGGCCGGAAACCCGCCGCCGCGCATCGCCGAGACCCCGTCGGGCCTGCTGAACGCCATCAGCCTGGAGAACGTCGGCGTCGAGGCCTTCATCCACCAGAAGCTTCCCGCGATCCCCGACGGCGTCACCGTGATCGCCAGCGTCTTCGAGACTGAGATCGATCGCTACGCGGAGGTGTGTAAGAGGCTCACCGGTGTCGCCCGGGTGGCGGGCATCGAGATCAACGCCTCGTGTCCCCACGTGAAGAGCGGCGGCATCGAGTTCGGCCAGGACCCGAAGTTGTTGGCGCAGCTCGTGCGCGGCGCGCGCCGGGCCACCGGCCTGCCCCTGGTCATCAAGCTCTCGCCCAACGTCACCGACATCGCCGCGATGGCGCGCGTCTGCGAGGGCGAGGGCGCAAACGCCGTTTCACTCGTCAACGCCCTGCAGGCGCTCGAGGTCGACATCGAGACGCGCCGGCCGGTGTTGAGCAACGTCTTGGGGGGGCTCTCGGGCCCTGCGATCCGCCCACTGGCCCTGCGCATGGTCTGGCAGGCCGCCCGGGCCGTGTCGATCCCGGTGTGTGGGATTGGGGGCATCGAGGGCCCGGCGGACGCCGTCAAGTTCCTGCTGTGCGGGGCCACCGCGGTCCAGGTGGGCACCAGCAACTACCTCGACCCGGGGGTGGCCGGTCAGATCGCCGACGGAATCGCCGCCTACGCGGCCCGCCACGGCGTCGCCCGGCTGACGGACCTGGTGGGCGCCCTGGAGGGTGTTCCCGGCTGAGCCACCGGATTGCCTTTCCCTGGAAATTTGGATAGCTTCCGCGGGCTTACGCGAGCAGCCGCCGATTGCACGCCCCCCGCCACGGCGTCGGGGGGGGGCCTGCGCGGCGGGATTGCCCGAGTGTCGTGTGAAGGCCCGGCCCTACCGGGCCGTGGGAAAGTGGGCGGGACGTCCGCTTTTTTTGTTTGTGGGCTCGATTGCCGTGTATCGGGACATCCCGGAGAGCCTGCGGGCGTTGATCGAGCCGGTCGTGGAGGACTGGGGTTTCGAATTGATGGACGCGATTCTGGCACGAGGACGACAGCCGTGGCACCTGCGCGTCACGATCGATACACCGCAGGGCGACGGGCGCGTTCCGGTGGAACGCTGCGCGGAGATTTCCCGCGAGCTGGGAACACACCTCGACGCAGCCAATGCCGTTCCGGTCTCGTACCGGCTCGAAGTGTCGTCTCCGGGTCTCGACCGGATGCTTGCGCGGGAGAAGGACTTCGTCGCCGCGTGCGGATCGGACGTGCAGATCGAAACGCGCCGGCCCCTTGACGGGCGGCGTCGCTTTCGGGGTCGGTTGCTCGAATTCCACGACGGGGTGGCGAAGCTGAACGTAGATAGTGGCGCCGTGGCGATTGAATTCCAGGACGTGCTCAAGGCGAACACGGTGTACGAGTTCACCGCTGCCGACTTTGCGAGGCGGCAGTCTGGGACGCCGGCCGCCGAGCGCCGTCTGCACGGTTCCGAAGTAGAGAACGGACGGAGCGATGGCGGCTCGTAAACGCGGACATACGGATGGCTTTCAAATGCTCGGTCTCAAGCGCGAGATCGATCAGATCTCCAAGGACAAAGGGATCGACGCCAAGGAGATCATCGGCGCCCTCGAGGAGGCGATGAAGCAGGCGGCCCGGCGAGAGCGGGGGACCGAGAAGGAGATCGAGGCGACCTACAACGAAGAGCTCGGCGAGGTCGAGCTCTTCGAGTTCCGCGAGGTGGTCGGCGAGGTCACCGACGAGGCGACCCAGATCACGCTGGAGGGTGCGCGCGAGTTCGATCCCGATGCCGAGGAAGGCGACGAGATTGGTGTGAAGATGGACACCACGGGCTTCGGGAGGATTCTCGCCCAGACGGCCAAGCAGGTGATCATCCAGCGCATTCGCGAGGCCGAGCGCGAGAACGTCTACGAGGAGTACAAGGATCGCAAGGGCGAGATCGTCAACGGCATCGTCCGCCGCTTCGAGAAGGGGGCGATCATCGTGGATCTGGGCCGGACGGAAGCGGTGCTGCCGCTCAAGGAGCAGGTGCCCCGCGAGACCTACCGACCCAACGACCGGGTCCGCGCCTACGTGATCGACGTGAACAAGGCCGCGAAGGGCTCGCAGATCATCCTCTCCCGGGCCTGCATGGAGATGCTCACCAAGCTCTTCGAGCAGGAAGTTCCGGAGATGTACGAGGGCATCGTGACCATCGAGTCCTCCGCCCGGGAGCCGGGCGGTCGCTCGAAGGTCGCCGTGGCTTCCCGAGACAGCGACGTGGACCCGGTGGGGGCGTGCGTCGGCATGAAGGGCAGCCGCGTGCAGGCGGTGGTGCAGGAGCTGCGGGGCGAGCGCATCGACATCGTGCCCTGGAGTCCGGACCCGGCGCGCTACGTGTGCACCTCACTCTCCCCGGCCCAGGTCTCCAAGGTGATCATCGACGACGCCGCGAAGTCGATGGACGTGATCGTGCCGGACGACCAGCTCTCCCTGGCCATCGGCCGCAAGGGGCAGAACGTCCGGCTCGCGGTGCAGCTCACCGGCTGGCGCATCGACATCAAGAGCGAGTCGAAGATGAGGGAGCTGGCCCGCTGGCTCTCCGAGGCGGTCTCCGCGGTCGAAACCTGCGGCGATCCCGAGGCCGAGCTGCTGCTCCAGCAGGGGATCACGTCCCTCGAGGACCTCGCCGAGTGCGAATCGGAGCTGCTGACCCAGCTGCCCGGGATCGACGCGGCCGGTTGCGAGGCGATCAAAAGGCGAGCCCTGGAGCTGGCCGAGCGCAAGCGGGCCGAGGAGGAGGCGGCGCGCCTCGAGGAGGAGGCGGCGCGGCTCGAGGAGGAGCGCCTCGCCGCCGAGCGCGCCGCCGCGGAGCAGGCGGCCGAGGGCGCGCCCGCAGAGACCCCGGCGGCCGAGGGCGCGCCCGCAGAGACCCCGGCGGCCGAGCCGGCGGGGGCGGATGCCCCGGCCGCCGCCGCGGCAGAAACGAACACCCCGGCGACGCCGCGGCCCGGTGAGGGCGGGGCGCCGGCCGGCGAAGGCGGAAGCTGAGGACGGCGCGGCTGTGGGGGTCGGCCCGGCCGCGCGCGAGTGAGTCGAGAGCGGATGGCGAAGATCAGAGCGTACAAGCTGGCCGAAGAGCTCGGCATCGACCGGGTGGAGTTCGTCGAGAGAGCGGCGGCTGTCGGCGTGCCGTTGAAGAGTGCCATGGCCTCGCTCGAGCCCGAGGAGGTCGAGCGGCTGCGCCGGAAGCTCGGTGGGGTCAAGACGCGCAAGCGGCTGGTCACCGACCAGCGCGTCGAGCGCAAGGACGGCGCGGCCGTGATCCGCCGCCGCAGGAAGGCGGTGCCCGAGCCGCCCCCCGAGCCCGCGCCGGCCGAGGAGCTCCAGCCCGAGGCGCTGCCCCCGCCGCCCGAGTCGGTGGTCGAGCCCGCGGAGCTCGCCCCGGTCCAGCCGCCCCCCGAGGCGTCCGCGCCCGGGTCGGCGCCCGCCGCGGCCCACAAGGCGGCCGCCGGGCGCGAGGCGGCGCGCGACCAGGCGCCGGCCGACCGCGCCGGGAAGCAGCGCAAGCTGGTGCGCGAGGTGGTGAACCTCCGCGAGCAGGAGCGCCTCGCCCGCCAGGCGATGGGGCGTTCGCCCCTGCGCCGCCAGGTCACCCTGGATCCGCGCAGCGTCAGCTCGCCGCGGCGCCGCCGCCGAGACGCGCCGGCGGTCAAGCCCGTGGCAGCCGCCTCGCCCAAGGAGGTGAAGCGCGTCGTGCGCGTGGAGGGCTTCGTCAGCGTGGGCGAGCTCGCGCGGATGCTCGGTGCCAAGTCCCCGGAAGTGCAGAGGAAGCTCATGGCCCTGGGCACGATGGTCTCGATCAACCAGGCCATCGACGTCGACATGGCGCGCAAGGTGTCGGCCGAGTTCGGGTTCGAGGTCCAGGACGTCGGCTTCCGCGAGGACGAGTTCCTGGCGGGGGTTCCCGACGGCGACGAGGCGAAGCCGGAGCCGCGCCCGCCCGTGATCACCGTGATGGGCCACGTCGATCACGGGAAGACCTCGCTGCTCGACGCCTTGCGCCAGACCGACGTGGTGTCCGGCGAGGCGGGTGGCATCACCCAGCACATCGGCGCCTATCAGCTCGCCGTGGGCGGCAAGCAGCTCACCTTCATCGATACGCCGGGCCACGAGGCGTTCACGATGATGCGCGCTCGCGGCGCCCAGGTCACCGACATCGTGATCCTGGTGATCGCCGCCAGCGAGGGCGTCATGCCGCAGACCGTCGAGGCAATCGACCACGCCAAGGCGGCGGGTGTGCCGATCGTCGTGGCGGTGAACAAGTGCGACCTGCCCGGCGCCAATCCGCAGCAGACCCGGCAGCGGCTGATGGAACACGGTCTCGTGCCGGAGGAGTTCGGCGGCGAGACGATCTGCGTCGACGTGTCGGCGACCAAGGGCACCGGCCTCGAGAAGCTGCTCGAGATGGTCTCCCTTCAGGCGGATCTGCTCGAGCTCAAGGCCGATCCCAACCAACGTGGGTCGGGCGTCGTTCTCGAGGCACGTCTCGACAAGGGGCGCGGCCCCGTCGCCACCGTGCTGGTGCAGCAGGGCACGCTGAAGCGCGGCGACACGATCGTCTGCGGCGCCCTGACCGGCCGCGTGCGCGCCCTGCTGGACGAGAACAACCAGCGCCTGGACCAGGCCACCCCCTCGGTGCCGGTGCAGGTGATCGGCTTCCCCGAGGTGCCGGAGGCGGGCCAGCCGATGCACGCGGTGGAGAACGAGCGCGTCGGCCGGCAGATCGTCGAGCACCGCCTGGAGCGCCAGCGCGGGCGGCCCGCCGAGGGCCCGACCCGGCTCAGCCTCGACGAGTTCTTCACCAGGGCGGAGGGCGGTGGTGTCAAGGAGCTGCCGCTCGTCGTGAAGGGCGACGTGCAGGGATCCGTCGAGGCGCTGCGCGACGCGCTGTTCAAGCTGTCCACCGACGCCGTGAAGGTGAGCGTGATCCACTCGGGTGTCGGCGCCGTCACGGAGAGCGACGTGATGCTGGCCAAGGCCTGCGGCGCCATCATCGTCGCCTTCCACGTGCGCCCCGAACCCGCAGCGGGCCGCGCCGCGGAGGGGCAGGGCGTCGACGTGCGCGTCTACCAGGTGATCTACGAGCTCACCGACGACGTCAAGAAGGCGATGGTGGGGCTGCTGCCGCCGACGGTGCGGGAGAAGATCGTGGGGCGCGCCGAGGTGCGCCGCACGTTCAACGTCCCGCGCGCGGGTACCGTGGCGGGCAGCTACGTCACGGAGGGGAACGTGCGCCGCGGCGGTCTGTGCCGCCTGCTGCGCGACGGCGTCCAGATCTACGAGGGCAAGGTCGGCTCGCTCAAGCGCTTCAAGGACGACACGCGCGAAGTCGCCGCTGGCTTCGAGTGCGGGATCGGGATCGACGGCTACAACGACGTCAAGGTCGGTGACGTGATCGAGGCCTACGCGCTGGAGGAGGAGCCTGCGACGCTCTGATGGTCGTGGGAGCCGCCGTCGTCGAGATCCACGTCCACGAGTCCGGGTCACTCAAGGCCAAGCGCGGGGTCGTGCGTTCCATCGCCCAGCGGGTGCGCAACCGCTACAACCTCTCCGTCGCGGAAGTGGGGGGACAAGACACCTGGCAGCGGGCCACCCTGGGCCTGACCAGCGTGGGATCCGACGCGCGGCAGGTTCGCAAGGTGCTCGAGCAGGCCTGCGACTTCATCGAAGCCCTGCACCTGGCGCAGGTGCTGAACACGGACATCGAGCTCGTGAACCTGCCCACCGAAGAAACCACCTGGCCGCCCGAGGAGTGAGCGATGTCTCGCCGCACCCAGAGGATCGCCGAACAGCTGCGCGGCGAGCTGGCGCGCTTGCTGCGCGAGGAGGCGGCGGATCCCGGCATCGGCCTGGTGACCCTCACGCGCGTCGACGTGGCGCCGGATCTGAGCCACGCGCTGGTGTTCTGGAGTGCGCTCGATGTAGAGAGAGAGGGCCTGGAGGAGAGCACCGCGGCGGGACTCGAGCGGGCCGCGTCGTTCCTGCGCCACCGCCTCGCCCAGGCGCTTCCGCTCAAGCGCGTGCCGGAGCTGCGCTTCCGCTTCGATCCCTCCCTGCTGCGCGGCAGCGAGATGATCTCGCTGCTGCGCTCCCTGTCCGACGCCGATGACGCGAAGGGCTAGACGGCGCGGCCCGGAGCGGCCCGGCCCCTGCGGTTTCCTGGTGGTCGACAAGCCGCAGGGCTGGACTTCCCACGACGTGGTCGACGCCGCTCGCGGCTGGCTCGGCACGCGGCGGGTGGGCCACCTGGGGACGCTGGACCCGCTGGCGACCGGGGTCCTGCCGTTGGCGGTCGGCGCGGCGACGAAGCTCGTGCCGTTCCTGCAGGGCGGGGACAAGAGCTACGTGGGGACCGTGCGCCTGGGCGAGGAGACCGACACGCTCGATGCCGAGGGCAGCGTGGTGCGCCGCCACCAGGGGCCCTGGCCCGACGAAACCGCGCTGCGCGAAGCGCTGGGCCACTTCCGCGGCGAGATCCAGCAGCTCCCGCCGATGTTCAGCGCCGTGAAGCGCGCTGGCGTGCCCCTGCACCGGCTGGCGCGCGCCGGCCTGGAGGTCGAGCGCACGCCCAAGCGGGTGCGGATCCAGCGGCTGGAGCTGCTCAAGTACGCCGCGCCGGAGGTCGAGATCGAGGTCGACTGCTCCGCCGGAACCTACGTCCGCGTGCTGGCGGCGGACCTGGGCGCCCGGCTGGGCTGCGGGGCTCACCTGGTGGCCCTGCGCCGCACGCGCTGTGGCCCGTTCGGCCTGGCCGCTGCGGCGTGCCCCGACGCGCTGGCCCGGCAGGCCGAGCGCGGCGCGATCGCGGCCCGGCTGGTGCCGGCCCAGGAGCCGCTCGGGCTGGCGGTGGTGCGCCTGGGCGCGAGCGACGCGCGGCGGGTGGCCCACGGGGGGGCCCTGTCGGACGCGGACCCCGCGCTGCGCCCCGGAGTGCGGGTGGCGGCGCTCGACCCGGCCGGCGAGCTGCTGGCGGTGCTGGAGATGAGGCCCGACCGCCGCCTCCACCCGCTCCGGGTGCTGGCCTCGGTTGCCCCCCGGGAGTGACTTTGCAAGACTTCCATCTCGCTGTCGCCGCTTGGGGGCGCTCGAATCCCTTCCAGCGTGTCGCTCTGTCGGCCGACCGACAGGGATCCACATCACCGGCGAGAGAGGAGCGACGTTGATCCCGAAGGAGACCGTGCAGGGCACCATGGAGGCCTACCGCACACACGAGACGGACACGGGCTCCTCCGACGTCCAGGTGGCGTTGCTCACCCAGCGCATCAACGGGCTCTCCAGCCACTTCCAGCTGCATCCGACGGATCACCACTCGCGGCGGGGCCTGCTGAAGCTGGTGAGCCAGCGGCGGCGACTGCTCGACTACCTACGGAGGACACATCCCGACCGGTACCAGGCGCTGATCGAGCGCCTGGGTCTTCGCCGCTGAGTCCACGCCGCAGGTCGCGGCGGCTCACGGCGTCTGACTCGTGCCGAGCGGCGCGGAGCGCGCCGTTGTGGAATGCGGAGATCCGTCATTTGCGAAGCCGGTGCTTCGCGAATCACTGATTCCGCATTCCATCGCGTCTCTCTCCCAAACCCCTGGCGCCGACTGCCGAAACCGGTCGCTTCTACGGAGAGGACGCAATACCCATGTCATCTTACTGGTTCCAACCCGAGTCCATTTCGCTCGAGATCGGCGGGCGTGAGCTCACCATCGAGACCGGCCGGCTCGCCAAGCAGGCCGCCGGCGCAGCGCTGGTGTCCTACGGCGAGACCGCCGTGCTGGTCACCGCCACCCGTGCCAAGCCCCGCGAGGGCATCGACTTCTTCCCCCTCGTGGTGGATTTCGTCGAGAAGACCTCCGCGGCGGGCAAGATTCCCGGCGGGTTCTTCAAGCGGGAAGGGCGCCTGTCGGATCGCGAGATCCTCGTCTCGCGCTTCATCGACCGCTCGCTCCGGCCGCTCTTCGCCGAGGGCTACCGCGACGAGACCCAGATCACGTGCACCGTGCTCTCGGCGGACGGCGAGAACACGCCGGACATCCCGGCGTTCATCGGAGCTTCGACGGCGCTCGTGCTCTCCCAGATCCCCTTCCTGGGACCGATCGGCGCCGTGCGCATCGGGCGCGCGGACGACGTCTTCGTCGTCAACCCCTCCCCCGCGCAGATCGAGGAGAGCGACCTGGACCTGGTCGTGGCGGGGAGCCGCGGTGCGGTGGTGATGGTCGAGGGCTCCGCCGACCAGGTGCCCGAGAGCGACCTGCTCGAGGCGCTCAAGTTCGCCCATGCCGAGATCCTGCTCCAGGTCGACGTGCAGGAGGAGCTCGCCAAGCGGGTCGGGAAGCCCAAGCTCGAGATGGCCCCGCCCGAAGACCGCAGCGAGCTGGTGCGACAGGTGCGCGGGAAGGCCGAGGGCCGCCTGGCGGAGGCCGTGCAGATCCGCGCCAAGGACGAGCGCTACGCGGCGATCGCCGAGATCGATCGCGAGGTGACCGAGGACTTCTGCGCCGCGTACCGCAAAGAAGCGATCGCCCTGGATTCGCTGGAGGCCGTGGAGGTGCGCCGCGAGGGCCTGCACGCGCTGCGATCCGGCGTGAAGGACGCGCTCCACGACCTGCGCTCCGAGCTGGTGCGCAAGCGCATCCTCGACCACCAGCAGCGCATCGACGGGCGCGGAACGGCCGAGATCCGCCAGATCGCCTGCGAGGTCCGGCCGCTGGCCCGGCCTCACGGCGTGGCGCTGTTCACCCGCGGCGAGACCCAGGCGCTGGTCTCCACCACGCTCGGGGGCAAGGGCGACGAGCAGACCATCGACGCCCTGAATGCGCGGACGTCCAAGCGCTTCTTCCTGCACTACAACTTCCCGCCCTTCTCGGTGGGAGAGGCGCGCATGCTGCGCGGTCCGGGCCGGCGCGAGGTCGGGCACGGTAACCTGGCGGAGCGGGCGCTCCTGCCGGTCCTCCCGGAGGCCGACGAGTTTCCCTACACGCTGCGGCTCGTCGCGGAGGTTCTCGAGTCCAACGGCTCGTCCTCCATGGCGACCGTGTGCGGGGCGACCCTGGCATTGATGGACGCGGGAGTCCCGATCTCCGCGCCCGTGGCGGGCATTGCCATGGGCCTGATCGAGGAGGGCGATCGGGTGGCGATCCTCTCGGACATCCTGGGCGACGAGGACCACCTGGGCGACATGGACTTCAAGGTGGCGGGAACCCGAGAGGGCGTCACGGCGCTCCAGATGGACATCAAGGTCAAGAGCGTCGACTGGGAGGTGCTGGAGCGCGCGTTGGCCCAAGCCCGCGAGGGCCGGCTGCACATCTTGGACTGCATGGAAAAGGAGACCGCGGCCGAGTTCGAGGGCTTCCAGGCGCGGCCCGAGCTCTCGCGCTACGCGCCGCGGGTGAAGGTCGTGTGGATCAAGCCCGACCGCATCCGGGACGTGATCGGGCCCGGCGGCAAGGTCGTCCGCGCCATCCAGGAGACCACCAGCACGAAGATCGACCTCGACGACTCCGGGAGGGTCACCATCTTCTCGCCCGACGAGGCCGCGCTGGACCAGGCGGAGCGCATGGTCCGGGAGCTCACCCAGGAGGCGGAGATCGACCGGCTCTACCTGGGCAAGGTCAAGCGCATCACCGACTTCGGCGCCTTCGTCGAGATCTTCCCGGGCACGGACGGTCTGATCCACATCAGCCACCTCGCCGAGGGTCGCGTCGAGAAGGTCACCGACGTGGTCGCCGAGGGAGACGAGGTCCTGGCCAAGTGCATCGACATCGATCCGTCGGGTCGGATCCGCCTCTCCCGCAAGGAGGCCCTGGCGGACGCGGCGGCCCGGGACTAGCAGCGGGGGAGTCGGGCCCTGTCGGCGGGTGACGCACAGCGCCCGCCCACGGGCGGCGGCGTGCGGGTGCGCATCGCTCGCGCGGCGCGGGCGCTGGACCTGCCGCTCCCGTCCCCGGCCACGCCGGGCTCGTCGGGCTGCGATCTGCACGCCGCCGTGGAGCGCGACCTGGTGGTCGCACCGGGCGATCGGGCGCTGATCCCGACGGGCGTGTCGATCGCGCTGCCGGCGGGCTACGAGGCCCAGGTGCGGCCGCGCAGCGGGCTCGCGCTGGAGCACGGCATTCTGCTGCCCAACGCGCCGGGCACGATTGACTGCGATTATCGGGGCGAGGTAAAGGTCATCTTGCTGAACGCGGGTGAGAAGGCGTTCACGGTCCGCCGCGGAGACCGGGTCGCGCAGCTGGTGGTGGCGCCGGTGGCGCGCGTGGAGTGGGAGGAGGTCTCGAGCCTGGACACCACCCGGCGCGGCGCCAGGGGCTTCGGGCACAGCGGCCACCGGTCGCGGACGACGAGCAGCGAGGGAGAGCCGTCGTGAGCGAGGCGACACCGGTTTCCGCCGGAGGGGAGCCCGTCCACCCGCGGCCGCCCACCCCCGCTCCGCAGCCCGCGAAGCCCCACAGCGAGCTGGCGGGGCGCCTGCTGACCGCGTCGATCCTGGTGCCGCTGATCATCTACGCCATCTACCGCGGCGGCCTCTGGACCCTGGGCACGGTGATCGCCCTCACGCTGCTGGGCCAGCGCGAGTTCTACCGGTTGATCGAGGACAAGGGCGCGCACCCGCTCGTCCCCTACGGCCTGGCGGCCGGCGCGGCGCTGCCGGTGGTCGCGTACCTGGGGACCGAGTACCACGCGACGGTGCTGATGACGGCGGCCCTGCTGGTCGTGATGGTCGCCCAGCTCGGCAAGGCGCAGATCGGCGAGGCGCTCGAGAGCATCTCGGGCACCTTCTTCGGCGTCTTCTACGTGGGCTGGCTGCTGAGCCACGCCGTCGTGCTGCGCCAGGTCCACGGCAGCGTCGTCTCGCGCTACGGTGAGCTCGTCCCCGCCCAGCTCGGAATCGTTCCCGACGCGGGCATCTTCTTCATGCTGTTCACGCTGACCGTCGTCGTCTGGTGCGATGCCGGTGCGTACTTCGCGGGCCGCGCCTACGGCAAGCACAAGCTCGCGCCCAAGATCAGCCCGGGCAAGAGCGTCGAGGGGGCGGTCGGGGGGGTGCTGAGCGGCTTGCTGGGCGGCCTGGTCATCAAGGGCCTGTTCGACTTCTTCTGGCCGGCGCTGTCCCAGGGCCTCAGCTGGGCGGCGGTCCCCGTGTTCGGTGTCGTGCTCGCGGTGGCGGGGATCCTCGGCGACCTGATCGAGTCGCTCCTCAAGCGCGACGCCAAGGTGAAGGACACGGGGCACCTGCTGCCGGGGACCGGCGGCGTGCTCGACCGCATCGACTCACCGCTGCTCGGAATTCCGGTCATGTACTACATGCTGCTCACCTACATCTTCCTGCGCGTGAGCTGAGCCGTGATCGAGCGCTACTCGCGCCCCGAGATGCAGGCGATCTGGTCGGACCAGGGCAAGTACCGCCGCTGGCTCGACGTGGAGCTCGCCGTGTGCGACGTGCTGGCCGAGCGCGGCGCGATCCCGCCCGACAGTGCGCGGGTCATCCGCGAGAAGGCCTCGGTGGACGCCGAGCGCGTGGCGGAGATCGAGCGCGAGGTGCACCACGACGTGATCGCCTTCCTCAGCGCGGCGGCCGAGCGCATCGGGCCGGAGGCGCGCTACCTGCACTTCGGCATGACCTCCAGCGACGTCATCGACACCGCGCTGGCCCTGCAGATCCGCGACGCCGGCGCGCTTCTCCGCGCGGGCGTCGCTCGGGTGTGCGAGGTGCTGCGCGCGCGCGCGCTGGAGTTCCGCACCACGCCCTGCGTGGGGCGCACCCACGGCGTCCACGCCGAGCCCACGACCTTCGGCCTGAAGCTGCTGGTCTTCTACGAGGAGATGCGCCGGGGCGCGGCGCGGCTGGAGCGGGCCCTGGCCGAGGCGGCGGTGGGGAAGATCTCTGGCGCGGTCGGCACCTTCGCCCACCTGCCCCCGGCGGTGGAGGAGGCAGTCTGCGAGCGCCTGGGCATCGGATTCGAGGCCGCCGCCACCCAGGTGGTGCAGCGCGACCGCCACGCGGCGTTCGTGTCGGTGCTGGCGCTGATCGCGTCCAGCCTGGAGAAGTTCTCGGTCGAGTTCCGCCACCTTGCGCGCACCGAGGTGCGCGAGGTCGAAGAGGAGTTCGGGGCGGGTCAGAAGGGCTCGTCCGCGATGCCCCACAAGCGCAACCCCTGGCGCTTCGAGAACGTGTCGGGGTTGGCGCGCGTCGTGCGGGGCTACGCGACGATGGCGCTGGAGAACCAGGCCCTCTGGCACGAGCGCGACATCAGCAACTCTTCGGTCGAGCGGGTGGTCTTCCCGGACGCGACGACGACCCTCGACTTCATGCTGCACCGCTTCGCCGATCTGGTGGCGACGCTGGTGGTCCATCCCGAGCGCATGCGCGAGAACCTCGAGCTCACGCGCGGGCTGGTCTTCAGCGGGACCCTGCTGCTGGAGCTGACGCGCAAGGGGCTCCCGCGCGAGCGCGCCTACGCCCTGGTGCAGCGCCACGCCATGGAAAGCTGGGACCGCGGCGGCAACTTCGGCGAGCGCGTGCTGTCCGATCCGGAGGTCGCCGAGCTGCTCTCCAAGGAGGAGATCGAGCGGGCTTTCAGCCTCGAGCAGGCGCTGCGCCACGTCGACGCGATCTTCCGGCGCACGCTCGGCGAGGGAGGCGACGCGTGAAGGCACTCATCCACGTGACGCTCAAGGGCGGTGTCCTGGATCCCCAGGGCGTGGCCATCCAGCGGGCCAGCGCGTCGCTGGGCTATCAGGCGGTGACCGCGGTGCGCCAGGGGAAGCTGTTCGAGGTGACGCTGGAGGCCCCCGACGAGGAGCGCGCCCGCGCCCTGCTGAAGGAGCTGTGCGAGAAGCTGCTGGCCAATCCGGTGATCGAGGACTCCGAGATCGTGCGGATCGATCCGTAGCGCAGGCGCCATGACGACCTCGCTCGCCTTCCAGTTGCTCAACGCCCTGGTGCTGCCCTGGTGGGGGGTCTGGATCGCGGCGCCCCGCTCCGCCTGGGCGATCCGCGCCGCCTCCCACGCGGGGATCTTCACGGTCCTCGCCGCCGCCTACGCGGTGCTGCTGGCCGCGGCGATCGGCTCGGGCGGACTGGCGGGCCTCGATTTCGACTCGCTGCGGGCGGCCCTGTCCACACCGCTCGGCTTCCTGGCGGGCTGGACGCACTACCTGGTGCTGGATCTCTTCGCGGGCGCCTGGATCGTGCGGGAGGCGCGGCGCCTGGAGCTCGGGCCGCGCCCCTATCTGGTCTTCGCGTTGCTGGTGGCCCCGATCGGCCTCGGCTCGTTTCTCGTGCGCCGCGCCCTGCGGCTGCGCAGCTTCGGCCAGCTCGGGGAGTCGGACCTCGCCTAGAGGCCCAGGTTGCGGCGGATGCGCGGCTCGGGCGCCTCGGTGTCGGGTTCGAAGGCGCGAGCGCTGATCTGCTCGTACGCCTCGATATAGCGCCGCGCGGCCTCGCAGCGCACGTCGCGGGGCAGCGCCGGCGGCTCTCCCTCGCCTCGATAGCCCTGGTCGGCGAGCCAGCGCCGCACGTACTCCTTGTCCAGCGCCTCCGGACTGCGGCCCTCGGAGAGCGCCCGCTCGTAGCCGTCGCGATACCAGTAGCGGGAGGAGTCGGGCGTGTGGATCTCGTCGATCACGACCAGCCGATCGTCCGAGTCCAGCCCGAGCTCGTACTTCGTGTCGGCCAGGATCAGGCCGCGGCTTTCCGCCCAATGGCGCCCGTCGGCGAAGAGCGCGCCCGGGATGCGCGCGGCCGCGTCGTAGAGCTCTTCGCTCACCGCGCCGCTCCGGATCAGCTCCTCGCGGGAGGTGAGCTGGTCGTGGTCGCCCCGCGCCGCCTTGGTCGTGGGGGTGAGCAGGGGCTCAGGCAGGGGCTCGTGGCGGTGCAGCCCGTCGGGCAGGCGGTGCCCGCAGTAGACCCGCTCGCCGCGCTGGTAGGCGGACCAGATCGACGTGGACGTCGAGCCGGTCAGGTGGGCGCGGTAGACGAACTCCACGGGCAGGGGCCGGCACTCCCGCGCCACCGAGACGTTGGGGTCCGGCACCTCGAGCAGGTGGTTGGCTGCGATCTCGCGCGTGCGCTCGAACCAGAAGGCCGCGATCTCGTTCAGGACCTGGCCCTTGAACGGCAGCGTTCCCACCACCACGTCGAAGCAGCTCACGCGGTCGGTGACGACGAGGGTGCGACGCCCGTCCGACACGTAGCAGTCGCGGACCTTGCCCTCCTCACGCACGCCGAGCTCCGGCAGGTCGGTGCGCTCGAGGGTTCGCTCGCACTGGTCGCGCAGCAGGGTCGGATCGGTGCCCATCGCATCCCCCACCCCCGGGTCGAGCCGGGGGTCCCGCATCGTATCACCGCGGCGCGCTTGCGGTGTGCCACAGTCTGCGGGGTCGAAGGGGGGTTCCATGCGCTGGCCGAGGCCGGAGCTGCGGGCGCGGGCCCGCCAATGGCGCGCCCGGCTGCGCGAGCCGGCCCCCTACTGGCTCACCCGCTTCGTCTTCCTGCGCTCCCTCGGCTTTCTCTACTTCGTCGCCTTCGCCTCGCTCGCCCTGCAGCTGCTCCCGCTGATCGGCTCCGACGGACTCCTGCCGGCGCAGCTCTACCTGGACCAGCGCACGCCGCTGGAGGGCGGCCGCCTGGCCGGGTTCCTCGCGCACCCGAGCCTGTTCTGGCTCGACGCCTCCGACGGCTTCCTGCTCGTCATCTGCTGGGCGGGGGCGGCGCTCTCGCTGGTGGTGTGCCTCGGTTACGCCAACGCGCTGCTGATGCTCGCGCTCTGGGTCGCGTACCTCTCCTTCGTCCAGATCGGGCAGGTCTGGTTCCGCTTCGGCTGGGAGTTCCAGCTGCTCGAGACCGGCTTCCTGGCGATCTTCCTCTGCCCGTTGCTCGACGGCCGGCCCTTCCCGAACACGGCGCCGCCGCGCGCGGTCATCTGGCTGCTGCGCTGGTTGACCTTCCGCATCCTGCTGGGGGCCGGTCTCATCAAGCTGCGCGGCGATCCCTGCTGGCGCGAGCTCACCTGCCTGATCTTCCACTACGAGACCCAGCCGGTGCCCCACCCGTTGAGCTGGGTGCTGCACAACCTGCCGGAGTGGACGCAGCGGCTCGGCGTGGCCTTCAACCACCTGGCCGAGCTGATCGCGCCGTTCTTCGTGTTCGGCCCGCGGCGGGTCCGCCACCTGGCCGGCGGCCTGCTCGTGCTCTTCCAGGCCCTGCTCATCGCCAGCGGCAACCTCTCGTTCCTCAACTGGCTCACCATCGTGCCGATCCTCGCCTGCTTCGACGACACGCTGTGGCGGCGCGTGCTGCCGCGGCGCTCCGCAGCGGCTGCCGACCGCGCCCGGGCCGGCGCGCGCCGCTCGCCACTCCAGACGGCGCTCGTGGCCGGACTGGCCGTCGCCGTCGGCCTGCTCAGCATCGCGCCGGTCCGGAATCTCCTCTCGAGTGGACAGATCATGAACACCTCCTTCGACCGGCTGCACCTGGTGAACAGCTACGGGGCCTTCGGCAGCGTGGGCCGCGAGCGGCACGAGCTGATCCTGGAGGGGACGAGCGATGCGGTGCTCGGCGACGAGACCGTCTGGCGGGAGTACGCGTGGAAGTGCAAGCCGGGCGACCCGCACAGGCGCCCGTGCTTCATCACTCCCTACCACTACCGGCTCGACTGGCTGATCTGGTTCGCGGCGATGTCGAGCTACGAGCATCACCCCTGGCTGATCCACCTGATCTGGAAGCTGCTGCACGACGACGCCGGTGCGCTGAGCCTGCTGGCGGAGAACCCGTTCCCTGACGCGCCGCCGCGCTTCGTGCGGGCCGAGCTCTATCGCTACGAGTTCACCGGCTGGGGTGAGCCGGGCGGCGCCTGGTGGCGGCGGCATCGGCTGCGCAGCTACCTGGCGCCACTCTCCGCGGACAACGAGAAGCTTCGCGCCTTCCTGGCCGGCTACGGCTGGATCGACTGACCGGCCGCCCCGGCGGGCTATGCTGGCCGCTGGCGGAAGGGTGGGAACACCGGGGCGGCGCTCCCGGGGTGGAGGACGGCGCAGGCGCATGAACCGGTGGGAGACCTTTCAGGCCTTTCTCAGCAACCAGAGCGTGGAGATCTCGATCCCCGCCTTCCTGGTCAACCTGGCCATGGCGGCGGCTCTCGCCTACCTGCTCGGCCGCGTCTACGTCCGCTACTCGCGGGCGCCCTCCAACCGGCGGGCGTTCGCGGCCAACTTCATGCTGCTTTCCATGACGACCACGCTGATCATCTCGATCGTCAAGAGTTCGCTCGCGCTCTCGCTCGGTCTGGTGGGTGCGCTGTCGATCGTCCGCTTCCGCGCCGCCATCAAGGAGCCCGAGGAGCTCGCCTACCTCTTCCTGGCCATCGCGATCGGCCTCGGCCTGGGCGCGGACCAGCGGCTCATCACCGTCGCCGCGTTCGCCGCGATCATTCCGGTGCTCATGATCAAGGAGGCGGTCTGGAAGGTCTCCGAGCAACCGAATCTCTACCTGACGATCTCGAGCCACAGCCCAGGCCGGCTCGGGCTCGACCAGATCGTGCAGATCCTCGAGCGACACTGCGCCGCGGTGAACCTGAAGCGCTTCGACGAGGACGGCGAGACGCTCGAGGCGGCTTCGAGGTCAGCTACGAGAACTTCGACCAGGTCAACCAGACGCGCGCCGCCCTACAGGCCGCGGGCGAGGGCATCCGGGTCAGCTTTCTCGACAACCGGGGCTCCGTCTGAATGCGGATCAAGACCAGCCGCAAGAGCTTTGCGGCCGCGCTCCTGCCCGCCAGTCGCTCGCCCCGCACGACGCTGCTCGCGCTGTGCGGCTACAGCCTGCTGGTGTTTGGCCTGGGCGCGTTCGCGTACCGCTACGCGACCGTCCACGAGCTGACGGACCGGGCGAAGGAGATCCTGGGAAACGCCACCGTCTACCTGGTGGCGCGACTGGATGCCGCCGGCGAGCGGATCCAGATCGACATCGCGCACCAGAACTACGTCCGGCTCGCGCGCAAGCGCGAGGAGGCCCTGGAGCGCGGGCTGCTGGTCAGCTCGCCCGACGACTTCGTCCCCGCCCGCATCTCGCACGCGGGCCGGACCGTCGCCGTCAAGCTCCGGCTCAAGGGGGACCTGTCGGACCACTGGCGAGGCGACAAGTGGTCGTTCCGCATCGTCGTGAAGGGCGACGACACGCTGTTCGGAATGAAGCAGCTCTCCATCCAGCATCCCGAGACCCGCAACTTCCTCGACGAGTGGATCCTGCACCAGGCGATGCGCCGCGAGGGGCTGCCCGCGCTGCGCTACGACTTCATCCGCGTCGTCATCAACGGACGCGACCGCGGCGTCTACGCCCTCGAAGAGCACTTCGAGAAACGCATGCTGGAGAACAGCGGTCGCCGCGAGGGTCCGATCGTTCGCTTCAACGAGGATCTGTGTTGGGGCGAGGTCGCGCAGGGCGAAGGGGAGGGCACCAACTGCGCGGGCTCCGGCAGCGGCTCCTTCCTGGCGGCTGACGTCGACGCCTTTCACACCCGCCAGACCGTCGCCGACCCCGCGGCCTACGCGCTCTACGTGAAGGCGGTGCACCTGCTGGAGCGCTTCCGCCGCGGCGAGCTCTCCACGAGCCAGGTGTTCGACACCGCCCTGTTGGCGCGCTACTTCGCGGTGCTCGAGCTGACCGACCGCGTGCACGCGGCCTTCTGGCGGAACGCGCGCTTCTACTACAACCCCATCACCAGCCGGCTCGAGCCGATCGCCTTCGATGGGGGCTCCACGGGGCAGCCGTCCTCACTGGCGCTGGTGCCCGCGGTGGTCGCGATCCACGGCAGGGTCCATCCCACCGAGTACTACCACCACCTCTACTACTTCGACCTGCTGTTTCGCGACCCGGCCTTCTTCGAGGCGTACGTGCGGGAGCTGGAACGGCTCTCGGCGCCCGGCTACCTGGAGAAGCTGCTCGAGGAGATCGAGGGTGAGCTGAACGAGAAGCTGCGTATCTTGCAGGCCGAGTTCCCCGCGCAGCGGTTCTCGCGGGAGCGCCTGCTCGCCCGCCGGCGCACGCTGCGGAGCTGGCTGAAGCCGCCCAAGCTGGTGCACGCGCACCTCGCCGGACGGGACAACGGCCGCGTCGTGCTGCGGGTCGGCAATCTGCAGTTCCTGCCCGTCGAGATCCTGGGCCTGCGCTCGGGGCCGGACCGGGAGTCGAGTCTGGCGGAGCCGGTCTTCCTCGCCGCGCGCCTCGCCGCCGAGCCGGTCGACTACCGCGAGATCGCCCTGCCGCTGCCGCCCGGCGGGGTCGAGGACCCCGCCGCGTTGGCGCGGCTCGTGCTCCGCCACCGGATCCTCGGCTCGGGATCGGTGCGCGAGGCGGAGGTCTTCGCCTGGCCGCAGGCCGAGCCCGGGCCGCCGCTCCACGACGCGCCGCGCGCGGCGCCCACCGCCGGCGAGTTCGAGTTCCTCGTCGTCGACGACGCGGCGCGCGAGGTGCGCGTCCGGCCCGGCGTCTGGTTCCTGCGCCGCGACCTGATCGTCCCGCTCGGTTACCGGCTGCGCGCCGGGCCGGGTACGCAGCTCAACCTGGAGCAGTCCGCGATGATCCTGGCCCGCGGGCCCATCGAGCTGGTGGGCAGCGAGAGCGAGCCGGTGGTCGTGCGCTCGGCGAGCGGCTCCGGACAGGGAATCGTCGTGGTCGGCGCCGGCGAGACCTCGGTGCTCGAGCACGTCCGCTTCGAGAAGCTCTCGGCGGTCGAGCGGGACGGCTGGCAGACGAGCGGGGCGCTGACCTTCTACGAGTCGCCGGTCCGGCTGGCGGACTGCGAGTTCGCCCAGAACCGCGCCGAGGATGCGCTGAACCTGGTGCGGTCGTCCTTCTCGATCTCCGACTGCGTGTTCCGCGACTCCGCATCCGACGCCCTCGACCTGGACTTCAGCAGCGGAACCGTCTCGAACAGCGTCTTCGTGGCGAGCGGCAACGACGCGATCGACGTTTCCCAGAGCGCCGTCGACTTCCAGGACCTCGCCATCCAGGGAGCGGGCGACAAGGGCTTGAGCGTGGGCGAGAACAGCAGCGTGACCGCGCGGCGCATCCGGATCCGCGGGGCGCGGATCGCCGTCGCCAGCAAGGACCTGTCGAGCCTGGCGATCGAAGACATCCAGATCGTCGACTCGAAGCTGGGCTTTACGGCCTTCCAGAAGAAGGCGGAGTTTGGAGGCGGAACGATCAACGTCAGGGACGCGGAGTTCCGCGGAGTGGAGACACCCTTCCTGATCGAGCGCGACTCCGGCATCACGCTCGACGGCAGGCGCATGCCGGGCGACCGGCGCAACGTACGGGCCATGCTCTACGGCCCCGCTGGACCATGAGCGGCTGGCGTTACGAACGCAAGTTCCTGGTCACCGATCGCAGCGCCCAGGAGGTGGACTGCGCGGTCCAGCTGCACCCGGCCCGCTTCGCAGAGACCTTCCCCGAGCGCCACGTGAACAGCCTCTACCTCGACTGGCCGGACCGGCGCTGCTTCTCCGACGCCCAGGCCGGCGTGGCGGATCGCGTCAAGTACCGCGCCCGCTGGTACGGAGACCTGTTCGGGCGGATCGAGGCGCCCCGCCTCGAGCTGAAGGCCAAGCGCGGTCTGGTGGGTTCGAAGCGCTGCTTCCCGCTGGCCCCCTTCTCGGTGGGGCGGGGCGCGCGCCTGGACGAGCTGAAGCGTCGCGTGGCGTCTTCCGAGCTGCCCGAGGACGTCCGTTCGAGGGTCGGCGGCCTCGAGCTCGCCCTGCTGACGCGTTACCGCCGGCGCTACCTCGCGTCGGCCGACGGCGCGCTGCGTCTGACGCTCGACGTGGAGCTGGAGTTCGTGGCCGTCCACGGCGGGAAGAACACCTTTTTGCGCGCGGCGCAGGATCGCCGGAACACGGTGGTGGAGCTCAAGTACGCGCCCGAGGCCGACGACCTGGGGCGCTGGGCCTGCAGTCGCTTCCCGTTCCCGGTCACCAAGAGCTCCAAGTACGTGCGGGGCATCCAGCTCCTGGAGGGCGGGTAGCCGCCGCGTCGGGCCAGCGGACCCTGCACACGCCGGGCGTTGTTGGCCACCCCGCCGGCGGGTACACTCTCCCTCGTCCCCGTTCCAGAGCGCGAAGCCGGGTGTCCGAGACGGTGTGGCCGCGCCCCACCGCAAAGCTCCCGAGGTTCCCTTGTTCGCGGTGGTGCAGTTTCCAGGCTCGAACGACGACCGCGACGTGCGCTTCGCGATGAAGGCGGTGGTGGGGGCGGACGCCGAGCTGGTCTGGCACAAGCAGTCCGAGCTGCCCGCGCAGACCGCCGCCGTGCTGCTGCCGGGCGGGTTCTCCTACGGCGACTACCTGCGCGCCGGCGCCATGGCCCAGTACTCCCCGGTGATGGCGGCGGTGCGCCGTTTCGCCGAGGCGGGTGGGCCGGTGCTCGGCGTCTGCAACGGCTTCCAGGTGCTCTGCGAGTCGGGGCTGCTGCCCGGCGCCCTGCTGCGCAACCGACAGCTCCAATTCGTCTGCGAGTTCGTGCACGTGCGGGTCGAGCGCGCCGCCGCCCCGTTCCTCTCCCGCGCCGCTGTGGGCCAGGTGCTGCGGCTGCCGATCAAACACGGCGAGGGCGCCTTCTTCGCCGGGCCGGAGCTGCTGGAGCGGCTGGAACGCAACGGGCAGATCGCGCTGCGCTACTGCGGGCCGGACGGAGCGGTGAGCGACGCCGCCAATCCCAACGGCTCGCTGCGCAACGCGGCCGGGGTCTGCAACGAGCGCGGCAACGTCCTCGGCCTGATGCCCCACCCGGAGCACGCCGTGGAGGCCGCCATCGGCGGCAGCGACGGCCTGGTGCTGCTCGGCTCCCTCGCCGACGCGGTTCGCGCCGTGGGCCCGAGATGAGCGAGCCGAGCGTCGACCTGGCGCTGGCGCGCGAGCACGGGCTCGACGACGCCGAATACGAGCGCATCCTCGAGATCCTCGGGCGCACGCCCAGCTTTCCGGAGCTCGGGATCTTCTCGGTCATGTGGTCCGAGCACTGCTCCTACAAGTCCAGCAAGAAGTACCTGCGAAAGCTGCCCAGCCAGGGCGAACACGTCCTGCAGGGTCCCGGTGAGAACGCCGGCGCCGTCGCCATCGGAGATGGCCTCGCCGCCGTATTCAAGATCGAGAGCCACAACCACCCGTCGTTCATCGAGCCCAGACAGGGGGCGGCGACGGGTGTCGGCGGCATCCTGCGCGACATCTTCACCATGGGGGCGCGCCCGGTGGCTTCGCTGGACTCGCTGCGCTTCGGGCCGCTCGACGACGCCCTGCACCGCTATCTGCTGCGCGGCGTGGTCGACGGGATCGGCGGCTACGGCAATCCGGTCGGCGTCGCCACCGTCGGCGGAGAGACGACCTTCCACGAGTGCTACCGGGGCAACATCCTGGTCAACGCCTTCAACCTGGGCATCGTCGCGGCGGATCGCCTGTTCCTGGCGAAGGCGTCCGGCGTGGGCAACCCGGTGATCTACGCGGGCAGCAAAACCGGTCGCGACGGGATCCACGGCGCCAGCCTGCTCGCCTCCGCCGAGTTCGACGAGACCAGCCAGGAGAAGCGCCCGACCGTCCAGGTCGGCGATCCCTTCACCGAGAAGTGCCTGATCGAGGCCTGCCTCGAGCTGATGGCGGGCGACGCGGTGGTGGGCATCCAGGACATGGGGGCCGCGGGGCTCACCTGCTCTTCGTTCGAGATGGCCGGCAACGCCGGCTCCGGGATCGACCTGGATCTCGACCGCGTGCCCCAGCGCGAGACCGGCATGACTCCCTACGAGCTGCTGCTCTCCGAGAGCCAGGAGCGCATGCTGCTGGTGGCGCGCGCGGGCCAGGAGGAGCCCGTGCTGGAGGTGTTCCGGCGCTGGGACCTGGACGCCGTGGTGGTGGGTGTGGTGGCCGACCACGGGCGCATGCGCGCGCGCTGGCGCGGCCAGACCGTGGTCGACATCCCGGTCGATCCGATCGGGCGCGGCGCGCCGGAGCTCGATCGCCCGCTCCGCGAGCCGGCGGACCTGGGCGAGCGGCTGAAGCTCGACCTCGCCTCGCTGACGCCGGAGCAGGACTTCGGGGAGGCGCTCGAGCAGCTGCTCGACAGTCCGAACCTCGGCTCCAAGGCCTGGGTCTACCGCCAGTACGACCAGCTGGTGCAGGGCGACACGCTGATCGGACCGGGCGGAGACGCCGCGCTGGTGCGGGTGAGGGGCGTGGACGGGCGGCCCACCGACAAGGCGCTGGCGCTCGCGGTCGACTGCAACCCGCGCTGGTGTTGGCTGGATCCGTACGTCGGCACGCTGGCCGCAGTGGCGGAGGCCGCGCGCAACGTGGCATGCACCGGGGCGCGTCCGCTGGCGCTCACGAACTGCCTCAACTTCGGCAACCCCGAGAAGCCGGAGATCATGTGGGAGTTCGCCGAGGCGACACGCGGGCTGGCCGACGCCGCAGTGGCGCTGGGCACGCCGGTCGTGTCCGGCAACGTCTCGTTCTACAACGAGACCCGCGGCCGCGCGATCTACCCCACCCCCACCGTGGTGATGGTGGGCGTGCTCGACGACTGGAGGCGCCACGCCGTGTCGCCGTTCCCCGAGGCCGGGCTGGCCGTGGTGCTGCTGGGCGAGTCGCGCGAGGAGCTCGGGGGCAGCGAGTGGCTGGCGCTGCGTCGCGGGCTGGAGGCCGGCGCCCCGCCGCGGGTGGATCTCGCGGCCGAGCGGAGCCTAGTGGAGCTGCTGGTCGGGGCGGTGGCGCGCGGGCTGGTGCGCAGCGCCCACGACGTGTCGGATGGCGGGCTCGCCGTGGCCCTGGCCGAGTGCACTTTCGGCGGCCCGACGCCGGTCGGGGCGCGGCTGGCGCTGGGCGATACCATCCGTCCCGACGCGCTGCTGTTCGGCGAGGCCACGGGTCGCGTCGTCGTGACCAGCGCGGAGCCAGAGGCGCTGCTGGAGCTGGCGCAGGAGGCCGGGGTGCCGGCGCGCCGTGTCGGCGAGACCGGCGGCGCGCGCCTGGTGATCGGACCGCCGCAGGGCCAGCCGTGGATCGACGCGCCGCTGGTGCGGCTTCGCGAGGTGTGGGCGCGCGCCCTGCCGCGGCGTCTGGAGGTGGCATGACACGGGGATTCTTCGCAGCGCCCGAGCTGTTCCAGCAGCGGGTCGACGATCACTTCCACGACGCCTGTGGCGTGTTCGGCGTCCACGGGCACAGCGAGGCGGCGCACATCACCTACCTCGGCCTCTACGCACTCCAGCACCGCGGCCAGGAGAGCGCGGGGATCGTCTCCTCCCACGCCGGGGAGCACTGCGCGCACCGCGGCATGGGCCTGGTCGCCGACGTATTCGCCGAGACGACCCTCCAGCGCCTGCCCGGGCGACACGCCGTGGGGCACGTGCGCTACTCGACGTCCGGGGAGAGCCAGGTGCGAAACGCCCAGCCCTTCTGCGCCACCACCGACGCCGGCCCTGTGGCGATCGCCCACAACGGGAACCTGGTCAACGCCGTGCCGATCCGGCGCGAGCTCGAAGGCCGGGGCTCCATCTTCAGCACGACCGCGGACAGTGAGGTGATCGTCCAGCTGCTGGCGCGCTCGCGCGAGCCGACCCTGGAGGAGCGGCTGATCGACTCGCTGACGCGCGTGAAGGGCGCCTTCAGCCTGGTGATGCTCACCGCCGACGCGCTGATCGCGGTGCGCGACCCCCACGGCTTCCGCCCGCTCAGCCTGGGGCGGCTGGACGGGGCCTGGGTCGCCGCCAGCGAGACCTGCGCGCTCGACCTGATCGGCGCCAGCCACGAGCGCGACCTGGACCCGGGCGAGGTCGTGGTGATCCGGCGCGGGCGGC
>JAZFWH010000241.1:0-8398 GCA_036482635.1 Myxococcota bacterium
CTGAATTCGCGAGGCCGAGGATGAGCGCAGGTCGCAGGAGCCGGGCAGATCTGCACGCCTGGCGCGAGCTCGCCAGACGCGATCTCGGCGGCGAGGACCCCGAAGGGCTGGTCTGGACCACGCCCGAAGGTCTGAAGGTCAAGCCGCTCTACACCGCGGCGGATCTCGAAGGCTTCGAGTTCGGCGACACCATCCCGGGCGCGCTTCCCTTCCTGCGCGGAACCCGCGCGACCATGTACACCAACCGGCCCTGGACCATCCGCCAGTACGCAGGCTACTCCACGGCGGAGGAGTCCAACGCCTTCTACCAGCGCAACCTGGCGGCCGGACAGAAAGGCCTCTCCATCGCCTTCGACCTGGCCACCCATCGCGGCTACGACTCGGACCACCCGCGCGTCGTGGGCGACGTGGGCAAGGCCGGCGTCGCCATCGACTCGGTCGAGGACATGAAGGTCCTGTTCGACGGGATTCCGCTCGAGCAGATGTCGGTCGCCATGACCATGAACGGCGCCGTGCTGCCGGTGCTGGCCCGCTTCATCGTGGCCGGCGAGGAGCAGGGCTGCCCCCCCGAGAAGCTCACCGGGACCATCCAGAACGACATCCTGAAGGAGTTCATGGTCCGCAACACCTACATCTACCCGCCAGAGCCCAGCATGCGGATCGTGGCCGACATCATCGAGTACACGACCCGGCACATGCCGAAGTTCAACTCGATCTCGATCAGCGGCTACCACATGCAGGAGGCGGGAGCGACGACCACGCTCGAGCTGGCCTTCACCCTGGCAGACGGCCTCGAGTACGTGCGCGCCGCGCTCTCCAAGGGCCTGAGCATCGACGAGTTCGCGCCGAGGCTGTCCTTTTTCTGGGCGATCGGAATGAACTTCTACCTGGAGATCGCCAAGCTGCGCGCGGCGCGCTGGCTGTGGTGGGAGCTGCTCCAGCCGTTCGAGCCGAGCGATCCCCGCTCGTCGATGCTGCGCACCCACTGCCAGACCTCGGGCGCGAGCCTCACCGAGCAGGATCCGTTGAACAACGTGATCCGCACCACCGTGGAGGCCATGGCCGCCGTCTTCGGGGGCACGCAGTCGCTGCACACCAACGCCTACGACGAGGCCCTCGGCCTGCCGACGGACACCACGGCTCGGGTGGCGCGGAACACCCAGCTCATCCTCCAGCACGAGACGGGGATTCCCCAGGTGATCGACCCGTGGGGCGGCTCCTACTTCATGGAGTCGCTCACGGTCTCCATGGCGGCTGCGGCCCGCGACATCCTCGGCGAGGTCGAGGAGCTCGGCGGGATGACCCGGGCCATCGTGGCCGGCATGCCGAAGCTGCGCATCGAGGAGTGCGCGACGCGGCGGCAGGCGCGGGTCGACCGCGCCGACGACGTGATCGTGGGCGTCAACAAGTACCGGCCGCCGCACGAAGAGGAGATCGAGGTCCTCGCCGTCGACAACCAGAAGGTGCGAGAGGCGCAGGTCCAACGGCTGGAGCGGATCCGGGCCACGCGCGACGCGGCCCGCGTAGAGAGGGCGCTCACCCGCCTGAAGGAGCTGGCGGCCTCCGGCCAGGGGAACCTGCTGGAGGCCTCGCTCGAGGCGGCCCGCACGCGCGCCACGGTGGGTGAGATCTCGGCGGCGCTCGAAGACGTCTTTACGCGCTACCGGGCCGACATACGCTCTGTCTCGGGGGTGTACCGCAGCGTGTACGAGGGAGACGAGGAGTTCGAGGCCGTGCGCCGCGAGGTCGAGGCGTTCGCCGAGGCCGAAGGCCGCCGTCCGCGCATCCTGGTGGTCAAGCTCGGCCAGGACGGGCACGACCGCGGCATGAAGGTGATCGCCACGGCCTTCGCGGACCTGGGCTTCGACGTGGACGTGGGCCCGCTGTTCCAGACCCCGGCGGAGGCCGCCCAGCAGGCCATCGACAACGACGTCCACGTCGTCGGCGTCTCGAGCCAGGCGGCCGGGCACAAGACCCTGGTGCCCGAGCTCGCCGCCGAGCTGCGGGCGCGCGGTGCAAAGCGGGTCGCCGTGGTGGTGGGCGGGATCATCCCTCCCCGCGACTACGAGTTCCTGCGCGAGAAGGGGGTCGCCGCGGTGTTCGGGCCGGGCACGCCGGTTCCGGACGCCGCGCGCAGCGTCCTCGGGGTGCTCCGAGCCGGGCGCGGATGAGCGACGCCGCCGACTCGATCGGCGCCGTCCGGGACGCGATTCGCCGAGGCGACCGGCGGGCCATCGCCCGAACCATCACGCTGCTCGAGAGCACGCGGGCCGACCGCGCCGCCCGGGGCGAAGCCGTCCTGGAGCAGCTCGTGCCCTACACGGGCGAGGCCATCCGGGTGGGCATCACCGGCGCACCGGGCGTGGGCAAGAGCAGCTTCATCGAGAGGCTGGGGCTCTACCTGCTCGAGAAGGGCCACCGCGTCGCCGTGCTCGCCGTGGATCCCAGCAGCCCGGTCAGCGGCGGCAGCATTCTCGGCGACAAGACCCGCATGGAGCAGCTGGCCCGCGAGGAGGCGGCCTTCATCCGCCCCTCGCCCTCGGGAGGTTCTCCCGGCGGCGTGGCCCACCGCACCCGGGAGGCGGTGCTGGTGTGCGAGGCGGGCGGCTACGACGTGGTGCTGGTCGAGACGGTCGGCATCGGCCAGTCCGAGGTGGCGGTGGCGTCGATGGTCGACTTCTTCCTGGTGCTGCTCCAGCCGGGCGCCGGCGACGAGCTCCAGGGGATCAAGAAGGGGATCGTCGAGCTCGCCGACCTGCTGGTGGTGAACAAGGCCGATGGGGAGCTGGCGGCCGCTGCCGGGCGCACCCGCGCCGAGTACGCCGCCGCCCTCGGCCTGCTGCGGCCCGCCTCGGCCAGCTGGCGCCCTCGCGTGCTGGCGGCCAGCGCCCGCACGGGCGAGGGCATCGACGCCGTCTGGGCGGCGGTACCGGAGCACCGCGCCGCGCTGGAGGCCAGCGGCGAGTTCCAGACCCGCCGCCGCCAGCAGGCCCGGGCCTGGATGTGGAGCCTGGTGGAAGAGGGCCTACAGCGCGCCTTCCGCGCCCACCCCGCCGTGGCCGTCAGGATCGAGGCGCTCGAGCGCGACGTGGAGGCCCTGAAGACCACCCCCGCCGCCGCGGCCCGCAGCCTGCTCGAGACCTTTCGCTCCTCCTGAGCTGCGGCCCCCGCAGGACGCTTCACCAAAGCCCCCGTCTTGCCGATGACTGAACGGGCCGGAGGCTCCGGCGGGGGGCGAGGAACGCTCGGCAATGGTCCAGATCAACATGGCGGAGCGCGAGATCACCGTGAAGGTGGTCTATTACGGACCCGCACTGTCGGGCAAGACCACCAATCTGCAGCAGCTCCACACATTCGTCGACACCGATTCGAGGGGCAAGATGGTCACCCTCGACACGGCGGACGACCGCACGCTGTACTTCGACTTCCTGCCCATCCAATTCGGCACCGAGGCCGGCTTCTCCATCAAGATCAAGCTCTTCACGGTTCCCGGCCAGGTGATTCACAAGTCGACGCGCAAGGTCGTGCTGGCCGGGGCCGACGCCGTAGCGTTCATCTCGGACTCGCAGCGCTCGAGCGCCAGTGCCAACGCCTACTCGTGGCGCGACATGGAAGCCAACCTCAAGTCGAACGGGATCGATTTCGCCCGCATCCCCAAGGTGGTGCAGTTCAACAAGCGCGACCTGCCGGACGTGAAGCCCCTGAAGGAGATCAAGGAGGCGTGGGGCGAAGTGCCCACCTTCCCGGCCGTGGCCATCCGGGGTGAGGGCGTGGTGGAGACCTTCCGCGAGCTGCTGCGCGTGCTCTACCGCAGCCTCGACGAGAAGCACCAGTTCAGCACCAAGTTCGGCGTGTCCGAGGACGATTTCCTGAAGGGCGTGTTCAGCAACTTCCGCGCGGACTGATCCGCGCCCGACGGGCTCGCCCAGCGCCGCCGCAGGCTTCGCCCCTGCGGGGCAGCCCCGGTTTGACACGCGTTTCTGCCGCTGATAGGGTCGGTTTGCCCGCCCTAGCGCGGTCGCAGCGCGCCCGCCGGAACTGCGCCGGATTTCGACCGCGCAGTCCGTACGGGAGGTCGATCTCGAAGATGAAGACTACCCCCACCAAGCTCCGACTCCAGAAATCCGGGCCCGATATCCACACAGCGCTCGCCTCGGTCGAGGCGGGGATCCAGGACATTCGGGCCGGCAAGATGGTCATCTTGGTCGACGACGAGGACCGCGAGAACGAGGGCGACCTGTGCATGGCCGCCGAGACGGTCACGCCCGAGGCCATCAACTTCATGGCCAAGTACGGGCGCGGGCTGATCTGCCTGTCGCTCACCGAGGATCGGCTCGATCGGCTCCACCTCTCGATGATGGTGCCCGACTACGAGAACAACTCCGGCTTCGGTACCGCCTTTACGGTCTCTATCGAGGCGCGCCAGGGGGTGAGCACCGGCATCTCGGCCGCCGATCGCGCCAAGACCGTGCTCACCGCCATCGCCGCCGACGCCGGGCCCAGCGACCTGGTGCGCCCGGGTCACGTCTTCCCGCTGCGCGCTCGCGAGGGCGGCGTGCTGCGCCGGGCCGGCCAGACGGAGGGCTCGATCGACCTGGCCCGGCTGGCGGGGCTCCAGCCCGCCGGCGTGATCTGCGAGATCATGAACGACGACGGGACCATGGCGCGCATGCCGAACCTGGTGGAGTTCGCGCGGGTCCACGGCCTGCACATCGTCTCCATCGCCGCCCTGATCCAGTACCGCCTGCGCAACGAGACGCTGGTGCGTCGCGCGGCCGTGGCCACGATGCCCACCGCCCAGTGCGGGGAATTCCAGGCCATCGTGTACGAGAACGGCATCGACCACGTGGACCACATGGCGATGGTGAAGGGTGACCTCCAGACCGACGAGCCGGTGCTGGTCCGCGTCCACAGCGAGTGCCTGACCGGCGACGCCTTCGGATCGGTGCGTTGCGACTGCGGCGAGCAGTTGCAGGCCGCGATGAAGATGATCGACGACGAGGGGCAGGGCGTGCTGCTCTACATGCGCCAGGAGGGCCGAGGCATCGGCCTGAAGAACAAGATCAAGGCGTATGGGCTCCAGGACAAGGAAGGTCTCGACACGGTCCAGGCGAACGAACGCCTGGGCTTCCCCCCCGACATGCGCGACTACGGAGTGGGCGCACAGATCCTGCGCGATCTCGGCATCACGCGGATGCGCATGATCACCAACAATCCGGGCAAGCGCGCGGGCATCGAAGGGTACGGGCTCACGATCGTGGAGCGGGTGCCCCTCGAGATTCGACCCAACGCAAAGAACCTCGAATACCTTCGCACCAAGAAGGAGAAGCTCGGGCACGTTCTTCATCTGATGAGCTAGCGCGAGGGGAACGCGCGGCGGGCTGAAACGGAATCAGGGCCGGCGGCGATCCGGGTGGGGGCCCGGCGGCCGCAGCAGGGAGCGCTACGCATGTTCGAGTCTGTGGACAAGGTAGTCGGGCACCTGGCCGACCAGGACTACATCTGCGACAAGAAGATCGCCACGGTGGTGTTCCTGGCGGAGCGGCTCGAGAAGCCCGTGCTCGTCGAGGGGCCGGCCGGGGTGGGCAAGACCGACCTGGCCAAGGTGGTTTCCAGGGCCACGGGCCGCCACCTGATCCGCCTGCAGTGCTACGAGGGGCTCGACGAAGCCAAGGCCCTCTACGAGTGGGAGTACTCGAAGCAGCTGCTCTACACCCAGATCCTCAAGGAGAAGTTCAGCGAGGCGATGGCCGGCGCGGGGAGCCTGCGCGAGGCCGCCGATCGCGTGGGCAGGGAGGACAGCGTCTTCTTCTCCGAGCGCTTCATCGTGGCGCGCCCCCTGCTGAAGGCCATCACCGCCGAGGAGCCGACCCTGCTGCTGATCGACGAAGTGGACAAGTCGGATCCCGAGTTCGAGGCGTTCCTGCTCGAGATCCTCTCCGACTTCCAGGTCACGGTGCCCGAGGTCGGGACCTTCGAGGCCCGGCAGAAGCCGCTGGTGTTCCTGACCTCGAACAACGCCCGGGAGATGAGCGACGGTCTCAAGCGGCGCTGCCTCCACCTGTTCATCGATTACCCGGACGAGGCGCTCGAGCGGCGCATCCTGGAGACGAAGATCCCCGGGGTCGACAAGCGCCTGGTCGAAGATCTGGTGGGGACGATGCAGCGCCTGCGCCAGCTCGACCTGAAGAAGGCCCCCTCGATCAGCGAGACGCTCGACTGGGCGCGCGCCCTGTTGGCACTCAACGCCACGGAGCTCGACGAGACCCTGGTGAGCGAGACGCTGAACGTCATCCTCAAGTACGAAGGTGACGTGCGCAAGGCCCAGGCGGAGCTGAGCAAGCTGCTGGTTCGCAAGCCGGCAGAGGGCCAGGGCGAGGCGCCCCAGGCGGCGGCTCCCGTGCGGCCCGCCCTGAAGAAGGGCGTACTGCACTAGGGGGAGTTCACCGCCCACCCATGCAGAAGAAAATCCTCGAGTTCACCAACATCCTGCGCAAGAGCGGGATCCGCGTCTCGACCGCCGAGGCCATCGATGCCTTCGCGGCGTTGGACGAGGTGTCGGTGGGCGAGCGCGAGGTGTTCCGGGACGCGCTGCGTGCGACGATGGTCAAGCGCGGCGAAGAGGTCCCCGCTTTCGACCAGCTCTTCGACCTGTTCTGGTCGGGCTTCTACGACAGCCTGCGCGACGCCTTCGGCGAAGCCGCCGCCGCCCTCGACCGGCTGGGCACGAACCTCGACGACCTGCTGCGCCAGATCGCCGAGCAGCTGCGCGGCGCCGAGGGCGACCTCGGCGACCTCTCGGAGCTGGCCCGGGCGCTGCTGACGGCGGACCTGGCCGCGCTGGAACAGCTCATCCGCGCGGCCGCCGAGCAGGCGGGTGCAGACCGCATCGAGAACTTCCTCCAGATCGGCTTCTTCGGGCGTCGCACCCAGGAGGGGATGGGGCTCGACGGCGCGGGGCAGGACCTGCGCGACCTGGCCGATCGACTGGAGCAGGCGGGCCTCTCCGCGGAGCAGGTGAAGGCGCTGCGCGAGCTGATCGAGCAGCTGATGGAGGCGGCCCGCCGCAGCGTGCGCTCCTTCATCGAGCGCGAGCTGCAGCAGCAGAACCACGACTACATGGAGAAGTTCCGGCGCGAGACCCTGCTCGAGAAGAGCTTCTACCACCTCACCGAGGAAGAGATCCGCAAGATGCGCGAGGTCGTCGAGCGACTCGCCCAGCGCATCAAGAACATCCTCTCGACCCGCCGCCGGCGGCTGAAGCGCGGCAAGCTCGACCTCCATCAGACCCTGCGGCGCAACATGTCGCACGGGGGGGTGCCGTTCGAGCTGGTCTTCAAGCAGAGGAAGAAAGATCGGCCCAAACTCGTGATTCTATGTGATGTTTCCTCCTCCGTGGCGAACGTCTCCCGGTTCATGCTGCAGTTCGTCTACACGCTCCAGGAGGCCTTCACGAAGATCCGGGCCTTCGTATTCGTAGCCGAGCTGGGCGAAGTGACCCAGCTCTTCCAGGACGCGGACGTGAACGAGGCGATCGAGCAGGCGCTCGATGGGGGCGGCGCCATCAACGTCTACACACGCTCGAACTTCGGCTACGCCTTCCACCACTTCTGGCAGAACCACCTGGCGGCGGTGGACAACAAGACGACCGTGCTGGTGCTCGGCGACGCCCGGAACAACTACAACGATCCCCGGGCGTGGTGCCTGCGAGACATCCACAACAAGGCCAAGAACGTGGTCTGGCTCAATCCGGAGAGCCCCAACGCCTGGGGCTTCGGCGACAGCGTGATGGACAAGTACCTGGCCTACTGCGACGTCGCCGAGGAGTGCCGCAACCTGCGCCAGCTCTCGTCGGTGGTCGACCGCCTCCTGCTCTAGACCCCCCTCGGCGTCGCCCACCGGCAGCCCGCCTCCGCCGCGCGCCCTCGAACTGGCTGCTGTGCCCGGTTTGGCACAGCCCCAAAAAAAAGCGCCCCGCCGGGTTTTTCCCGACGGGGCGCTTTACAGGGGGAGGGCGGTGGATGGATGATGGGGGGTGAGAGGTTGGACATTTCAAAAGAAATGCCAAATCCACCGCCGCTCCATAACCTGCTGGATCCTTTGAATCCCCCGCTTCGGTTGGCTCGAAGGGATTATGCTCTGCCTGCTTCGAATAGTCAAACCGTATTTTGGCCCGCGACGGCGGCAGCTCGAGGTCCGTAGGATCATTAAAATCAATATATTTCAGGTAGTTGGGTATTGAGCGCAAGACGTTCCTCGAGATTGTGCTCTGGAGGTACCGGGATTTGCGGGCCCGCGGCGAATTCCGGTAGATTCCGACGCGCGCCCGCTGGCCCCGGCGGTGCGCGCTCCACTCCCGCGCAAGCCCCCCGCGCGCGAACGTCGCCGACCGAGGAGG
>JAZFWH010000242.1:0-15673 GCA_036482635.1 Myxococcota bacterium
GCGCCCACAACGTCGGGATCGACGAGGACACGAGCTTCGCCTACGCAGTGGGCACCCGCACCTGCGCAGGCGGCCTGCACATGGTCGACGTCCGCGAGCCGTTGAATCCGCTCTTCGCGGGCTGCTACGCCGGCGATGGCTACACCCACGACACACAGTGCGTCGTCTACGCCGGGCCGGACCTCGAGCACCGCGGCCGCGAGATCTGCTTCAACTCCAACGAGGACACCCTCACCATCGTGGACGTCAGCGACAAGGCGGCTCCGCTGCTGCTCGCGCGTGCGCCCTACGCCAGCGCCGGCTACAGCCACCAGGGCTGGCTGACCGAAGACCACGGCCACTTCCTGCTCGGCGACGAGCTCGACGAGCTCTTCTTCCGCCACCGCAGCCGCACCTACGTCTGGGACCTCTCCGACCTCGACGCACCGGTCCTCGCCGGGTCCTACATCGGGCTCCCACGGGCCATCGACCACAACCTCTACGTCCGGGGCGACCATGCCTTCGAGGCCAACTACCGCAGCGGTCTGCGCGTGCTGCGCCTGGGCGATTTGACCCTGCCCGAGCTGGCGGAGGTGGCGTTCTTCGACACCTACCCCGCAGACAACGCACCGCGCTTCTCGGGCGCGTGGAGCGTCTACCCCTTCTTCGAGAGCGGCACGGTGATCGTGAGCGACATCCAGCGCGGCTTGTTCGTGCTCCAGCCGGACCTGGACGCGGTGCCGCGCTGCGACGACGGCCTGGACAACGACGGCGACGGGCTGGTGGACCACGGCGAGGACCCGGGCTGCGCGGGCCCCGACGGCGCCGACGAGCTGCCGCGCAACGACGTGCTCATCGAGATCCGGCGGGGCGACGGCTCCCACCCGATCAATCCGTTCTCGCGAGGAGTGGTGACCGTGGCCGTGCTCGGCGACGACGACTTCGACGTCGACCGGGTGGACGCGAGCACGCTGAGCTTCGGCCCGACGGCGGCGCCGATCGCCCACCGCAACGGTCCGCACGGCGCGGACGTGAACGGCGACGGCTTCGCCGACCTGTTCTCCCACCACCGCACCGAGGAGACCGGGATCGAGAGCGGCGACGTCCGGGCGTGCCTGGCGTGGCTCGCGCTCGACGGCACCCCGTACGAGAGCTGCGGCGCGATCCGTACGGTCCGCTGAGGCGCCGGCGCTCCCGCCGGCTCGACGGGTTGCGTGGGGTGTCACCCTCACCCTGCGACGCCGGATTCACCGAGTTGTCACCCGTTCGGCATGCCGACTTGTCACCCATTTGCCATGGTGCTATCGCGCCAGCGGCCGCCGCGGGCCGCGGCGCGGGGGGGGATGGCGTTTGGAAGCCCTCTGGGAGATTCCGCCGACCGTATGGATCGCGGGTGGACTCGCGCTCTACATGGCCTGGGCGATCGGCGCCAACGACGTGGCCAACGCCATGGGCACGAGTGTCGGGTCCGGGGCGCTCACCCTGCGGCGCGCCGTCGTCGTCGCGGGCGTGCTCGAGTTCTGCGGCGCCTTCTTCGTCGGCGGCCACGTCACCGACACCGTGCGCAAGGGCATCCTGGACGCCAGCCTGGTGCAGGCGAGCCCGGACCTCCTGCTCCAGGGCATGCTGGGAGCGCTGGCGGCGGCGGCCACGTTGTTGCTGTTGGCCACGCGCGTGGGACTGCCCATCTCCACCACGCACGCGATCGTGGGCGCCATCGTGGGCTTCGGCGCCGTTGGCCTGGGCCTCGACGCCGTGATCTGGTCGAAGGTCGGACAGATCGCCGCGTCGTGGGTGACATCGCCCCTGATGGGCGGGGTGCTCGGCTTCTTGATCTTCCACCTCGTCCGCCACCTGGTGCTAGACCGGGCGAATCCCTTCGAGGCCGCGCAACGCGTGGGCCCGTACTTCTTCTTCGCGGTCTTCTTCGTGATCGGCCTCGTCACCCTGTTCAAGGGCCTGAAACATCTCGACCTCGACTACGACCTGCCCGGAGCGCTGCTGCGCGCCACGGCGGTCGGCCTCGCCGGAGGTGCGCTGGGCCGCGTCTTCTTGACGCGCGTGAAGGCCCGCGCCGGCAAGGGACACGACGTGCGGTTCGTCGACGTGGAGCGGGTCTTCGCCGTGCTGCAAATCTTGACGGCCAGCGCGGTGGCCTTCGCACACGGCTCCAACGACGTGGCCAACGCGATTGGGCCGCTGGCCGCGATCGTGAACGTGGCGCAGGGCGCCGAGCTCGCAGGCAAGGCCGCCGTCGCGCCCTGGATGCTGGCGGTGGGCGGCCTGGGCATCGTGTTGGGCCTGTCGACCTGGGGCTACCGGGTGATGGAGACGATCGGGCGCAAGATCACCGAGCTCACGCCCAGTCGCGGCTTCTCGGCGGAGCTGGCGGCGGCCCTCACGATCGTGGTGGCCTCGCGCGCCGGCATCCCGGTGTCCACCACCCACATCCTGGTAGGCGCAGTGCTGGGCGTGGGCGCGGCCCGGGGCATCGGGGCCCTCGACCTGCGCGTGGTCGGCCGAATCCTGGTCTCGTGGGTCGCCACGTTGCCCATCGCCGCCGCGCTCTCCGTATTCTTCTTCTACTTCTTCAAGGGCTTGCTCAGCCCGTAGGAGGTCGCCGCAATGTCCCTGATGGGAAGCCTGTTCGGGCGCTCGCCGATTCGACCCATGCAGCAGCACATGCGCGCGGCGGTGGCGTGCGCGCGAGAGGTGCTGCCGCTCTTCGAGGACATGGCCGCGGGCAAGCCCAAACGCATCGCGAGCCGGCGCCGGGAGATCGACCGCCTGGAGCACGAGGCGGACCGCATCAAGAACGAGATCCGCAGCCATCTGCCGAGGCGCCTGTTCATGCCGGTCGAGCGCCGCGACATGCTCGACATCCTGGACCACCAGGACTCGATCGCCGACGTCGCCCAGGACATCGCCGGCCTCGCCGACCAGCGCGCGATGGTGGTGCCCGGCGACCTGAGGGAGCCGCTGCTCGATCTGGTTCGGCGCGTGATCGCGGCCTGCGATCAGGCCGAGCGCGTGGTCAACGAGCTGGACAAGCTGCTGGAGACCGGCTTCCGCGGGCCGGGGGTCGCCCGGGTCGAGGAGATGATCGGCGAGCTTTCGCGCATCGAGAGTGACACGGACGAGCTGGCGGAGCGCGTCCAGCGCCGGCTCTTCGACATGGAGGGAGAGCTCGGCGTCAGCACTGTGTTCTGGTATCAGATGATCAACTGGGTGGCCGACCTGGCCGACTACGCGGAGCGGGTCGGCAACCGCCTGCGCCTGCTGATCGCCAGTTGATCCTGCCTCAACCTGCTGCGTTGGCTCCCGCCAGGCGGTGCTTCTGGATCTTGCCGCTCGGGGTGCGCGGCAGCGCCCGGACCTCGATGAAGCGCTTGGGCAGCTTGAAGCCCGCCAGTCGCTCGCGGCCCCACGCGCGCAGCGCGTCCGGATCGAGGCCCGCTCCGGCTGCCGGCACGATGTAGGCGAGGCCGACCTCGCCCCAGCGCGGATCGGGGCTGGCGACCACGGCGATCTCTGCGACGGCCGGGTGCTCCGCGTAGACCGCCTCGACCTCGGCGGGATAGACGTTCTCGCCGCCCGAGACGTACATGTCGCGCACCCGGTCGACCAGGCTGATGAATCCCTCGTCGTCGACGCTGGCCAGGTCGCCGGTTCGCAGCCATTCGCCGCGCAGCGTCTGCGCCGTGGCCTCGGGCCGGTTCCAATAGCCGAGCATCGTGATCGGACCCCGCACGACGATCTCGCCCGTCTCGCCGACGGCGGCGTCGCGCCAGTCTGCCGGCTCGAGCTCCACGCTGGTGCGCGTGACCACCCGCACCTCGGCGTGGAACACCGGCCGCCCCACGCTGCCCGCTTTGCGGATCGCGTCGCGGGCGTCGAGGCAACAGAGGATCGACGTCTCGGTCTGCCCGAAGCCCTGCTTCAGCAACAGGCGGTGTCGCTGGAAGGAGCGCACCAGCGCCGGGGAGGCCGCCGCCCCCGCCGTGAACAGGAAGCGCAACGAGCCGAGGTCGTAGCGCCCGGCCGGGCCGGCCTCGAGGAGCTCGAGCAGGCGCTGGAACTGGGTGGGGACGCCGCCGAAGAACGTGACGCCCTCGCGGTCCACCGCCTGCCAGACCGAGTGCGGGTCGAAGCGCGACTGGAGAATCAGTGACCCGCCCGCATACAGGGTGGGGAGGGCGAGGATGCTCAGCCCGAACGAGTGGAAAAGGGGGAGGGCGACCAACACCCGGTCCTCGCGGGTCAGGTCGAAGAAGAGCTGGGCGTTGAGGCTGTTGTAGAGCGTCTTGCGCTGGGGAAGCAGCGCACCCTTCGGCTGCCCGGTCGTACCCGAGGTGTACATCAGCAGCATGGGGTGATCGGGCGAGACCGGCTCGACGTGCCGCAGGGGCTCCACCTCGTCCAAGCCCGCCTCGTATTCGTCGGCCGCACCACCGCAGGCGATGCGCAGCGGAGACCCGGCGCCCGCGCACGCCTTTTCGGCCACCGGCGCGAGGGAGGCTTCGTGCACCAGGACGCGGGGGGCGCAGTCGGCGAGGATGATGGCCACCTCGCGGGCGGTGAGTCGGGCGTTCACCGGCACGGCCATGGCGCCGAGCTGCGCCGCCGCGAAGACGAGCTCGAGGTAGGCCGAGCGATTGGTGAGCAGCAGCCCGACGCGGTCGCCGCGGCCGACGCCGCGACGCGAGAGCAGGGCGGCGCAGCGCGACGTGCGTTCGTGCAGGGTGCGGTAGTCGAGCCGACGCGCGTCGTCCACGACCGCCAGCCGGTCGCCCCCGGAGGCGGCGCGGCGCGCCAGCCAAGCTCCGACGTTGTGGACCGGGGATTCCACGGGGGTTCGCGAGGTGGCCCACTTCGGGGCGCCGGCGGAGTATGATCGCCGAAGCGGCCCTCCGCCAGCGGGTGGGCGGCGGGATGCCGCCCGCCGGGAGGAGCGACGTGAACCTCAAGGGCGAGTCGGCCCACGTCGGCCGGCACTGTGGATCGAACACCTACGCGCCCACGCCGGAGGTCGTGGCCTTCTACGCCGACGCGCTCGACGACCACAGTCCCCTCTACCGGGACGCGGCGCCGCCTCTGCTCTACCACTCCGAGTGCTTTCGCTTCGTGGGCGAGTGGTACCTCCGCAACCTCTTCGGGAACCTTCACGCGCAGCAGGACTGGGAGCTCTTCGCGCCGCTTCCGATCGGCGGCCGCGTGCGCACGCGTTCCACCATCATCGACCGCTTCAGCAAGCGCGGGCGGGATTACGTGGTCAACGAGGTCGACTATCTCGATGCCGATCACGAGCGCCTGCTGGTCCGCGGACGGACCTACCAGTCGTTCCTGCCCGAGGGCTCGCGGGGGGGCAAGGGCGGCTACGTGGTGGACGCGTCGAGCGCGGGCAAGAAGGAGCCCCGCCCCGCCTTTCCCACGGCCACCGGCGTGGACCTGGTGCCGGTGAAGAAGACCGTGGACGCCAGGCGCTGCTGGATGTTCTCGGGCCCTGGACGCAACTACCACACGGACCGCGCAGAGGCGCAGAAGCTGGGCTTCCCCAACATCGTCGTCCAGGGGATGATGTCGACCTGCTTCGTCGCGCAGGTCATGCAGGACACCTTCGGCGCGGGTTGGATGGCGGGCGGGCGGATGTCCGCGAAGCTCACCAACGTGCTGTGGGTAGACGAGGCCGTGACGGCGTTCGGCAAGGTCCGAGAGGAAGTCCGCGAAGGGACCCGCACACGCGTGCACTGTGACGTGTGGGTGGAGAAGGACGACGGAACGCGCATCGCACTCGGCAGCGCCAGCGCCCTGCGCCCCGACGCCTCTGGCTGAGCGCCAGGCAAGCGAGCGAAGCGAGCGCGCAGCGAGGCGCAGCCGAGCGGAGGCGGGCCCCCGCCAGGCAAGCGAGCGAAGCGAGCCTGCGCCGCGCGATCCGCCCTCAGTCGGAAGGCGCTCCGGCGCTGCGCGCGAGCTGGCCCTCGCGCACCTTGCCGACGTCGAACTTCGCCGCCGCCTTCTCCATGTGTTCGAGCAGAGCGTCGGCGTCCGGCGCCGGCTTGCCGCGCGCGCGGAACGGCCGGATCCGCGCCACGATGAAGTTGCGCAGGTACGGGCTGTCGAAGCCCCGCCCCTTGAGCTCCGCGGCGATCTCCTCGACGCGCGCGTCGATGCGCAGCAGGTGCTCCGCCCGGCCGCTGCGCCGCTCGAGGACCGCGGCGAGCGGCTGGTCCAGGAACGCGTCACTCGCCTTCAGCGCCGCCGCGTACGCACCCCCGGCAAAGCGGGGCTTCGCCTCGTAGGCGAAGCCGAGCGTGACCAGGGAGCCGTCCTCGAGCTCCAGGGAGAACTCGCTTTCGCGACGCTGGGGGTCGATCTCCGCGAGTCCGCGCGCCATGCGCACCGCTTCGAGCGCACGCTCTTTGGTGTTGTGGGCCTTCTCCGTGTTGAGCGCCAGGATGCGGTAGGCCAGCGCCGCATCCGGCGAAACCAGCGCGGTGACCGTCTTGGCGCCGAGCTGGCGCAGGGCACTCAGGCGGTGGTGCCCGTTGGGCGTCCAGAACAGCACCTCGCCCTCGGCCTGCGGGGCGGCCACGGCGATCACCGGATCGAGGAAGATGCCCACGCGCTGGATCACGTCCTCCAATCGCTTGGCGTGTGCATTGGAGAGGTCGCGCTGGAAGGGCGTCGGGGCGATCCGTGAGACGGGCAGGGCGGCCAGCGCCAGCCAGCTCCCGCCCAGCGGGTCGCGGTAGCGGGCGAGCACCACGCCGTCCGCCTCCGCGATGCGTCGCTCCAGAGCCTCGATCTCGGGGGGCGGCGAAGCGTCCGCCACCTCGCGCGGCGAGAGGCCCCGGCTCGCGGGCTCGGTCTTCTTCCTCCGCGCCTTGCGCGCCGCCACGGGCCGCCCGTCCCGGCGCCGCTAGGCGCCGCCCCGGCTCTCCCCCGCACCGGCTCCTGCGAAGCGCTGCTCCGCCTCCGTCCACACCTCTTCGAGCACGCTCACCATGCGGTCGATCTCCTCCGTGGTCGCGCACAGCGGCGGGGCGAGCGCCACGCACTGGAAGAGGGCACGCACGATCAGGCCGCGCTCGAAGGCGCGCGCGGCGATCCAGGCGGGATCGGCCACGTTCGGGAACGGGAGGCGGGTGTCGCGATCGCGCACGACCTCGACCGCCGCCAGCATGCCCAGGCCGCGGATCTCCCCCGCGATGGGCGAGTTGCCGAACGCCTTGCGCAGGCGCTCGAGCAGATACGCGCCCACGCGCCGCGCGTTCTCCACGAGCCCCTCGCCCTCCACGATGTCCAGATTCGCCAGGGCCGCCGCGCAGCAGGCGGGGTGGTTGTTGTAGGTGAGACCGAACATGAGAGGCAGGCCCGCAGGCATGCGATCGCGCAGCGTCTCGTAGACGCGGTCGGAGAGCACCGATGCGGACAGCGGCAGGTAGCCGGACGAGATTCCCTTGGCGAGCGACACCAGGTCCGGGTGGATGTCCCAGTGTTCCATTCCGAACCAACGGCCCGTGCGACCGAAGGCCGTGATCACCTCGTCGAGGATCAACAGCACGTCGTGGCGCCGGCAGATCTCGGAGACCTCGGCGAAGTACTCGGGCGGGGGTACCAGGATCCCCCCGGTCCCCATCACGGGCTCCGCGATGAAGGCGGCCACGCTGTCCGGGCCTTCCCGCTCGAGCGTGGCTTCCAGGTCGGCGGCACAGGGCAGCTTGCAGCCCGGGTAGGTCTCGCCGAATTCGCAGCGGTAGCAGTAGGGCGGGGCGATGTGGACGTGGCTCGGGTCCGGGTCGAGCAGCGCCTGGTAGGCGGCGATGCCCGTGGCGCTGCCGCTGCCCCGCGTCGCTCCGTGGTAGGACCAGCGCCTCGAGAGGATCTTGGTCTTGGTCGGCGCGCCGCGCACCGCGTGATACAGCCGCGCGAAGCGGAAGTTGGCCTCGTTCGCCTCGCTACCGCTGCTGTGGAAGAGCACGTGCCGCAGCCCGCGGTCCGCGGGCAGCAGACCGACGACGCGCTCGGCCAGCCGTACGGCGGGCTCGTTGCCGAAGTCCCAGAAGGACGGGTAGTAGGCGACTCGGCGCATCTGCTCGGCCACGGCCTCGGCGATCTCGGTGCGGCCGTGCCCCACGTTGATGTTGAACAGCCCCGAGAAGCCGTCGAGCAGCGTGCGCCCATCGGCCAGGGTCAGCTCCACGCCGTGGCCGCCCACGACGATGTGGGCGCCCCGCTGCTCGTGCTTGCGGAACTCTGTGATCGGGTGGATCAGGTGGGCGCGGTCGAGTGCAAGGATCTGCTCGAGGTCCGAAATCGCTTCCGTCATCGGCGGCCTCCCGCCCCAGCATATAAGATCCCTTCATGGTTGTTCGCGAGGTCGGGCGGGCGGTGGAGCGCCTGGGGCTCGCCGGCCGCAGCCTGCTGGTCGCCGTCTCGGGAGGGGTCGACTCGCTGACGCTGCTCTGCGCCCTTCGCGAGCTGGCCGAGAGACGCGCCCTCAACCTCTCGATCGGGCACGTGAATCACGGCCTGCGCGGGGCCGACTCGGAGGCCGACGAGGCCGCCGTGCGCGAGCTCGCCGGCGAGCTGGGCCTCGGCGTGCAGGTGGCCCGGGCCGAGCCGGCTTCCCTGCGCTCCGGCCGCTCGAGCCGCGACCGGCTGACGATCCAGGAGGCCGCCCGCGCGTTGCGCTACCGCGCGCTGCGCGCCATGGCCGCGCGCGAGCGGTGCGCACACATCGTCACCGCCCACAACGCCGACGACCAGGCCGAGACGGTCCTGCTGCGCCTGCTGCGCGGTACCGGCCCCGACGGACTCGGTGGCATCCCCGAGCGCTCCCGCGATGGGTGCGTCGTGCGCCCCCTGCTGCGTGTCAGCCGCTCGCAGATCGAGGCCTTCGCGCGCGAACGGGCGTTGGTCTGGCGCGAGGACGCGTCGAACGCGAGCCCGGCCTACGCGCGCAACCGCCTGCGCCGCCACTGGCTGCCCGCGCTGGCCGGCGAGTTCAACCCGCGCCTGCTCAGGGCGCTCTGCGATCTGGCCGAAGCGCAGCGCAGGGATTCGGAGTGGATCGCCGGGCAGGTCGAGCGCGAGGCGGCTGCGCGCTTCACCCGCGAGGGGCTCTGGCTGCGGATCGAGGCGATGGATTGGGACGGGCTGCCGGAAGCGCTGGCGCGACGACTCGTGCGCTCCGCCCTCGAGCAGTGCGGCGCCGGCCGGCTCACCTCGCGCATCCACCTGGAGCGGGCGCTCGCGTTCCTGCGCTCCGGCCGCTCCGGCACGCGGCTCGAGCTGCCGGGCGGTCTGCGGCTGGAGCGCGGGGCCGAGGGGTTCCGCCTCGGTCCCCTGGCGGCGGGCCCGGCGCCCGGCCCCGCTGCGGGGTAAGCGCGACGGGCCCGTGCTAAGCTGCGGTGGATACGTAGCTTTCTGTCGCTGGACGAGGGCAGCTGCGACCGGAGGTCCCCGGTGAACCAGCAGGTCTACAGGAACATGGCACTGTGGGTGGTCATCCTCGTGATGATCCTCCTCATCTTCACGATGCTGCGGCAGGGGCAGACCGCCCCCCCCGAGCTCCCCTACAGCGCCTTCCTCCAGAAGCTGGGCCAGGGCGAGATCAATTCGGTCACGATCGAGGAGGGGCACATCCGCGGCGAGTTCAGGGACGGCGGCGAGTTCGCCAGCTACGCGCCCGTCGTGACCGAGGACCTGCTCGCCAAGCTCGAAGCCCAGCAGATCGAGGTCATCGCGCGGCCCAAGCCCGAGGACAGCTTCTGGCGGCAGATCCTGATCATGTGGTTCCCGCTGCTGCTCTTCATCGGCCTGTGGATCTTCTTCATCCGCCAGATGCAGGCGGGCGGTGGCAAGGCGATGAGCTTCGGAAAATCGCGCGCGCGCCTGCTCACCGAGAATCAGCAGCGCATCAATTTCGAGGACGTGGCCGGCGTCGAGGAGTCGAAGGCCGAGTTGGAGGAGATCATCGCGTTCCTCCGCGAGCCGAAGAAGTTCACTCGCCTGGGAGGCCGGATTCCCAAGGGCGTGCTGTTGATCGGGCCGCCGGGCACGGGCAAGACCCTGTTGGCCCGCGCGGTCGCCGGGGAAGCCGGCGTGCCGTTCTACACCATCGCCGGCTCCGACTTCGTGGAGATGTTCGTGGGCGTGGGCGCCTCGCGCGTGCGCGACCTCTTCCTGCAGGGCAAGAAGAACGCGCCCTGCATCATCTTCATCGACGAGATCGATGCGGTGGGTCGCCACCGGGGCGCGGGCCTGGGCGGCGGCCACGATGAGCGCGAGCAGACGCTCAACCAGCTGCTGGTAGAGATGGACGGCTTCGAGAGCAATGAGGGCGTCATCCTGATCGCGGCCACCAACCGCCCGGACGTGCTGGACCCCGCGCTGCTGAGGCCGGGGCGCTTCGACCGCCGCGTGGTGGTGCCGCGGCCCGACCTGCGCGGCCGCCTCGCCATCCTCAAGGTCCACACGCGCCGCGTTCCGCTGGCCGACGACGTCGACCTGCAAGTCGTCGCCCGCGGCACGCCGGGGTTGGTGGGCGCCGACCTGCAGAACCTCGTGAACGAGGCGGCGCTCCTCGCCGCCCGGCACGACGCGCTGCACGTGAGCAGGTCCGACTTCGAGGAGGCCAAGGACAAGATCCTGCTGGGCACGGAGCGCAGGAGCCTGATCATGAGCGACGAGGACAAGCGGGCCACGGCCTACCACGAGGCCGGGCACGCACTCGTCGCGCTGCTCACACCCGCCGCCGACCCTGTTCACAAGGTGACGATCATTCCGCGCGGCATGGCTCTGGGTGTCACCCAGACCCTGCCCGAGGAGGACCGCTTCAACCTGACGCGGGACCAGATGGTGGCCCAGATCAAGCACTCCATGGGCGGCCGCGCGGCCGAGAAGCTGGTGCTCGGCCACCTGAGCACCGGGGCGGCGAACGACCTCAAGCAGGCCACCGAGCTGGCGCGTCGCATGGTGTGCAACTACGGCATGAGCGATCGGATCGGTCCGGTCTCCCTGGGCGACGACGATCACGACGTCTTTCTCGGGCGCGACTTCATGATGCGCAAGGACTACAGCGAGAAGAAGGCCGAGGAGGTGGACGAGGAAGTGACCCGTCTGCTCAGCACGCTCTACGACGAGGCCCTCGAGCTGCTCACCGACAATCGCAAGGTCCTGGAACGCATCAGCCAGGCGCTGCTCGAGCGCGAGACCCTCGAGGGCTCGGAGCTCCAGCTCCTGCTGAAGGGCGAGGCGCTTCCGCCGCTTCCCCCGCCCGTGGAGGCCGGGGCTGACTCGACTCCCCAGCCCGTGGCGGCTGAGCCGTCGGAGTCCTTCCCCGGAGACAAACTCCCCGACCCCGAACCCGTCCCGGGCTAGGAGCGGCCTGTGGCGGTGGCGGCGATCTTCCCGCGGAACCGCGTGACGATCGTCGGGGTTCTGAATGCGACCCCCGACTCCTTTTCGGACGGGGGCCGGTTCGTGCACGCGGGGGAGCAGGTGGATCTGGACGCGGCAGTGGACGGCGCCGCCAGCCTGGTGCGGCAGGGCGCCCACGCGATCGACGTGGGCGGCGAGTCGACCCGCCCGGGTGCGCGCGAGGTCCCGGTCGACGTCGAGATCCAGCGCACCGCCCCCGTGATCGCGGCCCTGGCCAAGCGCATCGACGTGCCGATCTCGATCGACACCCGCAAGGCGGACGTGGCCGAAGCGGCCCTGGAGGCCGGAGCCCGGGCGATCAACGACGTCTCGGGCCTGCGCTTCGACCCGGGCCTGGCCGCCGTTGCCAGGCGCGCCGGGGCCCTGCTGATCCTGGGGCACCTGCGCGGAACACCCGAAACCATGCAGGACGACCCGCGTTACGACGATGTGCTCGAGGAGGTGGCGCAGGAGCTCGAGGGCTCCGTGGCCACCGCGCGGGAGGCCGGTCTGGGGGATGGACAGCTGGCGATAGACCCGGGGCTCGGCTTCGGGAAGCGCCTCGAGCACGACCTGGCGCTGCTGGCCAACCTCGGCTGGCTGCGCCGGCGGCTGCGGCTGCCCTTGCTGGTCGGGCCGTCTCGCAAGTCCTTCCTGGGCGCCCTGACGGGCGACCCGGTGGAGGCTCGGGACGGGGCGACCTGGGCCGCCTGCGCGGTGGCCGCGTTTGCGGGCGCCGATGCCGTGCGCGTCCACGAGCCGGCGGGCGCGGCGCGCGCGGTGGCGGTGGGCCGGGCGCTGCGCGGAGCGCGGCGGGGAGGCGGGTCGTGATCGAGCGACTCTGGGCGCTGCTCCAGGAGTTCTGGTCCTACCTCGTCGCCAATTTCGATCCGCTGCGCGACGCAGTCGACATCCTGGTGGTCACGCTGGCGGTCTACTGGGTGTTGCTGCTGATCCGCGGCACGCGCGCCTTCCAGATCGTGATTGGCCTGATGGTGCTGACCGCGGCCTACGTCAGCTCCGAATACTTCCAGCTCGTCACGGTGGGCCTCATCCTCGACAACTTCCTGAGCTACTCGCCGCTGATCATCGTGGTGCTCTTCCAGGCCGACATTCGCCGTGCCCTGGCGAGAGTGGGGCGCGGCTTCTTCCCGACCGTCGCACCTCGCGAGGAGTCCCAGATCCTCGAAGAGGTGGTGCGCGCGACGCAGACGCTGGCCCAGCGGCGCCTGGGAGCCCTGATCGTCCTGGAGCGGGAGACCGCCCTCAACGACCAGTTCGAGGGCGGCACCGCCATCGAAGCCAGGGTGTCGAAGGAGCTCCTGACCTCGATCTTCCTGCCCCACTCGCCGCTCCACGACGGGGCCGTGGTGATCCAGAGCGGCCGCATCGCCTACGCGGGCTGCATCCTGCCGCTCACCATGCGCGAGGACCTTCCGGAGGGGGTCGGCACCCGCCACCGGGCCGGCGTGGGGATCACGGAGGAGACCGACGCCGTGGTGGTCGTGGTCTCCGAGGAGACCGCCGCGATCTCGGTGGTGATGAGCGGTGAGCTGACCGCCGTGCCGGACACGCCGCGGCTGCGCGTGCTGCTGCGGGAAATCCTGACCGGCGAGCGGCGTGCGGCGCCGGTCCGCCCCGACACCCCGCGCCCCGCGGAGGCGTCGGAGCAGGTCGCCGCGCCCGACCCGGCGCGGGCGGGCTCGGCGGGGTAGGGCGGCCATGGCACGGCGCGGCTCGAACGTCCGGCTCGCCTTCCTGTCGGTATTCATTGCGGCGATCTCCTGGCTGATGGCCCACGGCTCGTCGGAAATCGAGCGGGGTTTCGACGTCCCGGTGGTCTTCGACGACGTCCCGGGGCAGCTGGTGGTGACCGACCAGAACGCCGACGCGGTCAACATCCGGGTGCTCGGAAGCCGGGCTGCGCTGCGCAACGTGAACGCCTCGAAGCTGGAGTACACGGTGGCGGTCGCTGGCGCCAAGCCCGGCCTGGCGGTCTACGAGGTGGACGTCTCGCGCATCGACCTGCCGTCGCGCCTCAAGATCGTGAGCCGCTCGCCGGCGAGCATCGAGGCGAAGTTCGAGCGGCGTGGGCGGCGTTCGGTGCGCGTGCGCCCGGACCTCGAGGGCGAGCCGGCCGAGGGGTTCGTGCTCGGCGAGATCGGCGTCGAGCCCGCGCGGGTGTGGCTGGTGGGCGCTCGAGGTGACGTACTTCGGCTGGCGGAGGTGGTGACCGAAACGATCGACGTGAACGGGATCGGCGAGTCCACAGAACGCGAGGCGCGGCTCTCGTTGGGGGCGGGCCACATCTGGATGGAGGAGAGCAAGCCGGTCAAGGTGAGCATCGAGGTGCTGCCCGACCCCGAGCTGAAGACCGAGCCGGAGGAGAGGAGGGGATGAGCGAGAAGCGGCGCTTGTTCGGCACCGATGGCGTGCGCGGTATCGCCAACACGCATCCGATGACCGCCGAGATGGCGCTCTCCCTGGGCCAGGCCATCGCCCACGTCTTCCGCCGCGGCCGCAACGAACGCCATCGGATCATCATCGGCAAGGACACGCGCTTGTCGGGCTACCTGTTCGAGGACGCCCTGGCGGCCGGCATCTGCTCGATGGGCGTGGACGTGATCCAGGTGGGTCCGATGCCGACTCCCGGCATGGCGTTTCTCACCGCCGACATGCGCTGCCACGCGGGCGTCATGATCTCCGCCAGCCACAACCCCTACCAGGACAACGGCATCAAGTTCTTCTCCAGCGACGGGCACAAGCTGCCGGACGAAACCGAGAACCGCATCGAGCAGCTGATTGCCTCGGGCGAGCTGCAGGCGTTTCGCGCCGCCCCGGACCAGATCGGCCAGGCGGATCGGATCGACGATGCGTCGGGCCGTTACGTCGTTTTCCTCAAGAAGACGTTTCCCATCGACCTCTCCCTGGACGGCCTGCGCGTGGTGCTCGACTGCGCCAACGGCGCGGCCTACAAGGTGGGCCCCACCGTGCTCCAGGAGCTGGGGGCCGAGGTGTTCGTGCTGGGCGCCGAGCCCAACGGCCGCAACATCAACGACGGCTGTGGCTCGCTGCACCCGGAGAAGACCGCGGCGAAGGTGCGCGAGGTGCGGGCGGACGTCGGCATCGCCCTGGACGGCGACGGCGATCGCGCGGTGCTGCTCTGCGAGCGCGGCGAGATCATGGACGGCGACGCCCTGCTGGCGCTCTTCGCCCGGGACCTGCTGGCGCGCGGCCAGCTCAGCGGTGAGAAGGTGGTCGGCACCGTGATGAGCAATCTCGGGCTCGAGAAGGCCCTGGAGGAGCTCGGCGTGGGCCTGCTGCGCACCCAGGTGGGCGACCGCTACGTGGTCGAGGCCATGCGCGCCGGGGGCTACAACCTGGGCGGCGAACAGTCGGGGCACGTGGTCTTCCTGGATCACAACACGACGGGCGACGGGTTGATCACCGCACTCCAGGCCCTGGCCATCATTCGCCGCACCGGGCTGGGGCTGGGGAAGCTCACGGCCGGCTTCCAGCGCTTCCCGCAGGTCCTGCTCAACGTACCCGTGGCGGAGAAGAAGCCGATCGCCAGCCTGCCGGAGGTGGCGAAGGCGGTGCAGCGGGTGGAGAAGGAGCTCGACGGCCGCGGCCGCGTGCTGATCCGCTACAGCGGCACCGAGCCCAAGGCGCGCGTGATGGTCGAGGGCGAGGACGAGCAGCGCGTGCGTGAGTACGCCGCCGAGCTGGCGGAGCAGATCAGGCGCGCGCTGGGCTCTGCCTGAGCTGCCGAGCTGCACGGGGGCGCCCGTCCTCGGGCCATCGCAGGGGGGTGGGATGATCGTCGGCGTGGGCATCGAGCTGGTGGACTCTGTGCGCTTCGAGGCGGCCCTCGAGCGCTTCGGCGAGCGGCTGTGCCGGCGGCTGTTCACCTCCGCGGAGCGCTCGGGCGTGGGCGGCGGTGCGGGCGCCGCACTCAGCCTCGGCGCGCGCTTCGCGGCCAAGGTGGCCGCGCGCCGCGCCCTGGGCCGGCCCGGTCTGGCCTGGCGCGACGTGGAGATCCTGCGCGAGGAAGCGAAGCCGCCCGGACTGCGCCTGCGGGGCCAGGCCGACGCGGCGGCGCGCGCCCTGGGGGTGAGCGCCGTGCACCTCACGCTCACCCACGATGCCGCCCACTGCATCGGGCAGGTCGTGCTGGAGGCCGGTTCGTGAGCGCTGGGAGCTGGCCGCTCAGCGACGCGGCCGCGATGCGAGAGCTCGATCGCCACACCATCGAGACGCTCGGCGTGCG
>JAZFWH010000243.1:0-13255 GCA_036482635.1 Myxococcota bacterium
AGCTGGGCGCCGAGGCAGAAGTGCCCACCCTGTCCGAAGGAGAGGTGCGGGTTGTGGGGACGGGCGAGGTCCAGGCGGTCCGGGTCGGGGAAGACTTCCGGGTCGCGGTTCGCCGCGCCTAGCAGCACGACGACGACCTGGCCCTTGCGGATGCACTTGCCGCCGATCTCGCAGTCTTCCACGGCCACGCGGTCGGTCATCTGCACCGGACTGTCGTAGCGGAGGAACTCCTCGACGGCGCTGTGCACCAGCGAGGGATCGTCACGCAGCCGCTTGCGCTCTCCGGGGTTCCGAAGCAGTGCCAGCACTGCGTTGCCGATCAGCTTGGTCGTGGTTTCGTGGCCGGCGCCCAGGATGATCATGCTGGTGGAGATGAGCTCCGCCTCGGTGAGGGCATCCCCGCCCTCTTCGGCTGCGAGCAGCCGGCTCACCACGTCGTCCCTGGGGTCGCGGCGGCGCTCGGCGAAGACGCCGCGCAGGTAGACGGAGAGCTCCCCGAAGGCGTCCTGGGCGCCCGCCAAGCCCTTCGGTGCGTTGAAGGGATCGAGGAGCGCGATCAAGTCGTCGGACCAGCGCTTGAAGCGCGCGCGGTCCTCGGGCGGGACCCCGAGCAGCTCGGCAATCACCGTGATGGGCAGCGGCGACGCGAAGTCCCGAACCAGGTTCATCTCCCCGGACGGCTCGACGGCGTCCAGAAGCTCCTCCACCTGGCTTTCGATGCGCGGGCGGAGTCCGTCGACCACGCGGCGGGTGAAGGCCTTGTTCACGAGGTTGCGGATGCGCGTGTGGTCCGGCGCGTCGAGCATCAGCAGGTTGCGCTGAATGGCCTCGATGAACTCCGGCCGCAGGGAGCTGAACAGCGCCCGCTGGAACCAGTTCGTCTCGATGGAAGTCCGGTCGGAGGAGAAGTTCGGATCGCGCAGTACGCGTGTCACGTCCTCGTGTCGCGTGCAGATCCAGGCGCGGAAGACGGGGCTCCGGTAGACCGGGGCATTCTCGCGAAGCCTGCGGTAGATCGGGTACGGATCGTCCCGGAACTCGCGCAGGAACGGGTTGTAGAGCCCGAAGAGCGGGTTCAGCGCGCGGAAGAGGCGCTCGCGTCGGATCAGCCAGCGGATGACGTCGAGTAACAAGCTCGATCCTCCAGAAGCCAGTGGTAGCCGCGTCGCAGTCTCGCGTCCCGGTACGCCGAGGACACGTCTCCGACAGACGGGTGGTGGTAGCGGTTCGGCGCCACCGCGAAGCGCAGCGGGCCGAGCTCCTCCAGCGCCTTCTTCAGCTCCGGATCGAAGTGGACCGGCGAGTGCGCCGGGCTCAGCATAGGACAGATTGTCGATCCCTTAGCGCGGGCTGCTACGCTTCCAAACGCCGTCTCCTGTCGCCCGGGAGCTCGGAGAAGCCACGTGGTCGTTCAGCTTCACCAGTTCGCCGCCGCGATCTACCTGATCGCCGGCCTCGTGGCCGGTCTCTCCCTCGCGGTGCCCGCGCCGCGGCTGGGTCGCGTGGCCGTGGGGCTGCTCGCCGCGGGCTTGGTCTGCCACGGGCTGGCCTTCGGCCTGCTGCACAGCGCCGCGCCCCCGCCGCTGACGGACATGGCGGCCGCCGTGTCCTTCATGGCCTGGGTCGGCGGGCTGTTCTTCCTGATCCTGCTGCTGCGCATGCGCCTGGCCGGGCTGGTGGTGCTGGTGGCCCCGATGGCCTTCCTCGGCGTCTTCTTCGCCGCCCTGCGCCTGCCCTTCGCCGGGGAGTCCAGCGTCGGCGGCAGCGGCTCGTGGCCGCACGCGCACGTGCTGCTCTCCAGCGCGGGCCTCGCGCTGCTGGGCGTCGCCTGCCTGGCCGGCCTGCTCTTCCTGATCGAGCATCGGCGCCTCAAGTCGAAGCGGCCCCTGCGCCGCCCGCTCCCGCTCCCTTCGCTCGAGGCTCTCGACCGGGTCAACGCCGCCGCGCTGGCCGTGGGCTTCCCGCTGCTGACCGTCGGCGTCGTCACCGGGATGATGTGGGTGCAGGCCGTCACCGGTCACTTCTGGAGCGGGACGCCCCACGAGACCTGGTCGGCGGTCGCGTGGGCGGTGTACGCCGTGCTGGCCGCGGCCCGCTTCGCCCGCCACCAGGGCGCGCGCCAGGCGGCGCTCAGCGCGGTGGGCGGATTCGCGTTCCTGCTGTTCGCCGTGATCGGCGTGGAGATCCTGGTGTGAAGATCGTTCTGGTCGGGATGAGCCACCGCAGCGCGCCGCTCGAGGTGCGCGAGCGCCTGGCCCAGGAAGACCCCGCCCCGGCGCTCCAGAAGCTCGTCGCCTGCGCGGAGATCGACGAGGCGGTGCTGCTGTCCACCTGCAACCGCGTCGAGGTCGTGGCGCTGACGCGCAACCTCGAAGCTGCGCGCCACCGCCTGCGCTCCTTCTTCCGCCGCGACCTGGCGGCCGACGAAGGCCTGTCGCGCGACGTCGCGGAGCACCTCTACGTGCACACGGGCGCGGAGGCCATGCGCCACGTGATGCGGGTCGCCTCGGCCCTCGATTCCATGGTGATCGGCGAGCCGCAGATCCTCGGCCAGACGAAGGACGCCTACCGGACGGCGGTCGAGTGCGGCGCCTGTGGCCCGATCCTGGGGCGGCTGTTCCAGCACGCCTTCGCCACCGCCAAGCGCGTGCGCAGCGAGACGCGCGTAGCCGAGCGCCCGGTCTCGGTGGCCCGCGTGGCGGTCGACCTGGCCCGCCAGATCTTCGAAGACTTCGGCAACAAGCGGGCGCTGCTGATCGGGGCCGGCGAGATGATCGAGACGGCGCTCGCCGCGCTGCGCGGCGCAGGGCTCGAGTCAATCTGCGTGGCGAACCGCACGCCGGAGCGGGCGGCGGAGCTCGCGGCGCGCTTCGGGGCGACGGCGCACGGTCTGGACGAGCTGGCCGCACTGCTGCCCGGGGCCGACATGGTGTTGACCTCGATCGGCGGCGACCGGCCGATCCTGACCCCCGAGCTGGTGTCCCGTGCGCTGCACGAGCGGCGCAATCGCCCGATCTTCGTGATCGACATCGCGGTGCCGCGCAACGCCGACCCGGAGATCGACCGACTCGACAACGTGTACCTCTACGACATCGACGACCTCGGGGCGGTGGCCAGCCAGAACGCCGAGCAGCGCCGGCGCGAAACGATCCGCGCCGAGGCCATCGTCGTCGAGCAGCAGCAGCGCTTCGACGGCTGGTTCGCGGCGCTGCGGGCGGTCCCCACCATTCGCCACCTGCGCGCGCGGGCCGAGGCGATCCGCGAGCGGGAGGTGGAGCGTGCGCTGGCGCGGGCCGACGCCGGCGGGATGGCGCGCGACGCCGTCGAGGCGCTGAGCCGCTCCATCGTGAACAAGCTGCTCCACGCGCCCGTCTCCCGCCTGCGCCGCGAGGCCGAGCGGGAGGAGGGCATGGCGTACCTGGAGGCGGCCCGGGTGCTCTTCGATCTCGACGAGGACGCCGAGGCGCCCGGCGACGACAGCGCCGACGGGCCGGACGGGGAATGAACGCGCTGCGCCTCGCCACGCGGGCCAGCGAGCTGGCGCTGGCCCAGGCGCGCCTGGTGGCGCGCCGCATCGAGGCCGAGCTGGGCGTGGCGGCCGAGCTGGTCCCGCTCAAGACGACCGGCGATCGGTTCGCCGGTTCGCTGGCCGCGGTGGGGGGCAAGGGGCTCTTCATCAAGGAGCTCGAGGAGGCGCTGCTCGACGGGCGCGCCGACCTGGCGGTCCACAGCGCCAAGGACCTGCCGGCGCTGCTCACGCCGGGCCTCGAGCTCGCCGCCTTTCCCGTGTGCGCCGATCCGCGTGACGCCCTGGTGGCGCGCCGGCGGGGCGCCACGCTCGAGAGCCTGCCGCGCGGGGCGCGCGTCGGAACCGGCAGCGCGCGGCGCCGCGCGCTGCTGCGCGCGCGCCGCCCGGACCTGGAGGTGGTCCCGCTGCGCGGCAACGTTCCCACCCGGCTGCGCAGGCTCGAGGAACGCGAGCTCGACGCGGTCGTGCTGGCCTGCGCGGGCCTGGAACGACTCGGCCTGGCCGACCGCATCGACGAGCGCATCGCCGCCGAGGTGCTGCTGCCGGCGGTGGGCCAGGGCGCGCTGGCGTTGCAGGCGCGCAGTGGCGGGGCGCCGGCGCGCGCCGCGGCGGCACTCGACGACGCCGGCGTGCGAGCTCGGCTGACCGCCGAGCGCGGCTTCCTGGTGGGCCTGGGCGGCGACTGCAACGTGCCACTCGCCGCGCTGGCCGAGCCCGCCGGCGCGGGCGCGCTGCGCCTGCGCGCGCTGCTGGCCACCGGCGACGGCGAGCGCGTGCTGCGCGCGGAGCGCGAGGGACCGGCGCGCGAGGCCGCCGCGTTGGGCGCGGCCGCGGCCGAGGCGATCTTGCGCGAGGGCGGCGCCGAGATCCTCGCCGCCCTGCGCCGCGAGGCCAGCCCGTGAGCGCGCGTCGCGCGGGACGCGTGATCCTGGTCGGGGCCGGGCCGGGGGATCCGGACCTGATCACGCTGCGCGGCGCCGAGGCCCTGCGCTGCGCCGACGCGGTCGTCTACGACGCCCTGGCCCCGGCCGAGCTGCTCGAGCTGGCGCCGCCCGACGCCGAGCGCTTCAACGTCGGCAAGCGCGGCCACGAGGAGCCCACCCTTCCCCAGGAAGACACGGTGGGGCTGCTGCTGCGCCTGGCCGGGGAGGGCAAGACCGTCGTGCGGCTCAAGGGGGGCGATCCGTTCGTGTTCGCGCGCGGCGGCGAAGAGGCCAGCGCCTGCGTGCGGGCCGGCGTTCCCTTCGAGGTCGTGCCGGGCATCTCCTCGGTGATCGGCGCGCTCGCCTACGCCGGGATCCCCGTCACCGACCGGCGCTACTCGGCGTCCTTCGCGGTGGTCACCGGCCACAAGGACCCGACCCGCGTCGCGGCCGAGACGCGCTGGGACCTGCTGGGGCGCGCCGTCGACACGCTGGTGATCCTGATGGGGATGCGAAACCTCGAGGAGATCGTCGCGCGCATCCTGGCAGGCGGCCGGGATCCGGCCACGCCGGCGGCAGTGGTGATGGACGGCACGCTGCCCAGCCAGCGCGTGGTCGAGGCGCCGCTGGCACAGCTCGCGGCCCGCGCGCGGGAGGCGGGTCTGGGGGCGCCGGCCGCGGTCGTGATCGGCGACGTGGTGCGGCTGCGCGAATCGCTGGCGTGGTACGAGAAGCGCCCGCTGTTCGGCCTGCACGTGCTGGTCACGCGGGCCGAGGACCAGGCCGGCGAGATGGTGGCGGCCCTGCGCGAGGCCGGCGCGGCGCCCGTGGTCGTGCCCATGATCCGCTGCCTGCCCCCCGAGGACTTCGCGGAGGTCGACGCCGCACTCGATCGGCTCGACGCCTACGACGCCCTGCTGTTCACCAGCGCCAACGCCGTGCGCTGGTTTGCCGAGCGGGCGGCGCAGCGCGGCCGCGACCTGGCCCGCGCCGCGGTGACCGTGATCTGCGTGGGGCCGAAGACGGCGGAGGCCACCCTGCGCGCCGGCCTGCCGGTCCACCGCATCCCGGAGGGCCGCTACGACGCCGAGGGCATGCTGGCGGAGATCGAGAAGCACTTCGCGCCGCGCGGCCGCCGCTTTCTGCTGCCGCGGGCCGCGGAGGCCCGCGAGACCCTGCCCGACGGCCTGCGCGCGGCGGGCGCCGCGCTGGACGCGGTGACCGTCTACCGCACCGCGCCGCCCGAGCTCGACCCCGCCCCGCTGCGCGCGCGGCTCGCGGCCGGCGAGTTCGGGGCGCTCACCTTCACCAGCCCCTCGACCGTGCGCCACTTCGCGGCGCTGCTGGACGACGCGGCCCGGGCCGCGGCCGGGCGCTGCCTGATCGCCGCGATTGGACCCGTCACGGCGGAGGCGCTACGACGTGAAGGGCTCCCGCCGCAGGTGACGCCCGAGCGGGCGAGCGCCTCGGCCCTGGTGGCCGCGCTGGCGGCGCGCGTCGCTGAGCGCGACGCCGGAGGAGGGTCCAGATGAGCTTTCCGCGCACCCGGCTGCGCCGTCTGCGCCGCACCGAGACCCTGCGCCGCATGGTGCGCGAGACGCAGCTCGCCCGCGACGACCTGGTGCTGCCGCTGTTCGTCGTGGAGGGCAGCGGCGTGCGCGAGCCGGTCGGCTCGATGCCCGGCGTGTTCCGCTACTCCGTGGACGCGGTGGTCACGCAGGCCAAGCGCGTGAGCGACGCGGGCGTGCCCGCCGTGATCCTGTTCGGCGTACCGGCGCAGAAGGATGCCCGCGGCTCGGGAGCCGACGCGGCCGATGGCATCGCGCAGCGGGCGGTGGATGCGATCAAGTCCGCGGAGCCCGACCTGTGCGTGATCACGGACGTGTGCCTGTGCGAGTACACCGATCACGGCCACTGCGGCATCGTCGAGGGCGGCGACGTGGCCAACGACCCGTCCGTGGCGCGGCTGGCCGCAACGGCGCTGTCCCACGCCCGCGCCGGCGCCGACGTGGTGGCCCCCTCCGACATGATGGACGGTCGGGTGGCCGCCATCCGCACCGCCCTGGACGAGCACGGCTTCGAACAGGTGGTGATCCTCTCCTACGCCGCCAAGTTCGCCAGCGCCTACTACGGGCCGTTCCGCGAGGCGGCGGAGAGCACGCCGCGCTTCGGCGACCGGCGCAGCTACCAGATGGATCCGGCAAACGCCCGCGAGGCCCTGCGCGAGCTCCGCGCAGACCTGGAGGAGGGCGCGGACGCGCTGATGGTCAAGCCCGCGCTGCCCTATCTGGACCTGCTGGCCGAGGCGCGGCGCACGTTCGACGTGCCGCTGGCCGCCTACCAGGTGTCGGGTGAATACGCGATGATCCGCGCCGCCGCGGAGCGCGGCTGGATCGATGGGGAGCGCGCCATGGACGAGGCGCTGCTGGCCATCAAGCGCGCGGGCGCCGATTGGATCCTCAGCTACGCGGCCCTGGACGTCGCGGCGCGCCTGGCGCCGTGAGCCCCCCAAAGCTGGCAGAGGGAGCGCCGTGGCCGTCCGCTACAAGGTGGTCGAGATCAGCTCCGTGACCGACGAAGAGATCGAGTCGGTCCTCAACGAGTGGAGCGTCCAGGGCTGGACGCTGGAGAGCGTGCAGTTCGCCATGCGCGAGTCGTCGAAGCGGCCCAGCATGGCCTTCGTGACCTTTACCCGCGAGGACGACGGCTGAAGCAGGGCAGGGCGCCCGCGCCGACCCGCGCTCAGCTGCGCCCGTTCCCCACCGCGTAGGGCAGGATCGTGCGGACCAGGTCCACGCGCGAGCCGAGCGAGTGGCTCACGCCCGAGAGCAGCCCCAGCACGCGCCCCAGCAGCACCACGTGGGTGGGGATGCGGACGATCGGGTTCGCGCGCACCCGCTCCGAGACCTCGCGCCCGATGCGCTGCGCGAGCTCGGGCTCCAGGTGGGAGTGGTTCTGGAGGCGCGAGGCGACCTCGAGCACCAGCCGCGCGATGCCGGTCAGCGACTCCCGCGAGCCGTCGCGCGTCTCGAAGCCCAGCTCGAGCAGGGCGTCGGCCAGCGCCTCGACGTCGCCCTGTAGCAGCGCCGCCGCGCAGTCCACGACGCCGCGGCGGAAGCTGGGCGGCAGGTCCTTGGCCAGCCCGAAGTCGAGCAGCACCAGGCGCGGCCCGTTTTCCGTCGGCTGCACCAGGATGTTCCCCGGGTGGGGATCGGCGTGGAAGAAGCCGTGGGTGAGGATCTGTTCGCAGTACACCTCCACCAGGATCTGGGCCACGCGGCTCGCTTCGATCCCCGCGCGCTTCAGGCCCTCCAGGTCCGTGATCTTCAGCCCCTCCATGAACTCCATCACCAGCACGCGGCGGGTGGTGTGCTCCCAGTGGATCCTCGGCACCACGACATCGTCCCGATTGCGCAGCAGGCGCCCCAGGGTCTCCGCGTTGTGGCCCTCGTTCAGGAAGTCGAGCTCGCGGGGCACGTAGGTGGCGAGCTCGTCGATCAGCGGCATCAGGTTGAAGTCCCGCTCGAGAAGGCCGACGGCGCGGAACAGCGCCCGCACGTTGGCCAGGTCGCTGCGCACCAGGGCAGCGATTTCCGGGTACTGGATCTTGACCGCGACGCGCCGACCGTCGCGCAGATGGGCCTCGTGCACCTGGGCCAGCGACGCCGAGGCGATCGGCGCCGGAGAAAAGGAATCGAACAGATCCGTGAGCTTGCAACCGAATTCGCACTCGACCATCTGGCGCACCACGCGGAACGGCTTGGGCGGAACCCGGTCCTGGAGCCTGGACAGCACCTGGACGTACTCGCGGGGCAGGATGTCGGCCCGGGTGCCCAGGAACTGACAGCCCTTGAGGATGAGGCCGCGCAGCTCGACCGCCGCGTCGTAGATCGACTCCGCGCTGCTGCGGTTGAAGCGCGCCCAGCGCTCCTCCATGTCGGTGGGCTTGAGGCGCCGCGCGATGAAGCGGTTGGCCTTGATGCCGAGGTAGATGCGCCCGAACGTGAGGCCGGTCTTGCGCGCACGGTAGATCCGTTCGGCCGGCGAGACGGAAGAGAGGTTCATGTGGGTTACCACAGCTCCGGTGGCTCGCGAGGACACGACCAGGTCGCGGCCAGCGACTCGTTTTCGGTGTCGACTTCCTCGTCCTCTTCGTCTTCGAACTCTTCGTCTTCGAACTCTTCGTCGTCCTCCCAGGGCGGATTGTAGGCGCACTGCACCCAGCGCGGAGCCGAGAACTCCAGCACGTAGCCCGTGCCGAAGCTCTGGTAGCGGAACTGCGGGTTCTCGAAGCCGGGGAACCCGATCCGCGGCCGGGGGATCGATGCCAGCTCGCCGGTGGCGACCAGCTCCTCCAACGCGTCGGGGTAGATGAACTCGCGTTGGTAGTACTGCTGCAACGCGTCGATGATGTTCTGCGCCCTCAGCTCGCGGGTCACGTGGTAGTCGCGGCGCGCGAGCGCCTGGCCGCTCACGAGCGGAAGCAACACCAGCGCCGCGCCCAGCGCGAGGACGCGGCCACGGCGGCGCAATCGCGCCGCGCGCTCCGCGCCCGGCCCGGAGCCGGCCAGGAGCAGGATCGAGAGGCCGCTCAACAGGCCCAGCGCCAGCGGCGCTCGCGCGCCCATCCGGAACGGGAACATCTCCAGGCTCGAGCCGAGCAGCAGCAGGCCCGCGGGCAGGGCGATGCCGAGGGCCATGCCCCCGTGGATGGCGAGCCGCTCGCGCAGGCTCGCCCTGGCGAAGCGCCCTCGCGCCAGGGCGAAGCCGGAGACGCCGATGGCCGCACCCAGCATCCAGACGGCCGCGAACATCGCGCCCACCTCCAGCCCGAACACCGGCACGGCCGGCCACGGCGAGATGGCGAAGCGCAGGCCGGGATCGGTACCGGTGGCGTTGCGGACGAAGGCCATCACCGCCAGGCACACCGGAAGGTAGAGGGCGACGCGCAAGGTCCAGCCGAGCCTCAGCCAGCTGGCCGCCAGCAGCGGAGCGGCGACGGCGAAGCCCGCGCACAGCGCGGTCACCGCGAGCACGGCGGAGCCGCGCCAGCCGAAGAAGTTCCACACGAACTGCGCGCCCACGCCGTAGAAGGCGAACAGCAGCGTCGCGAGCGCGCAGCTCAGCGCCAGCGCCCGCGCCACGGCCGAGCGACCGCTGGCGAAGATCCACAGTGCCAGGATCGCGGCCGGCGTGACGAGGGTCGCGACGGCGCGCAGGGTGCCGCCGATCCACGGGTCGAGGAACATCCAGCCGAAGAAGAAGCCCCTCGGGTCGTACCAGTGCAGGGAAACCCGAGCCGGCGACGGCCCGATCCCGTGGTGAACCCCGACGGTGTAGGCCAGGAGCAGCGCCAGCCAGAACCAGCTCGCGAGGCCCCGGCGCGTGTCGCTCGGCCTCGCTTCCGCGGGCGCGGACGTCACGCGTCCTCGTCCCCGTCCCCGCTCAGCTTCACCTCGAGCCGCGCGGGCGCGGACCCCGTCGCTGCCAGCCGGATCTCCGCCTTGACCTCCAGGGTGCGGCCCTCCAGCAGCGAGCGGAGCACCTCGGCGAAGTCGACGTTCTCGAAGGCGCGGCCCATCTCGAAGCTGAGCCGCTCGAGGAACTCCCGGCGCGTCCGCCCGCTCTGCTCCACGGCGAAGTCGACCCAGTCCTTGGGGAGCGTGTCACCCAGCGCCTTGCGGACCGCCTCCTCGGTGAGGAAGAAGCCCGAGAAGCCGAGGGACAGTGCCCGCCGCATCAGCTCGGGCAGACCCGACGGGCCCTTGCCGGTCTCCGGCGGCGGCTTCTTCGCCCGCCCTCCGGAACCCGAGTCGGCGTCGCCGGCTCCGCTGCCTCGTCCGTCTGCCATCGAATCCGGTCGTGCCCCCGCGCCGCGTTCGCCGCGTCGCGCGCGAGGGATCGTCGCGATCGACGCGGGCGCTACCTCTCGGGCGCGAGGATATCATGGCGCTCGGGCACTTGCGCCGGCGCGCCTGCGGACGCTTTCGCCGGGCGTCTCCCGATCAGACCCGCACCGTCGCCCAGCGCCCGGATGCGAAGCGCCAGCTGAGCAACGCCGCCTTCACCGCGTAGTCGGCCAGCAGACAGCACCAGACGGCGGTGACGGTTCCGAACAGCGGTTCGGCGATCAGCAGCGCGCCGCCCAGTCGGAAGACGAACAGACCGATCAGGATCGCGAGCAGCGGGAAGCGCGTGTCCCCGGCGCCGCGCAGCGCGCCGCCGAGCGCGAACTCCAGCGCCATCAGCGGCTGCGCCGCCCCGAGGATGTAGATGAAGGTGACCGTGAGGGTCGTGGTGGCCTCGCCGACGGCGCCGAACCAGCCCGCCAGCGGCACCGCCAGGATCACGATCATCAGCCCCACGCTGCCCATCACCGCCACGGCGCCCCCGGTCGCCCGCCAGCCCGAGCTCGCGGCGAGATCCGGGCGCTCCGCGCCCAGGTTCTGGCCCACCAGCGTCGACGCGGCGGTGGCGAAGCCGAAGCCCGGCACGAAGCAGAAGGAGAGGATGCGCACGCCGATCAGGTACGCGGAGACCGGCTCCGTACCGAAGGCGGCCACGAGGGTGAGGAAGAGCAGCAGGCCCACGTGCCACGCACCCTGCTCCAGCGCGGTGGGCAGCCCGACGCGCAGCAGCCGCCAACAGCGCTGGGCGGAGACGCTGGCCCGCCAGGGCCCGCGCGGGATGATCAGGTCGCCTCGCAGCCAGAGTACGACCGACAGCACCGCTGCCACCGTGAAGGCGATGACCGTGGCGACCGCCGAGCCGGGCGCGCCAAGGGCCGGGGCGCCGAGCTTGCCGAAGATCAGCGCGTAGTCGCCGATCACGTTGACCACGTTGGCGACGATGCCGATGGCCAGTGGCGTGCGCACGTCGCCGGCGCCGCGCAGACCCATCGCGATGGTCGCCTCGACGGCCAGCGGAACGTTGGAGGCGAGCAGGATGGCGAGGCAGGTGCCGCCCAGCACCGCCACGCCGTGCTGCACGCCCAGCGCTCCGACGATCGATTCCGCGAAGGGCATGGCGAGCATCGCGACCGCGCCGATCCCGGAGGCGAGCAGGACGGAGGCCCGCATGGCGCGCCCCACCTCGCCCCAGCGGCCGGCGCCCGACTCGCGGGCAACGACGGCGACCGTCCCCGTGGTCACCGCCTGAAACAGCGCGAACAGGAAGAAGTGGAGCTGGGACGCGACGCCGACGGCGGCGATCGCCTCCGTGCCCAGCGAGCTGACGAACACGAAGTCGACCACACCCACCAGCGCGTGCAGGGCGAACAGCGCCACCGACGGCCAGGCGAGCTCCCACACGCCCAGCCCCACGGTCGGCGGCCGGGCTCCGGCGGGCTCCGCCAGCCCGCCGCTCTCGGTTGAGGTCACGCGGCGAACTCGGACCAGCGCGCGAGGATGTGTTGGGCCGTGCGGTCTGCGAGCGCAGCCGTCGTGATCTGGGGCGGGGCCCCCAGCGAGGTCGGAAACACGCTCATGTCGGCGACGAAGAGCCCGGCGACCCGGTGGCTCTCGCCGAAGGCACCCACCACCGACGTCCGCGGGTCGCCCCCCATGCGGCAGGTGGATTGGGGATGGGTGGAGGCGATGGGCACGTCGCCCCCGCGCACCGGGCGCCCCTCGACGACCGCCAGGTCGTCGCCGCGCCCGAGCACCAGCGGCTCCGGCAGGTAGGGGACGACCACGCGCCGGGCGCCGGCGGCGAACAGGACCTCGGCGCAGTGGCGCAGGCCGCGGGCCATCACGCGCCCCTCGCGCGGCTCGAGCTGGTAGTGGATTTCGGGCCGGGCCAGCGAGTCGCCACTGCGCACGGAGCCCGCGCTCTGGTCGTGGAGCAGGACCAGCAGGCCGGCCATGTGCGCGTACTCGCGCATCAACGCGAAGTGCCGGCGCCCGAAGCCGGGCAGGCTGGCGGCGGTGAGGACGGGGAAGCCGATCATGGGCATCAGGATGTACCCCGAGTGGGGATCGGCCTCCAGGTCGATGAAGGCGTCGATGTAGTAGCTCTGGGGGATGCCGCGGTAGGCGTGGATGGGCTGCTCGAACAGACCGGCCACCATCACCGACGGGTGGAGGTGGAGGTGGCGCCCGAGGTTCGCGTCCCGCTCCCCGAAGCCGCTGCGCAGCAGCAGGTCCGGCGACGCCACGGCGCCGGCCGCCAGCACGATGACCCGGGCGCTCACTTCGATCGAGCCGCGTCGGCGGCCGTCCTCGTCCAGTGCGTGACCGAGCACGCGGCGCGCGCGGCCGCCCTCGGCCTCGATGCGCTCGGCGCGGGCGTCCGCGTAGATGCGCGCACCCGCGGCGTGGGCGCGCGGCACGTAGGTCTCGAGCATCGACTGCTTGGCGCCGTAGCTGCAGCCGAGCATGCAGTAGCCGGCCTTCACGCAGCCCTCGCGGTTGTGCCGGGTGACGAAGCCCGAGTAGCCGAGCGCCTCGGCCCCGCTGCGAATCAGCCGGTTCATGGCGTTGACCTCGTCCTCGCGGATCTGCTTCACGCGCAGGTTCTTCTCGACCCGGCGAAACGACGGCTCCATGGCTTCGGGCGTGAGCTCGGGCAGCGCGTGCTCCTCGCGCCACATGCGCAGGATCGGCTCGGGGGTGCGGAAGGCGTAACAGAGATTGTGCACGGTCGAGCCGCCCACGCAGCGGCCCTGCAGGAGGGTGACGCCTCCGTCGACCGTCTGGCGCATGCCCGCCTCCTCGAACAGGCGGGGCAGCATCTGGTCCTCGCGCTGGGTGAAGTCTTTGCGGGTCCAGTAGGGGCCCTGCTCGAGGACCACGACCGAGCGTCC
>JAZFWH010000244.1:0-7903 GCA_036482635.1 Myxococcota bacterium
GCGGCGGGTAGCATCCGGCGATGGCGCGCCGCCTCTACTCCGGGCTGTTCTGGGCGTTCCTGACGCTCAGCTCCATACTTCTCTTCCCGGTGGCGGTCGCGATCTGGGTGCTCACGCTGCCCTTCGATCCGCGCCGGCGTCTGCTGCACCGCTTCACCTGCTTCTGGGCCTCGCTCTACACCTGGCTGAATCCGGTCTGGCCGGTCACCGTGGTCGGCCGCGAGAAGTTCGATGCGGACCGGGCGACGGTGATGGTGGCCAACCACCTCTCCCTGCTCGACATCCTCGTGCTCTTCCGCACCTTCACGCACTTCAAGTGGGTGTCCAAGGTCGAGAACTTCCGCATTCCCTTCGTCGGCTGGAACATGTCGCTGAACGGCTACATCAAGCTCAAGCGCGGCAGCCGCGCCAGCGCGATCCGCATGTTCGAGGAGTGCGAAAGGACGCTCGCCCTGGGCAACTCGATCATGATGTTTCCGGAGGGCACACGCTCGCCCACCGGGCGGATGCGCGACTTCAAGACCGGCGCCTTTGAGCTCGCCCTGCGCACGCGCAGCCCGGTGCAGCCGATCCTGATCCGCGGCACGGCGGACGCGCTGCCCAAGCAGGGCTTCGTGTTGCAGGGAAGGCACCAGATCCACATCACCGTCCTGGACCCGATCCCGCCCGAGAGCTTCGCGCATCTCTCCAGCGAGGAGCTCACAGAGCGGGTTCGCACGCAGATGGCTGACGCGCTCGGCGAACCGGCAGCCGAACGCGCACGAGAAGGAGGAGGCCATGCCGCTTGGGAATCGGGCCGCAGCTGAACTGCTGGGGACCTTCTGGCTGGTGTTCGGGGGCTGCGGCAGCGCCGTCCTCGCCGCCGCCTTTCCCGAGGTCGGAATCGGCCTGCTCGGCGTGGCGTTCGCCTTCGGCCTGACGCTGCTCACGATGGCGATCGCCATCGGGCACATCTCGGGCTGTCACATCAATCCGGCCGTTTCCGTCGGCCTGTGGCTGGGCGGGCGCTTCCCGGCGTCGGAGCTCGGCCCCTACATCGCCGCGCAGGTGGCCGGGGGCATTCTCGGCGCCGCGGTCCTCTATGTGATCGCCAGCGGCGCCGCGGGCTTCGACGTCGCGGCGGGCTTCGCCGCCAACGGCTACGGCGAGCACTCACCCGGCGGCTACTCGCTCGGGGCGGGGCTGCTGACCGAGGTGGTGCTCACGTTCATGTTCCTGATCATCATCCTCGGCGCGACGGACGACCGCGCCCCGGCGGGACTCGCTCCCGTGGCGATCGGTCTGGGGCTCACCCTCATCCACCTGATCAGCATTCCGGTGACCAACACGTCGGTGAATCCGGCGCGCAGCACCGGACCCGCGCTCTTCGTCGGCGGCTGGGCGCTCAAGCAGCTCTGGCTGTTCTGGGTGGCTCCGCTGGTCGGAGCGGCCCTGGCCGGTGTCGCGTACCGCCGGCTCGCGGGAAGCTCGACGCGCCGACCCGGCGCCGGCGCGAAGGCGGCCCAGCGCCGGGCGCGCTGACCGCGTGCGGGATGGAGCGCCGGGAGCTGATCGCTCGGCTCGCGTCCGAGATCCGGCGGGTGCGAGCTCGCCACCCGGTGCGGGTCGCGATCGACGGAGTCGAGGCCGCCGGCAAGACGACGCTGGCCGACGAGCTCGTGGCGCCGCTCGAGCGCGGCGGCGCCTCGGTGATCCGCAGCTCGATCGACGGCTTCCACCACCCCAGGGCGCTGCGCCATCGGCGCGGTGCGACTTCGCCGGAGGGGTACTACGCCGACTCCTTCGACGGCAAGCAGCTGGTCGGGGCGCTGTTGGAACCCCTGGGTCCCGGAGGCTCGCGTCGCTACCGGCGCGCCGTCTTCGACTACCGGCTCGACGCGCCGGTGGAAGCGCCACTCGAGGAGGCGCGGGCCGACGCCATCCTCCTCTTCGACGGCGTCTTCCTGATGCGCCCCGAGCTGCGCGAGCGCTGGGACCTCTCCATCTTCGTTCGGGTCGACTTCGGGGTCGCTCTGGAGCGGGCGGAGCGGCGCGACCTCGCGCTGTTCGGGGGCCCGTCCGAGGTGCGCCGCCGCTACGAGCAGCGCTACATCCCGGCTCAGCGACGCTACCTGGCCGAGAGCCTGCCCGAGCGCCTCGCCTCGATCGCAGTGGACAACAACGATCCCCTGCAGCCGCTAATCGAGTTCGGGTAGTGGTGGCAGGTCCGCTTCGAGCGGCACGCCGGTGGAGTTGGCCACCATCGAGAGCATCGTGTAGTTGCCGACGACGAAGGGGATCTCGACCAGCTGGGCCTCGTTCCAGCGCGCGCTGAGCTCCCGCCAGGTCTCCTCGGACACGTCCTGCCGTTGGTGCAGCTCGTCGGCGGCGGCGAGCAGGACGCGATCCTCGTGGGACCACTCGGGCGCATCGGGCCCGAGAGCGATCCTGCGAATCTCCGGCTCGGAGAGACCCGCGGCGCGTGCGTAGACCACGTGGTGCCCCCATTCGAAGGCCGAGCGGCAGTTCCACGCGGCCCGCAGCGCGAGCAGTTCGGATGCGCGCCTGGGCAGGACGCCCCTCACCGCGAGTGTGGCGGCGAAGCCGAGAAAGGGCTCGAGAAGATTCGGGTGGTGGGCGATCGTCTGCAGGATGTTGAGTGGCCTCGGGCTCGCGCCGTCTGCGCGCCCTTCGAGGTCCGCGACGGGCTCGACGCTGCCGCCGAGCAGGCTTCGCGTGCGAGTGTCCCAGCGCTCGGGTGCCAGCGGTGCCAGTCGCGGAGTCGGCTTCGCCATGCAGCTCCTCCATGCCGACCGGGCCGGACGGGTCGGGGTCTGCCGCGTGGTAAGATCCGCATCGCGAACCGCCGGGTCAACCGGCGCGGCCGCCGGCCCCGGGGAGAAGGTCATGGCGCAGGCGGACTCCGCTCGCACGCTCCGCTCGGCGCCCGGCGCGTGAGCGCGGCCCGGCCCTGAAGGCCTGCGCAGCGTGGGCGCCGACGATCCGACCGCCAAGAACCGCGCCTGGTGGAACGCGACGAGCGACGCCTACCAGCGCAGTCACGGTGCGCTGCTCGCGGCGGCCCCCTTGGCCTGGGGGGTCTGGCGCGTTCCCGAAGCCGAACTCCGCGTGCTCGGCGACGTCGCCGGAAAGGACGTGCTGGAGCTCGGCTGTGGCGCGGCCCAGTGGGCGGTCGGTCTCGCGGGCTGTGCAGCGCGGGTGGTGGGCGTCGACTTCTCCGAGCGTCAACTCGCCCACGCGCGCGGGGTCGCGGCCGCGGCGGGTGTCGACCTCCCGCTCGTCCTGGCCAGCGCCGAGCGGGCGCCGTTCGGCGACGCGAGCTTCGACGTGGTCTTCTGCGATCACGGCGCCATGACGTTCGCGCGTCCCGAGCACACGGTGGCGGAGGCCGCGCGTCTGCTGAAGCCGGGCGGCTGCTTCGCGTTCTGCATGTCGAGTCCACTGCGCGATCTGTGCTGGGATTCCGCCAGCGACACTGTTACCTCCAGCCTGCGCGCCGATTACTTCGACCTCCACTCCATCGAGGACAGAGATTCCGTCTGTTACCAGCTGCCCTACGGGGAGTGGATCCGGCTGTTTCGCCGCCATTCGCTGGTCGTGGAGGATCTCGTGGAGCTTCGCCCCCCCGCCCGGGCGAAGACCTCGTACGCGGACTACGTCTCGCTGGGCTGGGCTTCGCGCTGGCCGGGGGAGAACATCTGGAAGCTCACCAGGCAGTGAGCCGATCGGCGCGTGGTGGTGCGCGTCCGGCCCGAGCGCTGGTGCACGGTGGATTACACCAAGCGCTTTCAGGCCTCCTAGCGCCCGATCCGTCGTTCCCTCCCCGGGGGCGAACGTCGAGAGATTCGTTCAGATCACCCCCGGGAGCCCCCCGGGTTCGTGACCCCGCGCACAGTTTCAGCGAGCGCCACGCCTAGCATCCCGACCCGTCGCGTGCCCCGGGTGGGGCGCTCGATCTGACTGTGTCGAAGCAGCAACTCAAAGAAGAGGCGGGAAAGCGGATGAAGTTCGTGTTCACGTGTGCGGGTGTAGCGGCAGCCGTTCTGCTCGGCGGGTCCGCCTGGGCCGGGTCGCTCTCGAGCTCCAAGGTCGCGTTCACGCAGGGGGATCTGGTGGGCCTGGGCGCCGAGGCGTGCGCCACCGACGGCCCGAATCCCGGTGACTGCATCGGAGGCGGCGTGACCGACGACACGGGCTACGTGTCGGTGATGACCTCGTTCATCAAGACGCCGAACGGCAAGGAGCTCTCCTTCGACGTCGCGCTGCAATGCGCGCTGGTCACCTTCACCGAAGCGGTGGCGAAGGGCTCCGGCAAGAACGGCGGCAAAGCGACGGCGGCGGCCGAGGGTCGCATCCAGGTCCGGGTCGCAGTGACGCCGGTCGACGGTGACGGTGAGCCGACCGGAGAGCCGGTTCGGTACGCGCTGCCCGACAACGATGGTGACAACGTGCTGGGTGGACCTCCCAGCGACGACGCCGGGGCTCAGGGCGTCAGCTATTGCCACCGCTTCCAGGAGCTCTCGGTGGCTTTTGAGAGCCTGGCGTGTCTCTCCGATGCCAGCCAGGATCCGGACGACGAGTGCCTGATCGCGGTCTCCCTGCTGCTCGAGACCCTGAACGCGCATGCCTTCAACTTCGTGCTGCCGGACGTCGAGTCCGGGCCGAAGAGGATCGAAGTGCAGGCGCGGGCGACGGCCGACGCCGACGTCTTCGGGGATCCGCTGAGCAGCGCGAGGGGCGAAGCCTTCGTCGGCATGGGCTCGACGCGGGTGGAGACCGTGCGCGCGGTGAAGGCCTGGGACGGCAGCGAGCCGCCGAACCAGAGCTTCGAAGACCTTCATTAGTCGGAGCGACGCGGCGGACGTCCCGGCTCCACCCCGGAGCCGGGACGCCCCGCTCGCAGCGGGCGAGACGCGAGGTCGACCGTTCAGGCGGAGGGAAGCTTCTCCTCGGGTTGCAGCCACTTCCGGTACAGCGCGTCGCAGGCTTCCCGGTTCGGGTCTCCCCGGCGTGAGCGGCAGCCGCACAGAGCCCGGGCGGTCTTCACCGCCCGCTCGAAGCGCCGGTACAGCCCTTCCACCCGGGCGGCCGCGTCCACGGATTTCTTGAACTCCCCCATGCCCAACGTGCCGTGCATCAGCCTGCGCGCCTCGCTTTCGGCGGAACGGGCGACTCGCCACTGGGCCTGCTCCGCGGCGGCCAGCGCCTTCAACGCGTCGCCCGGGCGTTCTGCGATCGCGTCTGCGCACACGCGGGGATCGTCATCCGCTGGCGTCGCGGGAGTGCTCAGCAGGCTGGGGCCGAGTGCGATGCAGGCACCCAGGGCTCTGCGGCCGGCGACGCGGGGCCACGCGGTCGCGGTGCTGGACCCGCTAGATCGAAGCCAGCTCGTCAATCAGGTCACCCGCCATCAACCGGGTACAGCGTTCGCCGGCATAGACCCGTTCGCCACCCAGCCGGCTTCCGGAGGCAAACAGGATGCCCACCACGCGATGCTTCTCGACAGCCCCGTCGACTTCGAGCCGGATCTCGTACTCCTGGGCCACTGCCGTCTGGTTCACCCACTCGCCGATCAGCTCGTACGATCGCGTCATCGGAATGAACCGCGAGAAGAGATGCTCGTAGTAGCGGCGCACCTGTGCGCCACCGGATATGCGCAGGCCGGCGGGCCAGAACTCGTAGACGGGGTCCTCGACCAGCGTGCCCATCACCCCATCGAGGTCGCAGCGCGCTTCGAGTGCGGCGTGAGCGGTCCCGAGCTTCAACATGTCATCGGCGGTCCAGTCGGCCTTCACTGCGGCCTCCGACTTGACTTGGGAGTGGGCAGTATCTCATATTCGGCACGGTCCCCCCGCGTTGCCACGAGATTGGAGCATCCATGACGACTCCCTTCTGGTGCCTTCTCATCGCCGTGCTGATCCCCTACCTGCTCTCGACGGCCGGGGGCTACTTCCGGATCAAGCAGTTCGGGACGCTCGACAACAAGAACCCGCGCGCGCAGGGGGCGGCGCTGACCGGCCTGGGCGCGCGAGTGCAGGCGGCGCAGCAGAACGCCTGGGAGGCGCTGCCCGTCTTCTCCGCCGCCGTGTTGGTGGCGCACGTGTCCGGGGCCGACGCCCAGAAGTCGGCCTGGGCGGCCATGCTGTTCCTGGGCGCGCGGGTCCTGCACACCGCCTTCTACATGGCGAACCTCGACATCCTTCGCTCGACGATCTTCCTGGTCGGCCTGGGCAGCTGCATCTGGTTGTTCGTGCTGGCGGCGCAGGCCTAGTGTTCCGAAGCGGGGCGTCGTGAGCGGGCGGGTCGATTCCCCTCACTGCAACGCGCGGTCGCGCACGGCGGTGCGACTGCTCGGCCTGGCGCTGGCTCTGTCATGCGGGTCCGACGGTCCGGACCCGGCGCGGATTCAGGTCGAAGGGAGTTCGCCGGCGGTCGGGCAGGGCGCGCGGCTGGCCGAAGCGGTGGGCATCGCGACCGACGAAGGGGCGTTCAGCCCCATTCTCAAGGCGGGCTGCGAGCTGCCCTGCGAGCGCGCGGTCTTCTTCAGCACCGCGTTCGACGGCCAGACCGAGCTGCCGCTGGTGATCTACCGCGGCCACGCGGCGCTGGTGAAGGAGAACCGCTACCTGGGGAACTTCACGGTCACGGGCATTCTGCCGGCGCCCCGCGGCAAGCGGTTGATCGAAGTCACGCTCCGCGCCGATTCGGACGGCATCTCGCTGGGCGTGGAGGACGCGGGCGGCGCCCAGGTCGGCGTGCGCCTGGTGGACTAGGAGGCCGACTCGAGAGTCGGCCTCCGCGCAGCGAGCCCGCAAGCGCGAAGGGCGCGCAGCGAGGCGAAGCCGAGCGGAGCCGGGCCCCTTGCAAGGCAAGGTCGCGAAGCGACCGCGCAGCGAGGCGAAGCGGAGCGGAGGCGGGCCCCTGTAACGCAGGCGAGCGGAGTTGCAGCGGGTTAGACCGCGCCGCTGACCTCATCGGCGGCGAGCGGTGCGCCCTTCGGTCCACAGGCCGGGCCGGCCCAACGAGGGCCCAACGCCAGCTTCTCGATCTTTCGGTAGAGCGTGCGCCTGCCGATCCCGAGCATCCGCGCGGCCGCCGAACGGTTGCCCCCGGCCTCCCGCAGGCATCGGACGATGCGCCAGGCCTCCGCGAGCTCGACCCACTCGCGCAGCGTCGGCGGCGTCTGTCCGTGGGCGCCGGCGACGCGTTCGAGCCCCTCGAGCTCCGACTGCAGCGTTCGCAGCACGTTCGTTACACCAGGGCCGCGTCTCCGCGTTCGCGCGTGCGAATGCGGGTGGCGCCGTTCGCCGGCAGCTGGAAGATCTTGCCGTCGCCCATCCTTCCGGTGACGGCGGTCTCGGCGATGGCGAGTGTGGCCTTCTCCACGAGCTCGTCCGGGACGACCAGCTCCAGCTTGATCTTCGGCAGGAAGTCGAGCGCGTACTCCGCGCCGCGGTAGAGCTCCGTGTGGCCCTTCTCCCTTCCGAAGCCCTTCACCTCACTGACGGTCATGCCCTCGACGCCGACCTCCTGGAGGGCCTGGCGAACGTCGTCGAGCCTGAAGGGCTTGATGATCGCCTCCAGCTTCTTCACCGCGTCTCCTCCTCTCAGATTTCTTCGCCGGCGGCGAGGGGGCGGAGCGGCACGCCGGGCGTCGCCGAAGCGATCGCGAGCGGCGACTCGCTGACCGCACCACCCATGTCGAAGTCGTAGGCGTGCATGCCGTGCTCGCTGATGTCGAGGCCTTCGATCTCCTCCTCCGGCGACACGCGCAGACCCATGATTGCCTTGATCGCGCCCAGCAGCAGCATCGCCGCCGAGAAGGTGGCGACGCCGTAGGCCCCGACGCCGATCAACTGGGTCGTCAGGTTGTGGGCGGGGTTGGTGGAGAAGATGCCGACCG
>JAZFWH010000245.1:0-4056 GCA_036482635.1 Myxococcota bacterium
GCTTCCTGCTCGCCTCCCGGGTCGGCTGGACTTCGGGCGCCGACACGCTGGCGGTGATCCCGGTGACGGCCGTCTGCAGCCCGATCCTCAAGCGCGGCCAGGCGTCGGTCGAGTTCCGCCCCGCCGGGCCCAGGCCCTTCAGCCTGGTGACGCGCGAGGGGCACTGTCCGATCGAGGGCTTCATCCGGCCCATCCCGCCTTTGCTGTAGAGGGTTCCCAGGTGAGTCGCATCTTCGGAGAGGTCCGCCAGAACGGCTACGTGGTCCGCGACATCGACGCCGCGCTGAAGCACTGGACCGAGGTGCTGGGTGTGGGCCCCTTCTTCTACTTCGAGCGCGCGCCGGTCAGCGACTTCCGCTACCGCGGCGAGCCCTCGCCCATCGAGGTGAGCATCGCGCTGGCCAACTCGGGGGCGCTGCAGATCGAGCTGATCCAGCAGCGCAACCAGGCGCCGTCCATGTACCGCGACTTCCTGGCGGCCGGGCGCGAGGGCCTCCAGCACGTCGCCTACTGGAGCCAGGACTTCGACGCCGACCTCGCGCACGCCCTCGGTGCCGGCTACGAGGTGGGCCAATCGGGCAGCGTCGGCGAGGGCGGGCGCTTCGTCTACTTCGCCACCGAGGCCCACCCGGGCACGGTGGTGGAGCTCTCCGAGATCAGCGGCGCCAAGGGCCGCTTCTTCCAGCACATCGCCGAGACGGCGCGGAGCTGGGACGGCTCGGATCCGATCCGCCGCTTCTGAGCCGCGCCGTCAGCGGATGGCGTCGATCACCTTCGTGTCGGCGGGCGGGTCGAGGTCGACCTCGGTGCTCTCCAGCAGGCGCGCCACCGTCATGTAGTAGCCGATCGCCAGGATCAGCTCGACGATCTCCTGGGCCGAGAAGCGCTGGTTCAGCTCGGCGAAGGCTGCATCCGACGCCTTCACGTTCTGCACCACCTCGTCGGTGAAGCGCAGCACCGAGCGCTCGGCGGGGTCGAAGCAGTCGGCGTCGGCGGCGCCGCGCTCCAGCGCCTCGATCTGCGCCTGGCTGGCGCCGGTCGCCTTCGCGATCGGCACGTGCTGCACCCACTCGTACTGGCAGCTCGACAGCCGGGCGATGCGCAGGATCGCCAGCTCGCGCAGCTTCGCGTCGAGCTTCTGGCGGCCGAGGATGGCGGTACCGAGGCTCAGCAGCGGCCGGAAGCAGGTCTCCGCGTTCGCCATCATGCGAAAGACCTTGAGGTCGACGGGCAGCGCCTCGAGCAGCTCGCGCACGGGCTGGGAGGCCTGCGCGGCATCGACGTAGGGAAGTCGCGCCATGGGGATCTCCTTTTCGCTCGCCGGACCGCGGCCCGGCTCAAGCCATGTAGAGGCCGCCGTTCACGTCGAGCGCCACGCCGTTGATGTACGACGCTTCGTCGCAAGCCAGGAAGGCGATGGCGGCGGCCTGCTCTTCGGGCGTCGAGAGCCTCTGGATGGGCATGAAGTAGCGGTACGCCTCGACGCGGCCGGCGAGCTCTCGCTTCTCCTCGTCGGACGCCTCGGCGCCCGCGGCCCTCATCATGGGTGTGTCGACCCCGCCGGGACAGATCGCGTTCACGCGCACGCCCCGCCGGCCGTAGGCGACGGCCAGGTGCCGGGTGAGACCGAGCAGCCCCGCCTTGCTCGCCGAGTAGGCGACGCCGGCGTTGGCGCTCTTCGAACGCCCGGCCAGCGAAGAGACGTTCACCACCGCGCCGCGGCCGCGCTCCGCCATGCCGGGCACGACCGCTCGGCACAAAAAGAACGGACCGTCGAGGTTCACGCGCAGCACGCGCGACCAGCGCCGGTCGTCGAGCTCCTCGACGCGCTCGAAGCCGGCGCGGTCGCCGATGCCGGCCACGTTGGCCAGCACGTCGACGGGCCCGAGCGCCTTCTCGACCGCCTGCACCGCCGCGTTCACCCGCTCGCTCTCGGCCACGTCGCAGGTGACGGCCAGGCCCTTGGCGCCGGCGGCCTCGATCTCGCGCAGCGCCGCCTCCGCGCCGCTGGCGTCGCGGTCCAGCGCCCCGACCGATGCACCCTCACGCGCCAGCTGGAGTGCGGTGGCGCGCCCGATGCCGCTGGCGGCGCCGGTCACCAGCGCCACGCGCCCCGCGAAGCGTCCGGAGTCCGTCATGTGAAGCCCTCCGCGTGCGAGCCCATCATGTGCGCGGCGGGGCCGCGGATCAACTCAAATCAGGCTCAGCCGAGCCTCGTGCTGGCTAATCGCTCGCACTCGGGCTCCGGCCTCCGCTCGGCTGCGCCTCGCTGCGAGGAGGCCGACTCTCGAGTCGGCCTCCTAGCCGGGAGCGACGAGGCGCTGCCCGCTCTCGCGCATCTGCGCCGAGAGCCTCTCCAGCCGCTGCGCGCTCGCCGCGTGGGCCGGGCTGCCCTCGTCGAGCGTCTCGAGCTGCCGGCTCGCCCACCCCACCGCGCGGCCGAAGTCCCCCTGCTCGCTGTAGTACCCGACGAACCACTGGTAGGCGGGCTGGAACTTCGGATCCAGCGAGACGACGACCTGCATCTCGTTCACCGCATCCTCGGCGCGTCCGAGCGAACGGTACGTCTGCGCGCGCAGCTGGCGGAACTGCGCGGAGCGGGGGCGCGCACGCACCGCCTCGTCGAGCAGGGCGAGCGCCGCCTCTGGCTTCCCGAGTCGGCCGTAGAGGGTGGCGAGCTGCGCCGCGATGGCGGGGTTGCCGGGGTCGCGGGCGCGCGCCCGTTCCAGGGCCTGCTCGGCGCCTTCCAGGCGCGCGCGCGCCTTCTCGCGGCGCTCGGCGCGTTGCCAGGCGGTGGCGGTGCCGCCGTCCGCCTTGGCCCTCCGGTAGGCCTGGATCGCGTTGGCCGCTGCGCTGAAGGCCTCGAGCGCTTCGATCCTGTCCCTCGGATCCGGGAGGTCGGCGGCGAACGGGTCGTCCCCGGCGCTGCCCGCCAGGTAGCCCAGCGCCTCGAGCCGAGCCCGCGCCGCGGCGTCGGGCTCGTGGCCCGCCGCCCAGGGCAGGGGCGCGTGCGTGTCGAGCAGCGCCGCCAGCCGGCGGCGCATGTCGTCGACGACGTCGGCGTTCGCGTCGGCGAGGTCGCGCTGCTCGGTCGGGTCGGAGCCCAGCGCGTAGAGCTCGGGGCGCTGGCCATCGACCAGCTTGTAGCCGCCCCACACCAGACCGCGCAGCGCGCGCCAGCGGAACGTATGGTATGGCAGGTAGCTCTCCAGGTAGATCGCATCCTCCGGTTCGGCTGTGCGCACGCCACCCTGTGGGCCGAGCAGCGGCGCGACGCGCACGTCGGGCAGCTCCTCGGCCGGCAGGCCGGCCAGGGCGAGCAGCGTCGGAGCCAGGCTCGCGATCGACACGGGCTCGCGCACGCGGGTCCCGGCAGCGTGCGCCAGTGGCGTGCCCGAGAGCACGAGCGGCACGCGCAGGGTCGCCTGGTAGACGAACACGCCGTGGCTCTCCTCGCCGTGCTCGCCGAAGGCCTCGCCGTGGTCGGCGGTCACCGCCACCAGCAGCCCGTCGGCCAGCCCGCGCTCGTCGAGGAAGCGGAGCAGGCGGCGGAGCTGGTCGTCGCAGAAGGCGATCTCCGCGTCGTAGGGGTGCGCGACCCGCTTGGCCCAGTACTCGGGCGCCTCGTGCGGCACATGGGGATCGAAGAAGTGAAGCCAGGCGAAGAAGCGCTCGCCGGGCTCGAGCGTCTCGAGCCAGGCGACGGCGTCGTCGACCACCGCGCTGGCGGGGCGGTCCGGGTAGTGCCCCGCGTTCCACTGGCCGGCGAAGCTGGGCACGCCGCGAAACACCTCGAAGCCCTGGTCGAGACCGAAGCTCGCGTCCAGCACGTAGCTCCCGACGAACGCGGCGCTGCGCCAGCCGTGGCGGCTCAGCACCTCGGAGACGAGCACGGCGTCCGGAGCGAGCGCGAAGATCCCGTTGTCGCGCACGCCGTGCGCCGACGGGTAGACGCCGGTCAGGATCGAGGCGTGCGAGGGCAGCGTGATGGGTGCGGGCGCGATGGCCGACTCGAACAGGATTCCCTCGCGCGCCAGGCGGTCGAAGGTCGGCGTC
>JAZFWH010000246.1:0-7961 GCA_036482635.1 Myxococcota bacterium
GGTAGACCGAGGGGTGATGGGCGAGATTCGCGCGCAGCCAGTGCGTTCCCGACTTCTGCGCTCCGATGCCGATGAAGTCCGGCAGGCCCAGCTCCGCCGCCGAGCGCAAGCCCAGCGAGTACATCCATTTCTCGGGGACGACAGCGCCGTACGCCAGCCGCTCCGAGATCAGCCGCGCTGCGGTCTTCAGCGGGGCGCGCATTCGGTCCCGCACGATCGGCTACGATGCGGGTTCCGCCGAGGCGACCAGTCGCGCCGCGAGGTCCTCGCACAGCTCCTCGACGGCGGGGTCGATCTCGGCGAGCGCCTGCCTGCGACGGGCGGGCGCGGCGACGCCGGCGACGTAGCTCTCGTGGAAATCGAGGTCGAGAAACGCGAAGACCGACGCGAACGCCCGCGGCGGGTTCTCGACGAGGTCCTCGTAGCGGACCAGCAACGCGCGAGCGCGTCGGTTGGGCAGGTCCAGATCGAAGTAGATCTCGTTGCGCAGATACCAGCGCAGTGCGGCCGCCGTGTGCACGGACATTTCGTCATGGTACAAGTCCTTCAGGAGTTTACGACGACTGCGAGACATGCGGTCGGCCATCCAGTGGTCGCAGTCCTCCTCGGTCGCCAGGCGCCGGATCGCGAGCTGCAGTCGGGCGCCCCACTTGCGCACGCTCGACTCCACCACGTCCCGGTAACGGCGCAGAACCCAGATCGTCTTCGAGCTGGGATGCTCCGCGAACAGCTGGTCCACGTTCTGCGAGTCAAAGAGCGGCTTGAACACCAGCCAGCGGGCCCGCGCCCTCCGCACCAGCCGCTCGCGCACGGGCAAAGGCCGCAGCCTCCAGTTCCGGAACGCGCGGCGGTTGTGCTCGTGGTAGACCCAGCTGTCCGGGCTCTCGTCCAGCACGTCGAGCAGCATGGTGGTTCCGGAGCGCTGGCAGCCGACCACCCACAGGATCGAGCTGGCCGATTCGCCGGCGTGCAGGCGCTGCGCACCGTACTTCCGCGCCCTGCGCGCCAGGCGCCGAGCGAACTGGGCCGAGCGCCGCCGCGCGGTCATGCCGATCGCGCCCCGCTCGACGCGTCTGCGCCGTCGGCGCTCACGAGGCTCTCGAACAGGTCCTCGTAGGCCCCGCACACCACGCGCGTATCGAAGCGGGCGGCGGTGCGGCGCTGGGCCTCCGCCCCCATGCGGCGGCGGGCGGCGCGGTCGTCGGCGAGCCGCACCAGGGCCTCGCCGAAGGCCGCCGCCTGGCCGACCGGCACCAGCGATCCGCTCACGCCGTCTTCGATCAGCTCGTCCGGTCCGTACGGGCAGCGGGTCGCCACCGCCGGCACCCCGCAGAGCATGGCTTCGATGAGGGCGTTGGGGAGCCCCTCGTGGTCGCTGCTGAGAGCGAAGCAATCCGCCGCCCGGAAGAACGGATAGGGGTTCTCCCGGAAGCCCAGCCAGCGGACCCTGGCCCCGAGGCCCAGGGCCCGCGATCGGGCCTCCAATCGCCCCCGCAGCGGTCCCTCGCCCAGGATCCACAGCTCGGCGGGCCGGTCCCGGAGGCGGCGGAACGCCTCCAGCAGCATGGCCTGGTTCTTCTGCGGCTCCAGACGGCCGGCGTGCACGACGGTGAAGACCCCTGGCGAGCGCTCGATGGGCAGCGGTTCCGCGGCCAGCCGGGCGATGCGGTCCACGTCCACCGCGTTGACCATGGTCGACACACGGCCGGCTTCGAGCCTCAGGTGCTGCCGCATGGCCCGACTCACGCCGTCGCAGCAGCCCAGGGCGCGATCCGCCCGCCGCAACGAGCGCCGCGCCCAGACCGCGAAGGCACCGCGCATCTCGCGGCGGGGGTCGTTCACCTGCCGACACACCCAGCGGGGCCGGTGGCGGGTCTTCGCCAGCGCGGATCCCGTGACCATGTTGACGTAGTGGAGCTGGCTGAAGACGAGGTCGGGGCGCAGCTCGTCGATCAGTCGGCGCAGCGCCGCGATCGCCCGAAACACGTGCCAGGGCCGCGACTTCTCGATCATGTGCACCGGCACGCCTTCCGGGGGCTGGTAGGCGAAGACCGGGCGCCAGAAACAGAGATGGGGCTCGAAGCGGGCGCGCGAAAGGTGCCGGACCAGGATCGAGAACTCCCGCTCGGCGCCGCCCCCGCGCAGATCGGAGATGGTGAACAGGATGCGGATGGGCCGCCGCACCGCGATCACTCCGGGGACTCCCCGACGCAGAGGCGCTCGAAGACCTCCAGGTAGCGACCGGCCACCTGTGCCCAGTCGAGGCCCCGCGCGGTCTCCACGGCCCGCTCGACGATCGCCGAAGGGGTGGGATCGTCCAGGGCCAGCAGCATCTTCTCCGCCAGGTCCACGGGATCCCGCTGCCGGCAGAGCCAGCCGTTGCGGCCGTGGCGGATCAGGTCGGGGATCCCGTCGACCGCGCTGCCCACCACGCGGGCCCCCGCCGCCAGCGCCTCGGCCACCACCGTCGGCATGCCCTCGGTCTCTCCGTGCCGGTCGATGATCGAGGGCACGACGGCCAGCCTGCTGCCCTGCAGATACGGGACGATCTCGGCGTGGGTCTTCCTGCCGACGAACTCCACCGAGCCTTCGAGACCGAGCCGCGTCACCTCGCGGCGGAGGTCACCCTCCAGCGGGCCGTAGCCGATCGCGATCAGGCCCAGCCCCGGCCAGCGCTCCAGGACCCTGGGCAGCGCCCGCAGCAGATAGACGGCGCCCTTCTTCTCGACGAAGCGACCGAGGAACAGGACGTACCCATCGGCGAAGGGGGAGGCCACCGGCGGGCGGGCGCCAGCGCCGCGAAACAGCGCGAAATCGGCGCCCATCGGTTGCACCACCGCCTGCGACGGCGTGCGCAGCAGTTGGTCCAAACGCTCGCGCACGTGACTTCCCGCCGCGAAGACGCCGTCGCAGCGCGACACGACGAAGCGGGCCAACGCGCGGCCGAACGGCAGGCGAGACAGGGCGTACACATCGCCGGCGTGAACGCTCAGCACGTGGCGAAAGCGCGCGGACGGTCCCCGCGCCAGCGCCGAGCTCAAACCCTGGGGAATCAGGAAATGGGAGTTCACCAGGTCGATCCCCTGCTCCCGCACCAGCGCCCGCGTCGCCCGCGCCTGGCACCACACGAACGGCGGCGGCTGGAGCACGGCCAGGGGCGAGGCGCGCAGGTTGCCGAGAATCCCGTGCCCATACGCCAGGGACTGCCAGCGACGCGGGCGGAAGTAGCTGAAGCGGCGGACGTCGACGTCGGCCATCCGCTCGCGGCGCGCGGCCCCGGGCGCGTCCGGAGCCAGCGCGGTGACCTGGCAGCGGCGGGCCAGCGCCTGGGCCAGGTCGTAGACGAAGCGCGGCAGGCCGTCGTCGGGCCGGAGCGGAAACGTGCTCGAACTGACCAGGACTCGCATGGCGGTCTAGACGGAGCGCCCCCGGATCAGCCGCCGCGGCCCGTGGCCGCGGCGCTACCGACGCTCACGCTGGTCCCGCGATTCGCTGCGCTGGCGGTAGAGAATCTCCTCGAGGTAGATGCGGTGCCGATTCAGCATGTCGCCGATCATGCCCGTGTGCACCATGAGCAGCGCCAGCACACCCAGGGCCACCGCGCTGAAACCCGACCATTTGTGCGGGGAGAAGGCGCCGGTCTGGAAGTAGTGCACGAGCTGAAACGCGCCCAGACCGACGGCCGGAACCAACAGGCCGAGCGCGATGCCGCCGAAAAAGCGCAACGGGTGGTAGTCGCGATAGGAGCTGAAGATGATCTGGGCTGTGCGCAGTCCGTAGCGCCACAGGTTGTCCGCCACGCGGCTCTCGCCGAACTCGCGCTCACCGCGCACGCGGATCGGAACCTCGACGATTCGCAGCTGTTTGAACGCGAGGTTCAGGAACACCTCTTGCGTGTACGTGAATCGCGCCAACAGGTAGAGCTGCAGGGCCGCACGCCGGCTGTAGCAGCGCATCCCGCAGGACACGTCGTAGAACTTCTGGCCGGCCAGCCGAGAGATCAAACGGCTCATCATCCGGTTCCCCCAGAGCTTGATCCGGGGCATCTGGGGAATCAGGGCCGGGTCGGCGAACCGGGAGGCCGTGGTGAAATCCGCAGCCGAGGAGACGACGGGCTCGACCAGGATCGGGATGTCGGCGGGATCGAACTGGCCGTCGGCATCGATGCTGACGATCAGGTCGGCCGCCCGCTCGATCCCGTACTGCAGGCCGGATTGGAAGGCCGCGCCCACGCCGCGGGGCGAGGCGTGCCGGATCACCTGGGCACCCGCCGCGGCCGCCCGCTCCGCGGTCCGGTCCGTGCTGCCGTCGTCGACGACCACCACCTCGACCGAGCCGATCCCGCGGATCTTCCGGGGAACGCCGCGGACCACGCCGCCGACGGTCTCCTCTTCGTTCAGTGCGGGGATCGTCACGAGCAGGCGCAGTTCGGACGCAGCTGCGCTGGGCAAGTCCGCCGAGCGCCTCGCCTCGCTCTCCATCGTTCGGATGGCCTCGTCGCGCTTCATTCTTCGCACGAGCGAGCGCCTCGCCGGGCCCGGACGGTCTCGTTCGCGCGGCCGAGTATATCGCCTGATCCGATCCCGCGAGTGGACCTCGGCGGACTCAGGAGCGGACCCAGATCTCGTGGTCTGCACCTTGAAGCGACCTGCGAAAGCCGGCACTGCGCAGGATGTTTCGCGCCTGCTCGGCCAGCGCGGTCTTGCGCAGACACACACCCTTGACGTCGAAGCGCCGCAGCCCGCTGCGGAACAGCCGGGCGGCGTCGTCGCGTCGCTCGACCCCGGCGACGTAGCTGGTCATCAGGTAGCGATGGAGCACCTGTTCGTCCCCGAGGCGCGACCGGTGGGGCTTTAGGTAGGGCATGCGCACCACCAGCGGATGGGCGTGCTCGTGCAGGGTCGGAAGCCACACGCTGACGGACAGCGGGGCGACCACCGCGGAGCCCGCTGGCACGCTCGCGTTCAACGATCTCGCCCACGCGTACGCACCCAGCGGCACCTTGAGCGACGGCGCCCCCACGCGCAGCGGGATGCGGGTCGCCCCGTGGTTCCTCTCGCTCAGGCCGCCGAAGCGCGGCACGAACGCGGCGAAGGCAGCGAACGAGAGGATGCAGGCGACGCGGCCGGCGACACGCCACGAGCGCCGTCCGTCGAGTCGCAGCGGCGCGATCAGCACGAGCACCATCAGGATCGGCACGGGCAGGCTCCAGAGGGCCCGCCAGTAGGAGGTGCCGGTCACGTTCGCCAGCACCCAGTGGTCCCAATACGGGCTCAAGAACACCAGCCCCACCGCCAGGGGGAACGCGATCGCGAAGCGCCGCGCCAGACCGCGACCGCACAGCGCCCAGGCCACCAGAATCGACGCGACGCCGAAGGCGCGCAGTCGCGCGCTGCCGAGAAACGTGATGAGCGCCTCGTCGAGCAGTACACCGCGCTCGTAGACGTGCTTGGCGAGCGGGAGGGCGCCCTGCATCTCCTCCTTGAGGAGCCAGCCCACGGCCAGCACGTAGACCGACGCGAGCCCGCCCAGCGCGAGGGTTCGCGCTGCCGCCCGCGTCGGGCGCAGCACACAGGCCATCGCCACGAGGGCCCCGGCCGGCGCGACCCACACGCCCGAGAAGCTGCAGCCCACGGCTCCGATCTGCGCGGCGGCGAGCAGCAGCCAGCTCGCCGGCGACGGGCGCAGCGCGAAGCGTATGGCGTAGGCGTAGACGAGGGGCATGAACACGAACAGGAAGAACCCCTTCCCCTGCCAGATCCGGACGAAGGCGAAGTTTCCGTACCAGCGGTGGGTCTCGCCCACCGCCAGCAGCACGAAGACCAGGCCGGCCACCGCCCACAGCCAGCGGCGCGGGGTGAGCAGTCGGAAGAGCACCGCGTGGGCGAGCACCACCAGCAGCGCCCCGACCGACGCGAAGATCCAGTGAAACCAATAGATCGCCGGGATCCCGGTGAGGTAGGCGAAGGCGCCGACCAGCAGCTCGTAGGTGTGAAGGCGGTACACCGCCAGGTGCAGGGGCAGGCCGTCGATGCCGTGGAGCGTGTCCCCGCCGAGCAGGGCGCGCCCGGGGGCGTCGGCCGCGGCCACCGCGACGTTGATGTAGAAGGCGTCGTCGATGTCCGGACGGTGGACGATCAGTGTGAGGGCCACGCACGCGATCCCCAGGGCCCAGAGCCCAGCCTCGAGCCCAGGTCCGCGAAGCGCGGGCCGAGCGACCGGGGGCTCCGCGAGCAGGAAGACCGCGGCCGCCGCGCCCAGCAGCAGCACGGCCCACCACCACAGCGCCACCGCACTGCCGGTTGCGAGGAACACGAGCACGCCCACCAGGCCGAGCGCGAGACCGCTGCCCTGCGCGAGCCGCGGGTTGGGGGCACTGGCGGTCGCATCCGCGGCCGGGCCCTCGGCGGCCGGCGGCACGGCGCGGCGGCGTCGCCACACTACGACGCCCGCCGCGGTCAGCGCGCCGACCAGCGCGTAGGCGAGGATCAGCTGGCGGAGGTCGCCGCCCGCCGCCACCACCGCGTGGCAGCACAGGCTCCAGAGGGCGAACGCCGCGCAGAACGCAGCGCAGGTGCGATCACCCAGCGGGGCTTTGGGCGGGGCCGTCTGCGACGCGACTTCGACCTCAGACGTGGATCATCTGGGCGACCCGCTCGCGATGGGCGGGGCCGTCGCCGAGCCACGACTCGTCGCTCTTCGACCTTTTGAAGTAGAGGTGGCAGTCGTATTCCCAGGTGAAGCCCACACCGCCGTGGATCTGGATGTTCTCCGCGGCGCAGTGTCGATAGGCATCGCTCACGTACGACTTGGCCATCGCGGCGGTCAGGGCGGCCTCCTCGTGGCCCTGCTGGGCCATCCAGGCGGCGTAATACGTGATCGACCGGGCCGACTCGACCTGGAACAGCATGTCGGCGCACTTGTGCTTGATGGACTGGTTCACTCCGATCGGCTTGCCGAACTGGACGCGCTCCTTGGCGTAGCGAACCGAGTCCTCGAGGCACTTCTCGGCGCCCCCGACCATCTCGGCGCAGATCATCACCAGCGCGCGGTCGAGACTGCGCTGCAACGCGGCTCCTGCCTCGGCACGGCCGCCGAGCAACGCCGTCGCCGGGAGCTCGACGTCCTCGAACGCCACCTCGTGGAGCCGCCGCAAGAGGTCCATCGAACGCATGCTCTCGACGCGCACCCCGGGCGTCTCGCGGGGCACGAGGAACAGGCCCAGCCCGTTCTCCGCGTCGCCGCCGGTGCGCGCCGCGACGACCAGCACGTCCGCGATTCCGGCGTCGGGGACGAACAGCTTGCGCCCGCTCAAGCTCCAGCCGGTGCCGGAACGCCGCGCCGGCAGCTCCAGGTCGGCCGGCCGCTCGCTGCCCCGCTCTTCGGCGATCGCCAGGGTCGCGACCGCGCGCCCTTCGGCGATCCGCGTCAGCCACTCGCGCTTCTGCGCCTCGTCGCCGGCCTCGGAGATCGCCGTGCCGGCGATCATGGTCGGCAGGAAGGGAACGGGCGCGAGCGAGCGCCCCAGCTCCTCCAGGACGATGCTGAGCTCGATCAGGCCGAGCCCCACCCCTCCGTAGCCCTCGGGGAAGAGGAGACCCGTCCAGCCCAGCTCCGCCATGGCGCGCCACAGCTCGGGGGAGTGGCCGGCTCCGCTCTCCATGATCTCGCGCACGGCCTTCATCGGTGCGCGTTCCGCGAGGAAGTCCCGGGCCGTCTTGCGGAGGAGCTCCTGCTCCTCGCTGAAGCCGAAGTTCACGATCGTCCTCGGATGGGGCAAAAAGCCCGAGCAGGATTTCTGACAGTTTATCAGATCACCGCGCGGCGCTTCAACGGCGGGGTGCGGGTCGGGCGAGTTCGGTAGAGTCCGCCGATGTTTCGAACCACCGCCGCGCCCCTCGCGGTCGCCCTGACCGCGCTGGCCCTGCTCGCCGCTCCGGCGAGGGCGGAGTCGAGCCTGG
>JAZFWH010000247.1:0-26919 GCA_036482635.1 Myxococcota bacterium
TACAAGGCCGGCGAGCTGGGTGCCATCCGCGTCGTCTTCGCCGCCGGCGACCTGCGCGACTTTCTCGCCCGGGTGTACGCGCTGCGGCTGCTGGTCCAGCGCGACGCCGAGCTGATCGCGACCCACAAGGAGCAGTCGGAGGCGCTGGCGGAGGCGGTGCGGCGCGCGGGGCAGGCGGCCGTTGAGCTCGAGGAGGCGGCGGCGCGGCTGCGCGAGCGCTCCGCCCAGCTCGCGGGCGAGCGGCGCGCCAAGCGCTTGGTGGTCGCCCGGATCCACGAGTCGCGAGCCCGTGAGCGGGGTGCGTTGATCGAGCTGGAGACGGCGGCGCGCGCGCTGGAGGAGACCCTCGCCGCGCTGGGAGACGCCCCCCAGGCCCCCGCCGCTGCGGAGGCCGGGCCCGCCTTCGCCTCACTGCGCGGACGGCTGCCCTCGCCGGTGGACGCGCCCATCACGCAGGAGTTCGGCCGGGTCGTCGATGCCGAGTTCAGCACCGAGACGGTCCGCAAGGGCGTGGTGTTCGAAGCCCCGAGCGGGACCCCGGTGCGGGCGGTGGCCGCCGGCCTGGTGCGCTTCGCCGGCTGGTTTCGCGGCTACGGCCGCATCGTGATCCTCGGCCACGGGGACGACTACTTCACCGTTTCCGGGCACTTGGCGGAGGTGGGGGTCGCGGTGGGCCAGCGCGTGCCGCCGGCGGGCGCGATCGGGACGGTGGGCGATACGGGCTCCCTCTCGGGGCCCCGCCTCTACTTCGAGGTCCGCCGCCGCGGCCAGCCCCTCGACCCGCGGCAGTGGCTCGAATCCCCTGACGCAGGCTAGAATGTCCGCGTAGCGTCGGGGGTTAGGCAGATTTCGCCAAAACCCCCCTGTTTACCGGCGAGTTCGCCGGTACTTGCGGGAGCGGTCCCAGGCCGATGCGCCGCCTCAGAGTTCGTTTCTTCCTCACTTTCCTCGCCGGGGTCGTGGTGGCGTCCCTGGCCGGCGGGCTGACCGGCGGCGTGCGCAGCTTCGCGGCCACGCGCTACGAGGACCTGAGCCTCTTCACGAGCGTGCTCACCCTGGTGCGGCGCAACTACGTGGAGCCCGTGGACGAGCACACCCTGGTGCGCGGGGCCGTGCGCGGCATGCTGGAGGAGCTCGACCCCCACTCCTCCTTCATGGACGCCGACGCGTACAAGGAGATGCAGGTCGACACCAAGGGCGAGTTCCACGGACTCGGCATCGAGATCACCAAGCGCAAGGACGGCTACATCGAGGTGATCGCACCCATCGATGGCACCCCCGCGAGTCGCGCGGGCATCAAGGCGCGCGATCAGATCGTCGCGATCTGCCCGACCAAGCGGCCCGAGGACTGGACCGAGGACTGCCGCGGGACGAAGAGGATGAGCCTGTTCGACGCCGTCAAGCTGATGCGCGGACGCAAGGGCTCGAAGATCACCATCCGGGTCTTCCGCGACAGCTTCGAGCGGCCGAAGTCCTTCAGCATCGTGCGCGACGTGGTGAAGGTCGTGTCGGTCAGCGGGCGCCTGCTCGAGCCCGGCTACGCGTACGTGCGGATTCGGGCCTTCCAGGAGCGCACCATCGCGGACCTGGAGCGCACGCTGGAGAACCTTCACGCCGAGGCCGGTGGGTCGTTCGAGGGCCTGGTGCTCGACATGCGCGACAATCCGGGCGGCCTGCTCGATCAGGCGGTGAAGGTCGCGGACATCTGGCTCGCCGAAGGACTCGTCGTCTACACGAAGGGGCGCGTCGACAGCCAGCGCCAGGAGTTCCGCGCCCGCGCCAGCGGGACCGAGCCGGACTATCCGATCGCGGTGCTCGTGAACGAGGGCACCGCCAGTGCCTCGGAGATCGTCGCGGGCGCGCTGCAAGATCAGCATCGCGCCCTCGTGATCGGCCTCAAGACCTTCGGCAAGGGGTCCGTGCAGACGGTCTATCCGCTCGAGGGCGGGGCCGGCCTGCGGCTCACCACGGCGCGCTACTACACGCCGGGCGGTCGCTCGATCCAGGAGGTCGGAATCGCTCCGGACATCGTGGTCGAGGCCGCCGGCGAGGCGGTCGACGCCGAGCCGGACGATGCGCAGCACCGCATCCGCGAGCGCGACCTCGAGGGCCATCTGATCCACGAGGGGAGAGACCCGGAGTCATCCGAGGCCGGGCCGCCGCCCGGCGCGGAAGGCGCCGATGAGGCCGACATCCAGCTCTCCCGTGCGCTCGAGGTCCTGAAGAGCTGGACCTACTTCGAGCGCCTCAGGGAGGGCCAGGAGGCCGCCTCCGTCCAGGCCCGCGCCAGCCAGGCCCCGACCGCGACCGCACCCTGACCGACGGGCCGCCGATCCACACCGTCAGCGAGCTGCTGGGCGGCCTGCGCGCGCTGCTCGAGGATCGGGTGGGCCGCGTCTGGGTGGTGGGGGAGGTGAGCAACCTCCACCGCGCGAGCTCCGGCCATCTCTACTTCACGCTGGTGGACGACGGAGCGCAGCTCCGCGCCGCGTTGTTTCGCGGCACCGCGCGTCGGCTCGCCTTCGAGCCCGAGGACGGTCTCGAGGTGCTCGTCTACGGCGACCTCACGGTCTACGAGACCCGCGGCGACCTCCAGATCATCGTGCGCCGCTGCGAGCCGCGGGGTCGCGGGGCGCTGCAGCTCGCCTTCGAGCAGCTCCGCCGCCGGCTCGAGGCGGAGGGCCTGTTCGATCCGCTGCGCAAGCGACCCCTGCCCCCCAGGCCGGCGCGCCTGGGCGTGGTGACGTCGCCGACGGGCGCCGCCCTCCGCGACATCCTCGAGGTGAGCCGTCGGCGCTCTCCGTCCACGCCGCTGTGCATCGCCGCCACCCGAGTCCAGGGGCTCGGCGCCGAGCTGGAGATCGCGGCGGCGCTGGACGTGCTCGGGGCGCGCGGCGAGGTGGACACGATCCTGCTGGCGCGCGGCGGCGGCTCGCTCGAGGATCTCCAGCCGTTCAACACCGAGGTGGTGGCGCGCGCCATCGCGCGCGCACCGGTGCCGGTGCTGAGCGGAGTGGGCCACGAGGTGGACGTCACGATTGCGGATCTGGTGGCCGACCTGCGCGCCCCGACGCCGTCCGCCGCGGCCGAGCTGGCACTGCCCGATCGCGCCGAAGTGCAGGCCCTGCTGGCGCGGGACTGGGTCCGGCTGCGTCGCGCGACCGGTGCCGTGCTGGAGCGCTTGGCGGCTCGGCTGGCCCGGCAAGGCGACGCCTTGCGCGTGCTGGCTCCGTCGGCGCGGCTCGACGCCCAGCGCGCGCGCCTGCTGGCCGCGGCGCGGGCTCTCGAGCGCGAGGCGTCGGCGCGCGTGGAGCGCGCGCGCGCCCGGCTGCTGGAGCTGGCGGGGCGTCTCGACTCGCTGTCGCCGCTCGGCGTGCTGTCGCGGGGGTACGCCATCGTGCGCCGCGGTCGCGACGCTGCGATCGTGCGCGAGGCCGGCCAGGTCACGCGCGGCGAGCGGCTGGCGATCCGCGTAGCGGAGGCGGAGCTCGATGCGTCGGTGGAGCGCGTGCGCGCGTTGCCGACCAGGTGAACCCTGCAAAGCGCCCGTTGCGGCGGTTTGACGCTGTTGCGGGCCACCGTTAGGATCGCGACGCGATGGCTGATTCTCGCAAGTCCGCGGGGCGGACGCGCAGCCAGCCGGCCGGGGATCGAGCGCGCGGGCAGCGCGGCGAAGACGAGCGAGACCCGGCGCAGACTCCCAACGCCGCCGACGAGATCTCCTTCGAAGAGGCGCTCGCGCGGCTCGAGTCCATCGTGGACCGCCTGGAGCGCGGCGACCTGGAACTCGAAGTCGCGCTCGGCGCCTTCGAGGAGGGCGTGGCGCTGACCCGCCGCTGCACCAGCCGGCTGCAAGATGCCGAGCGGCGCATCGAGCTGTTGGTGCGCGAAGGCGAGCAGTGGATCGCGCGCCCGTTCGAGGAGGCCGAGGAGACGGAGTAGTGGACCTCCGCGCGTACCTGCTGGAGCGGGCGCCGTGGGTGGAGCGCGCCCTCGACGGCGCCATCCCACCGGCGAGTGCAGCACCCGGCGCGTTGCACGCGGCGATGCGCCACCTCCTCTTCCCCGGCGGCAAGCGGCTCCGGCCGGCACTCGCGTTGGCGGCCGCCGAAGCCGTCGGCGCCCCTCCCGAGCGGGCGCTGCCGGTGGCCGTGGCCGTGGAGCTGGTCCACACCTATTCCCTGATCCACGACGACCTGCCGTGCATGGACGACGACGCCGTGCGGCGCGGGCGTCCGGCCGTGCACGTCGAGTTCGGCGAAGCGATCGCGGTGCTGGCCGGCAACGCGCTGCTCGCGGCCGCGTTCACGGCCCTGGCCCAGCCGAACGGTGAAGACGCCGCGCTCAGGCTCGCGGCGGCGCGCGACCTGGCCGAGGCGGCCGGCTCCACGCGCCTCGTCGGCGGGCAGGTGGAGGACCTGGCCTTCGACCGGGCCAGGGCAGACCCGGCCGGCGTCGAGGCGGTGCACGCCATGAAGTCGGCGGCGCTGCTCGCGGCGGCCATCGTGGGCGGCGCGCGACTCGGCGGCGCCGGCGACGAGACCCTGGCCGGGTTGCGTCGCTGCGGCGAGGCGGTGGGCGTCGCGTTCCAGATCGCCGACGACCTGCTCGACGAGGGCGAGGACGAGGGCTGCTCACTGGTGACGCTGGTGGGTCCGAAGGCGGCGCGGGCGCGAGCCGAGGAGCTGCTGGCGCTGGCGCTGAGCGAGCTCGAGCCGCTGGGAGAGCGGGCCGAGCCGCTCCGCGAGCTGGCGCGCTACGCGGTGCGGAGGGACGGGTGAGCGCGGATTCGCCCTCGCGCAAGAGCCGCTCTCCCCGAGGCGGCGCCGCGGCCCAGCGCTTCGACGAACGCCTGGTGGCCGAGGGGCTGGCGGAATCGCGCACGCGCGCCCAGGCGCTGATCCGCGCCGGTCGCGCGCTGGTCGACGACACACCCGTCGACAAGCCCGGCACGCGCGTGGCGCGGGACGCGCGGGTGCGGCTGCGGGGAGGAGAACGGCGCTACGCCTCCCGCGGCGGCGACAAGCTCGCCGGGGCACTGGCCGACCTGGGCATCGCCGTGGCGGGGCGCGCGTGCCTGGACGTGGGCGCCTCCACGGGCGGCTTCACGGACTGCCTGCTCCAGGCCGGAGCACGGCGGGTGGTGGCGGTGGACGTCGGCTACGGGCAGCTCGACCCGCGCCTGCGCGACGATCCGCGCGTGACGGTGCTCGAGCGCACGAACGCGCGCACCCTCAACGCGGACGACCTCCCCGAGCCCGTCGAGCTGGTGACTGTGGACGTCTCGTTCATCTCGGTCCGCCTGCTCCTTCCCCGCCTCGCGCAGGTCGCGCCGGGTGCGGAGCTGCTGGTGCTGGTGAAGCCCCAGTTCGAGGTCGGGCGCGAACAGGTGGGCCGGGGCGGGGTGGTGCGCGACGACGCGCTGCGGGCCGCCGCCGTGGCCGGCGTGCGGGAGCGCGCCGAGGCGCTCGGCTACGCAGCCTGCGGGCAGGCGGAGAGCCGGCTGGCCGGCCCCAAGGGGAACCGCGAGGTCTTCCTGTGGTTGCGCGCGGCGCCGCGCCTTGCCGAGGCCCCGTCTGGCGCGCGCTTGACGCGCTGACTCTCGCGTTTATCCTTTGGTTTCCGGCAGTGTTCGCCTTTGGGAGGTTCGCGCCGATGGCGCTCATCCAGGTCACCGACTCGGCCGCCGAGCGGATCAAGGCCCTGCTCGGTCGCGATGGCAAGCTCGAGACCCACGGCCTGCGCATGAAGGTGGTGGGCGGAGGCTGCTCCGGCCTGCGCTACGAGCTGGCCTTCGACGACCAGATCCGCGAGGAGGACACCTCCATCGAGGCGAGCGGCGTCAAGGTGATCGTCGACGAGAAGAGCGCGCTGTACCTGATGGGGACCACCCTGGACTTCGTCGACTCGCTGCAGGAGTCCGGGTTCAAGATGATCAACCCGAACGCCTCGACCACCTGCGGCTGCGGGGAATCCTTCGGAGCCTAGTGAAGCTCCCGATCTACCTCGACCACCACGCGACGACCCCCACGGATCCGCGTGTCGTCGAGGCGATGCTCCCGCACTTCACCCGCGACTACGGCAACCCCTCGAGCGCCAGCCACGCATTCGGCTGGCGGGCCGAGGCGGCGGTCGAGGACGCGCGGGAGCGCCTGGCGGCGGCGATCGGGGCCGCGCGGCCCGAGGAGATCGTCTTCACCAGCGGCACCACAGAGAGCGACAACCTCGCCCTCAAGGGTGTGGCGCGCGCCCGGGCGGGCCGCCGGGATCACCTGGTCACGGCCCAGACCGAGCACGCGGCGGTGCTCGACAGCTGCCGCGCCCTGGAGGCCGAGGGCTTCGCCGTGACCTACCTGCCGGTCGATCGGGACGGCCTGGTGGACCCCGAGGCCGTGGGGCGGGCGATCGGCGACCGCACGGCGCTCGTCTCGATCATGGCGGCCAACAGCGAGATCGGGGTGCTCCAGCCGCTCGAGGCGATCGGCCGCATCTGCCGCGAGCGCGGCGTGCTCTTCCACACCGACGCCGCCCAGGCGGTGGGCAAGATCCCCGTGGACGTGGAGCGTTGGCAGGTCGACCTGCTGTCGATGTGCGCGCACAAGCTCTACGGCCCCAAGGGTGTCGGGGCGCTGTACGTGCGCCAGCGCAGGCCGCGGATCCGCCTGGAGCCGCTGCTCCACGGCGGTGGCCACGAGCGGGGCCTGCGCCCCGGCACCCTGGCCGTGCCGCTCGTCGTCGGCTTCGCCCGGGCCGCGGAGCTCTGCCTCGAGGACCTGGACGGCGAGGCGCTGCGCCTGCGGGGCCTGCGGCAGCAGCTCTGGGAGCGCCTGACCAAGGCCCTGGACGACGTCCACCTCAACGGGCACCCGGACCGCCGCCTGCCCGGCAACCTCAACGTGTCCTTCGCCGGCGTGGAGGCGGATGGCCTGATCGTGGCGCTCAAGGACGTGGCCCTCTCCTCGGGCTCCGCCTGCGCCTCGGCCAGCCCGGAGCCGAGCCACGTGCTGCGCGCCCTCGGGCTCCCACCCGACCTGGCCCGGGCGGCGTTGCGCTTTGGCATCGGTCGCGGCAACACGGCCGAGGAGATCGACTGGGTCGCGGACCGGCTGATCGAGCAGGTCCGGGAGGGGCGCCGCGGGCCCGCGCGCGGGCCGCGGCGCATCCCGACCCAGTAGCCGACCGCCGGCCGCCTCTCGGCCTGGCCGGCGACCGTCAATATCCGGCTCAGTCGCGCTACTTTGGACTCCAGCTCGGCGCATCCGAGGGGGCGGGGGCCGGGTGGCCGGGAGGATGACTTGACGCAGCCCAGGAGCAGCAACGTCACCTGGCACGAGGGCCAGGTCAGCCCGGACGAGCGGCGCAGCCTGCTGGGCCAGCGGGGGGTCGTGGTCTGGTTGACCGGACTCTCGGGGTCGGGCAAGTCGACGATCGCCGTCGGCGCCGAGCGCGCCCTGATCCAGCGCGGCCGGCTCGCCTACGTGCTCGACGGCGACAACGTCCGCCACGGTCTCAACGGCGACCTGGGCTTCTCGCCCGAGGACCGCACCGAGAACATCCGGCGCATTGGAGAGGTGGCGAAGCTCTTCGCGGAGGCCGGCCTGATCGTCTTTACGTCCTTCATCTCGCCCTACCGCTCCGATCGCGACGCGGTCCGCGCGCGCCTCCAGCCCGGCGATTTCGTCGAGGTGCACGTGGACGCCGACGTCGCCACCTGCGAGGCGCGGGATGTGAAGGGGCTCTACAAGCGCGCTCGCGCCGGCGAGATTCCGGAGTTCACGGGGATCTCCGCTCCGTACGAGGAGCCCCTCGATCCCGAGCTGGTGCTCGACACCAGGCGCGATTCGGTCGAGGAGAGCGTGCGGCAGCTGATTGGCTTCCTGGAGGAGAAGGCGTACCTGGGCGGGGCGGCGGCCCTGCGCGAGGGCTCGGCGTCCAGCGCCGGCGCCACCCTCGGAGGGCGGAGCTAGGCGGACATGCGGCGCGCGAGCGATCGGACGCGACAGGGACTGACTGGCCTGCTGGCCGCGAGCGTGGCGCTGGTCGGCTGCGCCTCGCTGTCCGGGTTCCAGACGGCGGAGCCGTCCGGTCCCGGCGATCCCGTGCGCCCCGCTGCGCCTGCCGAGTACGACGTTCTCGTCGCCCAGCAGTTCGAGATCCAGGGGGACATGCCCGAGGCGCTCGCCGCCTACGAACGGGCGGCGGCCAAGGACGAGGACTCCGCATTCCTGCACCGCAAGATCGCGGAGATCCTGGCCCGGCAGAATCGCCTGGACACGGCGCTCTACCACGCCACGCGGGCTTTCGAGCTCGACCCGCGCGACCGGCCCACGCGCAGCTTCCTGGGCCAGCTCTACCGCTTCCGCGGGGACGCCGCGGGCGCCGAGCTGGCGTTGCGTGACGACTCCGGCGAGCCCTTCGACGAGGACGCGGGTTTCCTGCTGTACCAGATCTACCTGGAAGGGGACCGGTTGGCCGACGCGGCCGAGATCGCCCAGTGGTTGATCGAGCGCGACCCCACCTCGTTGCGCGGCCGTTTGGCACTGGCGAACGTGTACCAGCGCATGGACCGCCCCGCGGATGCGGAGCGCGCGCTGCGCGAGGCCCTCGAGTACCACCCGGGCAACCTGCGCATCTACAACACCCTGGCTCGGTGGTTCCGCGAGCGGAGCGATCGCCAGTCCGAGATCGCAACCTACCGCGAGGTGCTCGAGATCCACGCGCGTCACCACGGGACGCTGGTCGCCCTGGCCGAGGCCCACATGGCCGACGACGACCTGGAGGGCGCCGTCGCGGTGCTCGAGGAGGTCGAGGAGCACTATCCGCACGACACGCGCTCGATCGTGAGGTTGGCCTTCCTCAACTACGAGGCCGGCGACTACGAAAGCGCGTCGAGGCGCTTCGAGCGCGCCCTGGAAGACGACCCCGACGAGCACGAGATCTCCTTCTTCCTGGGGATCGTGCGTCGTCGCCTGGGCGAATACGATGCCGCGCTGGAGCTGCTGGAGCAGATCCCGCCGAATCACAGGCAGTACGCCGAAGCGCGCACGCAGATCGCGGCGATCCTGGAGCGGCGGGGCGATTTCTCGGGAGCACTGGTCGAGATCGAGCGCGCCGCCGCGGTCGAGCCGTCGCGCGAGCTCGAGCTCTACCGGGCCACCCTGCGTGCGAAGTCCGGGGACGTGGTGGGGGCCGTCGACGAGCTCGAGCGCATGCTCGACGAGCAGCCCGACGACGACGAGCTGCTGTACAGCATCGGCGTCATCTACGGCGAGGCGAAGCGCACGGAAGAAGCCATCGCCTACATGCAGCGCGCGCTCGAGGAGAACCCCGACAACGCCAGCGCCCTCAACTACATCGGCTACACCTGGGCGGAGAAGGGCGTCAACCTCGACGAGGCCGAGCGGATGATCGTGCGCGCGCTGGACTTGAGGCCGGACGACGGCTTCATCGTCGACAGCCTCGGTTGGGTCTACTACATGCGAGCGCGTCCGCTGGTGGACAGCGGTCGGCAAGAGCAGGCTCGCTACTACATCGAGCGCGCGCTGCGGGAGCTGGAGCGCGCCGACGAGCTGACCGGTGGCGACCCGGTGGTTTCCGAGCACCTGGGCGACACCTACCTGCTGATGGACCAGAAGCGGCGCGCCCTCGACATGTTCGAAGAGGCGGTTCGCCTCGAGCCCCGGATCCGGGAGCAGCCCGAACTGCTCGACAAGCTCGAGAACCTCCGGCTCGAGCTCGAATAACGGTGAGCCGCGCGACGCTTCTGGTGGCCTCGCTGCTGCTGGCGGCGGCCTGCCGCACGATCCCGCCCCCCGTTCCGATCCCACCCGACGACCCGCGGCCGCGCGCGCTGCTGGAGGCCTGGGCCGAGCGCGCGAACGAGCGCCAGGGGCTGCGCGGCGTCGCCCGCCTGGCGGTGGACGGTGAGGAGACCGGCGTGCGCATTCGCGCCGTGCAGATCTTCGCCCTCGAGCGTCCGTCGCGTCTGCGCGTGGAAGTGCTCGGCCTGCTCAACCAGACCCTGGCGGTGCTGGTCACCGACGGCGAGCGGTTCGAGCTGTTCCGCGCGAAGGAGCGCTCGTTCGAGACGGGCCTGGTTCACCCCTTGCTCCTGTGGCAGGAGGCGCACCTCGCGCTCACCCCGGAAGAGGCCGTCGACCTGCTGCTCGGTGCGCCGATGCCGGACCCCGAGCTGGTGGCGGCGGCGGCGGAGCGCACCAGCGACGGCGAGATCCGCGTGTCCCTGGCCGACGCCGACGGCGCGCTGCGCCAGCGCGTCGCGTTCGACGCCGACGCGCGGTTGCGCTGGATCGAGGTGCGCGATCCCGCCGGCAAGCTGGCCTGGCGCGCCCGCTACGACGACTTCTCACCCGTCGACGGGACGCCCTTCGCCCACGCGATCTCCCTGGACGTCTCCACCGGGGGCACGCACGCGGAGATCTCGCTGCGCGACCTGGAGCTGAACCCCGAGCTGTCGGTCGACGTCTTCCGCCTGCGACCCGCGGCGCTCGAAAACGCCGCCGACGCGGACACCCGATGAGCCCGCGACGCGCCAGCGCCGCCGGCGCGGCCGCGGCGCTGCTGTCGCTCGCGGCCTGCTCCAACAACCCCTACCCGCCGGCCGACGACACGCTGAAGGTGCGCTACAGCGCGCTCCCCGGGCCGCCCAAGACGCTCGATCCCGCTGTGAGCTACAGCGCGCTCGAGCACAAGATCACGGCGAACGTCTACGAGACCCTGCTCGAGTACGACTACCTGAAGCGCCCCTACACCCTGATGCCGGGCCTGGCCCGGTCGCTGCCGGAGCCGCGGTCGCTGGGCGGGGGCCGCGTGGCGTACCGCTTCGAGCTGCGGGAGGGGTTGCTCTTCCAGGACGACGAGGCGTTTGCCCTCGGTGGGGCGGGCCGCACCACGCGGGAGGTCGAGGCCGCGGACGTGGCCTTCGAGCTGATGCGCATCGCCGACCCACAGGTCACCAGTCCCGTCGGCAGCACCTTCGCGAAGATCGAGGGCTTCCGCGACTTCTCCGCGCGCCTCGAGGAGCTGCGCCGGCAGGAGGAGGGTTTCGCCGACCTGCGCATCGACCGGCAGTACGAGCGCGCCGGCGGCATCGCCGGCCTGCGCGTTCGGGGTCCGCACCAGCTGGAACTGGTGCTCTCGGAGCCCTACCCGCAGCTCCTCTACTGGTTCGCGATGCCCTTCACCGCTCCCGTGCCGTGGGAGGCGGTGGCCTACTACGACGGGCAGGAGGGTCGTGACTTCTTCAAGGACCATCCCGTCGGCGTCGGGCCCTTCAAGATCACGGAGTACGAGAAGCACTTCCGCATCGTGCTCGAGCGCAACGACAACTGGTACGGAATCCAGCACCCGGAGTGGCGGGCGCCCGGGGCGATCTATCCGTCGGAAGGGACGCCGGAGGATGCCGCCGCGGGCCTGCTCGATCCCTCCTACCGCGGCCGCCCGCTTCCCTTCCTCGACCGCATCGAGTACCGGATCGAGAAGGAGACGATCCCGTACTTCAACAAGTTCCTTCAGGGCTACTACGACGCCTCGGGAATCATCCGGGAGAGCTTCGACGTGGTCATCCACGAAGGGGATCTCTCGCCGGAGATGGCCGCTCTCGGCATGCGCCTGGAGAAGGCCGTCGACCCGGACGTTCACTACCTGGGCTTCAACATGAACGACCCGGTGGTCGGCACCCCCGCCGGTGAGAAGGGTCGGAAGCTGCGCCAGGCCATGAGCCTGGCCGTGGACGTGCAGGAGTACAAGCGCATCTTTACCAACGGTCGCGGCGTTCCCGCGCAGTCGCCGATTCCCCCCGGCATCTTCGGCTACGACCCGGATTACGTGAATCCCTTCAGCCAGCTGGACCTGGAGCGCGGGCGGGAGCTGCTGAGCGAGGCGGGCTACGAGGGAGGCATCGATCCCACCACCGGGAAGCCGCTGCACCTCACCTTCGATCTCGGAGATCCCAGCACGCGGGCGCGCCTGACCTACGCGTTCTTCGTCAACGCCTGGCGCCAGCTGGGCCTCGATGTCGTGCTGGCGGCGACCACCTACAACCAGTTTCGCGACAAGGTCAACAGGGGTGCCTACCAGATCTTCTCGTGGGGGTGGATCGCGGACTACCCGGATCCCGAGAACTTCCTCTTCCTGCTCTGGGGGCCGATGGCCGAGTCCGAGAGCGGCGGGCCCAATACGGCCAACTTCAACGACCCGCGCTACAACGAGCTGTTCCTGGCCATGAAGGACCGCGAGAACGACGCGCGCCGTCTGGAGATCATCCGCGAACTGCTCGGCATCCTCGAACAGGAGCGGCCCTGGATCGAGCTGCTGCACCGTGAGAGCTACAGCTTGATCCAGCCCTGGCTGCGCAACGTGAAGCCCGCAGGCCTCAGCCTGCCGGCGTCCAAGTACCAGGACGTGGATGCCGGCCGGCGCGCGGCGCTGCGTGCCCGCTGGAACGACCCGGTCGTCTGGCCGGCCTACGCACTCGGCGTCGCCGCCGTGGCGCTGGTGGTCCCCGGGATCCTCACGTTCCTCCGCGAGCGGCAGTGATGCTCGCCTACGTGATCCGGCGGCTCGCCTACGGCTTCGTCACGGTTCTCGGCGTGCTGCTGCTGCTCTTCGTGCTCTTCTTCCTGTACGCGACGCCGGTCGAGATGGCCCGCCGTGCGGTGGGGGAGAAGGCGCCTCCCGAGGTGCTCCAGCAGTGGGTCGCCAATCACGGCTACGACAAGCCCCGCCTGTGGAACGCGGAGAGCCCCAGCGACACGCTCCTCTTCGAGCACTTCCGCCGCATGCTGACCTTCGACTTCGGTCGCAGCGACGCGGACGACACCCCAATCGTCGATCACCTGCGGCAGCGTGTGGGCCCCAGCCTGGTCCTCACCATTCCCCTGTTCGTGATCGGGCTCGGCGTGTCCATCTCGGCCTCGCTGTTCGTGGCCTACTTCCGCGAGACCTACATCGACCGCACGGGCGTGGTGCTGGCGGTGCTGGGCATGAGCATTTCGATCCTGCTGTACATCATCGGCGGCCAGTACCTGATCGGGAAGCTGCTGCGTTGGTTTCCGATCTCCGGCTTCGATCCGGCGCCTGCGATGATCGCCCGGTTCATGGCGCTTCCCCTGTTGATCGGCCTGTTCAGCGGCCTGGGGGAGAGCGTGCGCTTCTACCGCACCGTGTTCATCGAGGAAACCAGCCGGGATTACGTGCGAACCGCGCGCGCCAAGGGCTGCGGCGACGGGCGCATCATGGCGCGACACGTGCTGCGCAACGCCATGATTCCGATCCTCACGCGAGTCGTGGTGGCCATTCCCTTCCTGTTCATCGGTTCGCTGCTGCTCGAATCGTTCTTCGGCATTCCGGGCCTGGGATCGATGACGGTCGACGCCATCCACGGCAACGACTTTGCGGTGCTGCGCGTGATGGTCTTCATCGGGGCGTTGTTCTTCATCCTCGGCCAGATCGCCACCGACGTCAGCTACACGCTGGCGGACCCGCGGGTTCGACTGGAGTAGCCGGCGGTGGAGCTCCACGTCGTCCAGAACCTGATGATCCTGCTGCTCGTGGCGGGCGCGCTGGGCGCGCTCCGCGCCGCGAGGCGCAGCGACCTGTGGCGGAAGGCCGGACGCGAGCTGCTCCGGCGCCGGCCCGTGGCGCTGGGGATCGTGGGGCTGTTCGTCGCGTTCGCGCTGCTGGAATCGATCTCGTGGATCGGCGGGGCGGGCGCAGAGGGCGGCGACCAGCTGGCCCTGCACGAGCCGCGCTCGGTGATCGACCGGCTGTTCCCAGCCGACTTCAAGGAGAGGAGCTACTCGGCACCGTTCGCCGGCGCCGAGTTCTACGGCGGAGCGGCCCTGCGCTACCCGGGCCGCCACGTCCTGGGCACCGACATCCTGGGCCGCGACGTCCTGCACCTGACCCTCAAGGGAGCGCGGGTGGCGCTGTTGATCGGTGGCCTGACCAGCCTGATCGCCATCCCACTGGCCCTGCTGCTCGGGATCTCCGCCGGCTACTACGGCGGGCGCATCGACGATGCGGTCTTCTTCGTGATCTCGGTGCTGGCCTCGATCCCGTCGCTCCTGCTCCTGATCGCCCTGATCATGGCGCTCGGACGGGGGCCGGTGCAGGTGTGCGTGGCGATGGGCGTCACGAGCTGGGTCGGGCTGAGCCGCATGGTGCGCGGCGAGACCTTCAAGCTGCGCGAACTGGATTACGTCCAGGCCGCCCGCGCCCTGGGCGTCTCGGAGTTCCGCATCATCCGCCGGCACATCCTTCCGAATCTGATGCACCTGGTCGTGATCACGTTCGTGTTGATGTTCTCGGGGCTGGTGCTGTCGGAAGCCATCCTCGCCTGGCTCGGCATCGGCATCGACGGCTCGTGGGGCCAGATGATCGACCAGGCGCGGGACGAGCTCTCGCGCGACCCGATCATCTGGTGGAACCTGGCGGCCGCGTCCGCCGCGCTGTTCGGGCTGATCCTGGCGGTGAACTTCCTCGGCGACGCGGTGCGCGACATCCTCGACCCGCGCACCACCTGGGAGACACGGTGAGCGACCCGATCCTGGTCGTGCGGGATCTGGTGACCAGCTTCCCGATGGAGCGGGGTCGCGCGGCGGTGGTCGACGGCGTGAGCTTCCAGGTCTCGGAGGGCGAGGTCCTCGCCCTGGTGGGCGAGTCGGGCTGCGGAAAATCCGTGACGGCGTTCTCGATCCTGCGCCTGGTCTCGAAGCCGGGCCGCATCGAGCGGGGCGAGATCCTGCTGTGTGGGAGGGACGTGCGGGCGCTGCCGGTGGACGAGATGCGCCGCGTGCGCGGCCGCGACGCGGCCATGATCTTCCAGGAGCCCATGACGAGTCTGAACCCGGTGCAGAGCGTGGGCAGCCAGGTGATCGAGGCGATCCGGCTCCACGAGCGCGTTTCGGTCGCGGAGGCGAGGCGGCGGACCGTCGGGCTGTTCGAGCAGGTCCGCATTCCCGACCCGGACAGGCGCATCCACGACTATCCGCATCAGCTCTCGGGCGGGCTCAAACAGCGCGTCATGATCGCGATGGCGCTGGCCCTGCGGCCCCGGCTGCTGATCGCCGACGAGCCGACCACCGCGTTGGACGTGACCATCCAGGCGCAGATCCTCCAGCTGATGCGGGAGCTGCAGCGCGAACTCGGCACCGCGATCCTGCTCATCACCCACGACCTCGGCGTCGTCAACGAGATGGCCGACCGCATCGCCGTGATGTACGCGGGCAAGCTGGTCGAGGAGGGCTCGCGGGAGGAGATCCTCGCCGGGGCGCGGCATCCCTACACCCGGGGCCTGCTCGAGTCGATCCCGTCGCGGGTGCGGCCGGGCGAACCGTTGACCGAGATCCCCGGCGTGGTACCCGCCCCCCAGGACTGGCCGGAGGGGTGCCGTTTCTCGACGCGCTGCCCCCGGGTGCTCGAGCGCTGCGCGGTGGAGGTGCCGGACAGCACCACCCTCTCGCCCACCCACTCGGCGCGCTGCCACGTGGTCGCCCAGGAGCAGGCCGAGTGAGCGCATCGCACGGCCTGCCGCTGCTGCGGGCGGAGGCTCTGCGCGCCTGGTTTCCGATTCGCGCGGGCCTGTTCCAGCGAGTGGTGGGCCACGTGCGCGCCGTCGACGGGTTGGACCTCGAGATTCCGGCTGGGCGCACGCTGGCGCTGGTGGGCGAATCGGGCTGCGGCAAGACCACGGTCGGCCGCGCGCTGCTCCGGCTCGTCGAGCCGCAGGGCGGCCGGGTGTGGTTCGACGGCGTCGACCTGCTCTCGCTCAAACGCAGCCGGCTGACGCGCTATCGCCGCGCCATCCAGATCGTGTTCCAGGATCCCCTGGGCTCGCTGGATCCGCGCATGCGCGTGCGCGACATCGTCGCCGAGGGAATGCAGGCGTTCGGGATCGGCGAGAACGAGGCCGAGCGCACCGAGCGGGTCGCGGCGCAGCTCGAGCGCGTTCGGCTGGATCCGGCGCAGATGGGGCGCTACCCGCACGAGTTCTCCGGCGGCCAGCGCCAGCGCATCTGCATCGCCCGGGCCCTGGCCGTGGAGCCCCAGCTGATCATCTGCGACGAGGCGACCTCCGCACTGGACGTGTCGATCCAGGCGCAGATCTTGAACCTGCTGGCTGAGCTGCAGAGCGAGCTGGGTCTCGCCTTTCTCTTCATCACCCACGACCTCGGCGTGGTGCGCCATCTCGCCCACCGGGTGGCGGTGATGTACCTGGGACAGATCGTCGAGGAGGGCGAGACCGAGCGGATCTTCTCCGATCCGCAGCACCCCTACACGCAAGGCCTGCTGGCGGCGGTGCCGAGCGCCGATCCGGCGCGCCGGGGAATCGTCGCTCGGGTGCTCGGCGACATCCCCTCGCCCGCGAACCCGCCGCCGGGCTGCCGTTTCCATCCCCGCTGCCCCGAGGCCTTCGAGCGCTGCCCCGGCGAGGTACCCGAGCTCTACGCGCTGCGCGGGGGCGTCAGCCGTTGCTTCCTGTCGGATCCGGACGGGCGGCGCGGGGGCACTTGACACCCCTTCGGGCGGGCCTCACTCTCGCCCCCCTTCTTGCGAGGCGGAGGGCCAGTCATGCGCCTGGAATACGGTTTCGAGCTGTCGAACGTCGAGGTGCCGCGCTTCTCGGTCGAGGCCGTGGAGGGTATCGGCAAGCTCTTCACGCTCGCGACGCTGGTGCTGAACGTACTCGACTTGAAGCCCCGGGTGGAGATCGTCTTCCACGGTCTCAACCCCGAGGACCCCGAGAAGAAGATCGCCGCCTTCAAGGAGATCGTCGGCAGCTCGGAGACCGCCCGCTCGGTGAGCTACGCGGTCGGCAACGGCGGGCGCGTGACGGGCTCTTCGAGCTACTTCTGCTGGATGGTGGTCTCGGCCTGAGCCCGCGGCTCCGTCTGGCCCCGCAGGCGGCCGGCCAGCCGGCAGCGGGTGCCGCTCCAGCGATGCGCGCGGCGCAGACTCAGCTCCACAACGCGCTCCAGAGCCACCTCGCTACCGCAGCGGAACGGTAGGAGCGACGCGTAACGGTCGAAGGCCCGGCGGCGCGCGGCGTCGGGCACGCGATCGGGAAGCGAGGCGTTGAGCTGGGCGAGGGCTCGGACGCGCTGCGCGTCGCCCAGCCGGTGCGGGAAGCGAACCCCCTCCAGGTCGACGAGGCGCGCCTCGAGGCCGGCGCCGCGCCGCCCCAGGAACACGTGGCTCGCCTTGAGGTCGCCGTGGATCACGCGCCCGCGGTGAAGCTGGAGGAGCAGCTGCAACAACGCCTCGGCGATCGCCGCGGGACTGGCGACGTCGTCGTCGCACTGGTCGGCGGGACGCAGGGGGCGCACGTCCTCGCACACGACCGCCGATCCGGCGGGGATGCCCAGGCGCGAGCGCTCGACGAAGGCGAGGGGCTGGGCGGCACCGATGCCCCGCGCGAGCAGGCCGTGTCCCCCGCGCCAGACGCGGCGAGCCGCCGACCCGCGCAAGAGATCGCCGATCCCGCGCAGGATGCCCCGTGCCGGGTACTCCTTGACCACGACGCGCCGCCCGGCGACCTCGACCGCGCTCACCCGCGAGCGGGCGTCGTCCTTGAGCAGGACGGCGGGGCCGGTTTCGCCGGCCCGCCGGTGTGCGTCGAGCGCCCTCGCGACCGTGGACTCGCCCACGTTGCGCAGGCGCCGTCCCCGCTGTCCGCCCAGGCGGAGCGGGGCGCTTTCGGGGAGGCGCACGCGCGCCGGGCGCTGCGCGCTCACCGGCGCGCCCGGGCGAGCAGCGCGCGCAGGGCCGCCACATGGGTGTCCCAGCCGTGGGCCTGCGCGGTGCGCCGCCCGGCGGCGCCGAGCGCGGCCCGCAGGCGCGGGTCGCGCAGCTCGCGAAGCGCCTCGGCGAACGCGCCGGCGTCCTCCGGGTCCGCCACCACGCGGCCCGCGCCCCGAACCAGGGGGGCGGCGCCGGCAGCGGCGCTGGTCACCACCGGAATCCCCGTGGCGGCCGCCTCGAGGCAGACGTTGCCGAACCCGTCGTAGCGGGTCGGGAGGAGCAGGCCGTCGACCGCCGCGTAGAGTCGCGGCAGGTCGCGCCGGAAGCCGAGAAAGGCCACCCGCTCGGCCACACCCAGCCGCCGGGCCAGTCGGCTCCAGCGGCCCGGCCGGTCGGCCCCGGCGACCCACAGGCTGCCGCACGCCGAGCCGGCCAGCGCGAGTGCGCGGAGCGCCGTGTCGAGCCCCTTGCGCGCGAAGCCCGAGCCCGCGAAGAGCCACACCGGCTGGGCCCCGCCACCGAGGCCTTCGCGCAGGCGAGCGCCCTCGCCGCGCGGCCGCGGGTGGTAGGTCTCCAGGTCGACCCCGTTGGGCAGAACGGCCAGCCGTTCGACGGGCACGTGGTAGCGGCGCTGGATCTGCGATCGGACCATCTCGGAGCTGCACTGCACGAGCTGCGTGGGGTCCGCGAAGATGCGCCGCTCGAGGGAGAGGAGGACCGCGTGGCGCGGTGCGAACCGCCGCAGGCCGCCGCCGGCGCGGTGGTAGCGGTGCGCCAGGTAGTCTGCGTGGCTTCCACCGCCGGCGCGATACACATCCTGATGTCGAGTGCGCGAGAGCGAGTAGACGACGTCGAAGGCCCCGCGCGGAGCGGCGCGCGCGGCGGCGTGCGAGAAGGCGAGGGCGCGCAGCGGGCGCCACGCCGCGGGCACCTGCACGCGGCGAAGGCACACATCGCGCGAAGGCGCCGCGCGTCGCGCGATCACGTGGACCTCGTCGCCGGCCCGCGCCAGGCCGTGCGCCATCGCCCAGGCGGCGTTCTCCACGCCTCCGACCCCCGGCTCGAACCGCTCGACGACGAGGGCGATCCGCATGGGGTCAGGGAGGGTTGCTACCGGCGCGCGTGGCGTCGGCGTCCGATCCAGCCGGCGGCCAGGACGGCCGCCCCGAAGCCGGCGGCCTGGCCCCAGGGCGAAGGGCGCGTGCCGGCGCAGCGGGTCGACGTGCAGTAGCGCCCGCGCCACTCCGCTGCGGGGTGGGCGGCCCGCGCGGGGGCCACCGCCCGGGAGAGCGTCCCGGCGGGAGCGGGCGCGGAGGCGCGCGCGGCGGGGGGCGTCGCACCCACCGCCACCAGCAGCGCGCCCAGGGCCGCTGCGAGGGCGAGGCAAGGCCGCATCGGAGCCAACATATCCCCGTGCCGGCAGCCCGCCAGCCCGGGCGCGGCCGGCCCGGGCCGCGCCCCCCGCACGACTCGCCGCGCGCCGCTGGCGCATCCGCACCGGGCTCCTATATTTCGCCCCTCTGAACCCACCGATGTCGAGATGATCGAGGCAAAGGGACTCACCAAGCGGTACGGCGATATCCTCGCCGTCGACGACGTCTCCTTCTCTGTCGAGAAGGGCGAGGTGGTGGGCTTTCTCGGGCCCAACGGGGCCGGCAAGACCACCATGATGCGCATCCTCACCGGCTTCCTGGCGCCGACCGACGGCACGGCGCTCATCGCCGGGCACGACATCTTCGAGGAGTCGCTCGAGGCCCGGCGTGCCATCGGCTACCTGCCCGAGACGCTGCCCCTGTACCCCGAGATGAGCGTCGACAGCTACCTGCTCTACGTGGCCACCATCAAGGACGTGCCGCGAGCGAAACGCCGCGAGGCCGTGGCGCATGCCGCAGAGCGCTGCGGGCTGGCCGACGTGCGGTCCCGGGTGATCGGCACCCTGTCGAAGGGCTACCGCCAGCGCGTGGGGATCGCCCAAGCCATCGTGCACGACCCGCCGGTGCTGATCCTGGACGAGCCCACCGTGGGCCTCGACCCGCTCCAGATCGTCGAGATCCGCCAGCTGATCGCCGGTCTCGCGGCACCCGCGCGCGGCGAGGCCCAGCACACCGTCATCCTGTCGACCCACATCCTGGCCGAGGTCGAGGCCATCTGCCAGCGCGTGATCCTGATCAACGAAGGCCGCAAAGCCGTCGACGCCCCGCTGTCCGAGCTGACCCGCGACGGACGCAGCCTCGAGGCGCTGTTCGCCCGCGAGACCGCGCGCGACCTGGGCGTCGCGGGGAGTCCCGCGGAGTGAGGCACGTCGTCACCGTCGCCGGCCGCGACCTGCGGTCCATGTTCTTATCGCCCGTGGCCTACGGGGTGCTGAGCCTCTTCTCGGTGCTGGCCGGCGTCTTCTTCGTGCTCAACGTCGCCTGGTTTGGCTCCCTGGTGTCGCGCTTCCAGCAGTTCCAGGCCTTCGATCAGCTCCAGCAGCTCAATCTCAACGATCACCTGATCGGGGAGTTCTACGGCTCGATGTCCGTGGTGCTGCTGTTCCTGATCCCCGGCATCACGATGGGTCTCTACGCGGCGGAGAAGACCAACGGCACCCAGGAGCTGCTGCTGACGAGCCCCCTGACCGTGTGGGACATCGTGCTCGGCAAGTTCCTGGCGGGCGCGGGCTTCGTCGCTCTGCTGGTCGTGGTGGTCGGGCTCTTCCCCGCTCTGCTCTTCGTGTACGGCGATCCCGAGCTGGGCCGCAGCGCCTCGGGCCTGCTGGGCCTGATGCTGGTCGGCTGGGTCTACGTCGTGATCGGCACCTTCGCTTCCTCGGTCACCCGCAGCCAGGTGATCGCATTCCTGTTCAGCTTCGTGATGCTGCTCTGCCTGCTGCTGCTTCCGGCCATCTCGGATCTGGGCGTGGCGGGGGGCTCCGGTCTGGGCGAGGGGCTCCGCTACCTGTCTACGGGCGACCACTTCGACCGGCTGGTGAAGGGCGTGGTGGACACCGCGGACCTCGCCTACTTCGCGGTGATGATCGGGACCTTCCTCGTGCTCACCAAGGCGGCCGTCGAGTCGGTCCGCTGGCGGTGAAAAGAGGGGCGGAGGCATGACGGGCCTGCCCGGACTGTTCGCTGCGCTCGGCCTGGTCGGGGTGCTCTTCGGCATCCTCAGCCTCGTCCTCTACTTGTTCGGCGCTCCCTCGGACCGCGGCTGGATCTGGGGCAACCTGTTGATCGGCGTGCTGCTGCTGGCCTTCGCCGCCCTCGCCAACTTCGACGTCCTGCGCGAGCGGATGAGCTCGGGCGAGGCGCGCCGGGCCGGCAGGTACGGCAGCAGCGCGCTGCTCTCCACGGTCCTCGTCATCGCGATTCTCGGACTGCTCGGTTTCCTCTCCACCCGGTACCACGTTCGCTTCGACTGGAGCGAGCAGAAGGTGCACTCGCTGTCGAGCCAGAGCCTCAAGGTGCTCGAGAATCTCGATCGCGACGTGCAGGCCCTCGCGCTCTACCGCAGTCTGGACGTCGCGCCCATCCGGGAGCTGCTCGACCGCTACGCCTACGCGAGCGAGCGTTTCTCGGTCGAGTACGCCGACCCCAACGCCAAGCCGCACCTGCTCGAGCGCTACCAGATCACGCCGCAACAGTTGGGCGAGGGTCTCGTGCGCATCGCGTTGGGCGAGGAGGCCGTCGAGGTCCAGGAGGTCACGGAGGAGAACATCACCAACGCGATGGTGAAGCTCTCGCGCACCACGGAGAAGGCGGTGTACTTCCTGCAGGGGCACAACGAACGGGCCATCGAAGGCGAGGCGGCCACCGAGAAGGACGGCTTCTCGCGCGCCGCGGACGCGCTGCGCAACGAGAACTACCGGGTCGAGCCGCTGCTGCTGGCGGCGACGGGCCAGGTCCCCGAAGACGCCGATGTGGTCATCGCTCCCGGGGCGACGCGTCCGCTGCTGAGGGCGGAGCGCGTGGCGCTCAAGCGCTACATGGAGGGCGGCGGCGCGCTGCTGGTGCTGCTCGATCCGCGCGCCAAGACGGACCTGGTGGACGACGTCACCGCCTGGGGCGTGGACGTGGGCGACGACATCATCGTCGATCGCCAGCTGGCGCTGTTCGGGGCGCCGACGACGCCCATCACGCAGAGCTACGACGCGCAGCACGAGATCACCCGCGACATGCGCGACCCCACGCTCTTCCACGTCGCGCGCAGCGTGCGCGCCGGCGAGGACGGCTCGGGCGGCTTTACCGAGATCGTCTTCACCGGTGACAGCTCCTGGGCGGAGCGTGACCTCGACCGCTTCTTCGCCGAGGGCAGGGCGCAGCTCGACCCGGAGGACCTGAGGGGACCGGTCTCCATCGCGGTCGCCGGCCGCCCCGTGCTCGGCGAGGCCGAGCCGGACGCCGGCGCGGCCGACGAGCTGGCGGGGGTCGAGGCGACGGTGATCGAAGAGGGGGACGAGGCCGTGGTCGAGCCGCGGCTGGTCGTGTTCGGCGACTCGGACTTTGCGTCGAACGAGTTCATCGAGGCCTACCGCAACCGGGACCTCTTCATCAACTCGGTGAACTGGCTGCTGGGAGACGTCGAGGCGATCTCGATCCGGCCGCGGCGAGCGAGGGCCTCGCGCTTCCAGCTTTCCAACGAGCGGCTCCGCACGATTCGTTCTCTGTCACTCTTCGTCCTGCCCGAGGCGATCGCGGTGGTGGGTGTCTTCGTCTGGTGGACGCGGCGGCAGGCGCCCAGGCGTACGTGAGCCCGCGTACCACGGGGATCCTCTTCCTGGTCGCGGCGGCCCTCTTCGCGTTTGTCTACTTCTACGAGATCCGTGGCGAGCAGGGGCGCGAGGCCGCTGACAAGGCCCAGCAGCGGCTCTTTCCCCAGGTCGAGGCGGAGGCGATCACGTCCATCTCGCTCACCACCCGCGAGGGGACCGCCGCGCGCCTGGAGCGGCGGCCCGAAGGCTGGCAGTTGACCGAGCCGCTCGAGTTCCCGGCCGACGAGTTCGCGGCGGACGGGGTGGCGGCGGCGCTGGCCGAGATCGCCAGCGAAACGGTCTTCGAGGATCCGGAGGGGGCCGAGGTCTACGGTCTCGACGACGCGGCCGGCGAGGTGCGCTTCACGGCCGACGGCCAGCAGCACGTGCTGCGAACGGGTGGCAAGACTCCGATGGGCGCGAACTCCTACGCCCGGGTCGGCGGGGCCAAGGCCGTCTACACCGTGCCAACCTACCGCGTCAGCGCGCTCGACAAGAGCCTCGACGACCTGCGCGACAAGCGGGTGCTGAGCTTCGACCGCAACGCGATCGACCGCATCGAGGCGGTCTGGCCGGACGGTGGCGTCACGCTCGAGAAGGGCGAACAGGGTTGGCGGGTCGTCTCACCGCTCGAGGGGCCCGCCGACGAGGTCACCGTCGACGCCCTGCTGTCCGACCTGTCCTTCCTGCGCGCAAACGGCTTCGAGGACGACCCGCCCTCCGACAGCGAAGTGGGCCTCGACCGGCCCGAGTTCCAGATCGCGCTGATCGGGGTGGGCGGGGGCGAGGAGGAGGAGCCGCTGCGCGTCGAGCTCGCGGTGGGCCGCAACCTCGACGGCGTCTCGCTGCTGGTTCGCGCGGCCCACGAGTCGCTCTACCGGATTCCCGGCGAGCGCATGGCCGATTTCCCGCGCGAGTTGGTCGCCTACCGCTTCAAGGAGCTGGCGAACTTCTCGGCCACCGACGCACACCGTGTCGACCTGATCTTCCGCTCCGCGGACGGCGCAGCGGTGACGGTCACGGCGACGCGCGGCGAGGCGGGTTGGGCCTCTGCTTCGGAGCGCATCCAGCCCGGCAAGGTCGCGCGTCTCGTCTCCGAGCTCTCGCGCCTGCGGGCCAGCGGGATCCTGGCCGACAGCATGGGCGAAGCCGAGCTGCAGAAGCTCGGGCTGTCCCCTCCGAAGGTCGTGATCGCAGTGTTCGGCGGCGCGATCGAAGCCGGCGAGGGCGTCGAAACGGAGCAGCTTGCCGAGGTGCACATCGGCGCCCTGCAGGGAGATCGCTGGGTGATCGCGCGGGCCGCCGACAACGAGATGGTGTTCACGCTCGACTACGCCATCGCGGAGCACGTTCCCGTGAGTCTCGAGGCGTTCCGCAACCGCTTCGTGGTGGTGGAGGAAGCCGGCGCGGCGAGCGGGGAGGGGGAAGGCGAGGCTCAGGACGAGCTGCCACCCCCCGCCGACGAATCTCCCTGAGAGGGCGTCCCCAGGATCTCGAGCATGGCGCGGTGGATTCGGCCGTTGCTCGCCACCACCTGCTCGCCCGACGCGGGGGCGGGGGCGCCGGCCAGGTCGCTGACGCGGCCCCCGGCCTCGGCGACGATCAGGCGCCCGGCGGCGACATCCCACGGGTGGAGCCGCAGCTCCCAGTACCCGTCGAGGCGGCCCGCCGCCACGTAGCACAGGTCCAGCGCCGCGGCGCCGTCGCGACGCACCGCGCGCGTCTTCACCAGGAACGCCGCGAAGTGGTCCAGGTTGCCCTTCGGGTTGCGTCGCAGGTCGTAGTAGAAACCCGTGGCGACCAGGGAGCGGCCCAGCTCGGTCTCCTTCGACACGCGGATCGAGCGGCCGTTCAGGGTGGCTCCCCCAGCGCGGACGGCCGCGTAGAGCTCGTCGAGCAGCGGGTCGTAGACGACGCCCACCTCCGCGACTCCCCGGCACTCCACGCCGATCGAAACGCAGAAGCGCGGATAGCCGTGGGCGTAGTTCGTGGTGCCGTCGAGCGGGTCGATGATCCAGCGCCAGCGCGCGTCGGCGCGGTCGGTTCCGCCGCCTTCCTCGGCCAGCACGGCGTCTTCGGAGCGTTCCTCGCGCAGCGCGTCCACGATCAGCGCCTCGCAAGCGCGGTCGACCTGGGTCACCAGGTCGACGGCAGAGCTCTTGGTCGCGATCTCGAGCTCGGTTTCGTACTGCTCGCGCTGGATCTCGCCGGCGGCGCGGGCCAGGCGCTCGGCGAGCTGAAGGACCTCTCGCGTCTCGTCCATTCAGTCGGTCAGCCGAAACAGTTGGCGCGCGTTGCCGCTGGTCGTGCTGGCCACCTCTTCGAGGGACCTGCCCTGGGCGGCCGCCAGCGCGGCGCCCACGACGGCGACGTGCGCCGGCTCGTTGCGCTTGCCGCGAAAGCCCTGGGGGGCGAGCAGCGGAGCGTCGGTCTCGACGAGCAGCCGGTCGAGGGGCAGCGCAGCGGCCACTTCGCGCAGCCCGCGGTCGCGCTTGAAGGTGAGGATGCCCGAGAAGGAGATCCAGAGTCCGGCGTCGAGCGCGCGGCGCGCGAACTCGAGGGTCCCCGTGTAGCAGTGCAACACGCCCTCCAGCTCACCGCGGCCCTCGGCCCGCCAGATGTCGAGTGCCTCGCCGAAGGCATCCGGCTCGTCGCCACGCAAGTGGAGCGAGACCGGCAGGCGCGCGGCGCGCGCCGTCGCCAGCTGCTCGGCGAAGACCTCGCGCTGCACGTCGCGCGGTGAACGCATGGTGTGGTAGTCCAGGCCGCACTCGCCCACCGCGACCACTCGCGGCTGCGAGAGCCAGCCTTCGAGCTTCGAGCGGCCGGCGTCGTCGAGCTCGCTGGCCTCGTGTGGGTGCACGCCCACCGCGGCGAAGACGCGGGGGTCGGCCGCCGCCAACTCCACGGCCCGCGCGTTGTGTTCGATGCCGTAGCCCGAACCGATGGCCACGAAGGCGTCGACGCCGGCCTGGCTGGCGCGGTCCAGCACCGCGTCGCGGTCAGCGGCGAAGGCGTCGGCCGTCACGTGACAGTGGCTGTCGAGCCACACGCTACGCGCTCACCCGGGCGCGGCTCATCCGCCGGCGGCCTCGCGGAGGCCGAGCAGTGCCCGTTCGGCGACCATCTGGGGGTTCGCGTTGCGTTGCACCAGGGACTTGCGGCACGCCGACAGGGTGCGCGACGCGTCGAGTTCGCGGCGCACGTCGCAATCGGGCGCGCGGATGGCGGTGCCGACGCGCTGGCGCAGCCAGGCCGCCGCCGTTTCGAGCAGCGTGTGCACGTTCTCCGCGGCGCTCGCCCGAGCGCCGCGGTACTCCGCGGCCCAGTCGAGCAGCTGCGGTAGTGACGCCGCGCCCAGCGACTCGAGGCGCGCCACGAGCTCGGCGCGGTCGGGGTCGTCGAGGGGACTCGTCTTTGCGGGTCGAAACACGACGCGCTGGCAGCGCGAGCGCAGCGTGGCGAGCAGCCCCGCCGACGTCGCGGCCGCCAGCACGAGCGTCGTGTGCGGCGGCGGTTCTTCGAGGAGGCGCAGCAGGGCGTTCTGCGCCTCCTGGTTCAGCCACTCCGCGTCGGCGACCACCGCCGCGCGCCGGCCGCCCTCGCTGGATCGCAGGCGCAGTGCGCTCTGCAACGCTCGAATCTGGCCGATGCGCACGCGGGTGTCGTCGGCGCCGCGCTCCACCCAGATCAGATCCGGGTGATCGCCCACGTGCCGGAACAGGGGGCCCTTGCGGCCCGCCCCGTCGATCGCGATCTCTTCCCGGGGGCTGGAGCGTCGGCACGCGGAGCACGCCTCGCAGGGCCGCGGCGGGCCGCCCGTGCACACCAGCGCCCGCACGAAGCCGAGTGCCGCTTCCCTGGGCGCGGGGCCCGGACCCGAGAGCAGGTATGCGGAGTGGACGCGGCCGCTCTCCAGACCGCGGCGCAGCAGCGTCTGCGGATCGAGTGCCGCGGTGGCCATGGGCGGGGCAGTCTAGCAGCGGTCGGGCGCCCCGCGCCGCGAACAGACACCCGACGCGCGCAGCGCGTGCTGCGCGCTCACGGCTGCGCAGGCGATCGGTCCAACCGGCCCGAACCACTTCGGTCTCAAGTCACGACGCCTGACCGCCGATGCACGCGCAGCACCTGGAATTCGTGGCTCTGGGCGGGGCCAGGCCCGCCCGCACGGCGAGGCGCTGCCTCGTCTCGGATGGAGGGAAGCTCAGATGGCGCTCAGTTCGTTCGGCCGAGGTCGAGAGGGGGATCCGGGGACCGGCGTACCGCCGAACGCGGGGCCCGGGGCGGCTGGGGGCCTCACGGCCTTCATCGACCAGGGCTCCGAGTTCGAGGGCAAGCTCGCCTTCAAGGACACCGTGCGCATCGACGGGCGGTTCCGCGGCGAGATCACCAGCGAGAACACCCTGATCATCGGCGAGAGT
>JAZFWH010000248.1:0-7131 GCA_036482635.1 Myxococcota bacterium
TCTCTTCGCCACGGCCTTCCTCTGCATGCTCCTTGTTGAGCCCATCCGCTTGCGCTTGCTCGGCGTTCTCGACTCGATGCTCACGCCCCGGCTCCACGAGCTGAGAAAGCTGCGGGAACAGTACGAGCGTGACATTTCCCAGCTCAGCGACGAGGACCGTGTGGCTTGCCGCCTGGGCGAGGTGTTGCGCAGAGGCCTGGCCGCCCGCTCCGGCTGCGTGTTTCTGCTGGCGGGGGACGAATGGCGACCGGCCTATCCGTTCGGGATCGGAGCCCCGGCCGAAACCGGGTTGGCCCACGTGGCCGTCGGGGTGCTCGGGGGCCGGAGCCTCTTGCACTTCGCTCTGGTCGCCGAAGCCGAGGCGGCCCAGCTCGAGGGTCTGGCGGGACGCGGCGTCGAGCTGGTGGCCTCGGTGGAAGCGGGTGGCGAGCGGCTCGGCCTCGTGCTGGTGAGCGGAGCGCGGAATGGCGCGCCCTACTCGGGACACGAGCTCGAGTTCGCAGCGATGGCCACGACCCACGCCGCGGTTGCGCTTCGCAACGCCCGGCTGGCCGAGGAGCTGCTCTCCATGGAGCGGCACGCCAGCGCGGGTCGCTTCGCCCTGGCCCTGGCCCACGACGTGCGCAAGGAGCTCGACTGGATGGGTCGCCTGACCCGACGTCTTCCCGAGCGCTTCGACGATCGAGCCCGTCTGGCGCGCGACGTGTCCCTGCTTCAGGAATTCGCGGAGGGTGTGGCGGCGAGGATCCACGAGTTCGTTCGCGAGGCCACCGATCCCGTGGTGGAGCCTCCCGGAGCCCCGAAGCTCGATGCCGTGATCGAGCGGGCAGTGCAGACGATCTCGCGGATGCACGGGGAGGGCCGCGTCACCGAGAGCCTGGACCCTGCTGCGCGGACCGTCCGGGTCCACGTGAACGTCGGGCGCGTGCTTGCCAATCTCCTCGACAACGCGCTCATCGCGAGCCCGAAGGGCGACGCTGTGCACCTCTTCGCCACCCTGGAGGACGACTCGGTCCACGTCACTGTCACTGACCGCGGCCCCGGGGTGACGGAGCACGTGCTGGCGAACGCCTTCAAGCTCGGCTTCACCACGAGGGAGGGAGGCGGCGGGTTGGGGGTGGGCCTGGCGATCTGTCGCGAGATCGTCGAGGGGCTCGGCGGTTCGATCGGGCTCGATCGGAATCCCGGCGGCGGGACGCGTGCGAGCGTCCGTGTGCCATTCACTCGGTAGGGAGAAGAGATGCGACGGAACCTGAGCGGCCTTGGCTTGATCGCAGTGCTGTCGTTGATCTGGACCCTCGGCGGTTTCTCGAGTGTACGAGCGCAGGAAGCCGTTGCGGAGGACGCCACGCCGCCCGCGCCCGAGGTGATCATCGGGGCTGCCTTCGCCAACCGCTACGAAGTCGATCTGATCGCCGAGATCGATCTCATTATGCGCGACCGTTTCGGCAACGAGCGCCGACGGCGCTTCCACACCGTCAGCAAGATCATCGACGATCGCGTCCACTCCATCGGACGCCTGATCTGGCCCGAGCACGTCCGTGGGATGACGGTGATGGTGATCGAAGCCGCCGGGGAACGATACGACGCCTTCGTCTTCCTACCGTCGATTGGCCGCGTGCGCAGGATTACGACGTCGCAGCGCGGTGACGCCTTTCTTGGCAGCGATCTCACCTACGAAGACTTCGAGCGGAGGCGCGTGGACGAGTACGACTTCGCGTTCCAGGGCGCGGAGAGCCTCGAGGGGGAGCCCGCCTACGTGATTCGCGGTCGCCCTCATAAGAAGTTCAGCTACGACCACGTCGATTTCGTGGTGGCGCAAGGGGACGCAGCGATTCTCGAGACACGCTACTTCAAACGCGACGCCGACGATCCCTACCGCGTGATCGCGACGCCGCGGAAGTCGATGAAGGGGGGCGACGGCCACGTGCTTCCGACGCGCTTCCTGGTCCAGAACCTGGCGCGCGGCACCACGACGGAGGTGGTGCTCCACGGGCTCCAGATCAACCCCACCATCGACGACCGGATCTTCTCGGTGGCGACCTTGGATCAGGAGCGCCGCCTTCCAGACGCCGACGACTGATCGCGCCCACCGCGTAGCGGAAGGATACGGAGCTTCCGCTACGCGGTGGGCGCGATGTCGGCGGGCCTGGTCGCGACGGTGATCCTGGGCGTCTTCATGGCCGCCCAGACGCTGCGCAGACCGGGGCGCGTGCTCGCGTTGCTCGTGCTGGGAACCCTGCTCCCGGTGCTGCCCCTGTGGCTCGGCCCACAGGAGCCCGCCGAGCCGTCCGGCGCAACGAGCGAGCGTACCGAATCGGGGAAGCGCGATTCCCACGGCCACGATCACTGAGCGGCGCGCGGCGGCTCGGTCGGCCGCTCAATCCAAGTATCCGAGGGCGCGCAGGTGCGCTCGGGTCTCCTCGCCGGCGCGCCGGAGCTGATCCTCGTTCGTGAGCTGGCGGTTGCGCTCCCGGCGCAACTCGCTGTCGGTGCGCAAGCGAGCGATCTCGGCCTGCATCCGCGCGGCCAGCTCGGGGTGTGCGGCGGCCACGTCGTGCCGCTCGCCGGGGTCGCCGCGCAGGTCGTAGAGCTCGAGGCGTCGCCCGTCGCGAAACGCGATCAGCTTCCAGCCGCCTTCCACCAGCGCGTCGCGTTGCTCGAGCCGGGAGGTCGGGTCCACCAGGTACTGCCGGCGCGCCGCGGCAGGGTCGCGCTCCCCGCGCAGCAGCGCCTCGAAGCTCGCACCCTGCGGGTCCCCGAGGCACTCGACTCCCATCAGGTCGCGCAGCGTGGGCATGAGGTCGACGTGGGAGACGGCCTGCTCCACGCGCCGGCCGCGGGGCAGCCCCGGCCCGGCGATGATCAGCGGGACGCGCACCAGCTCCTCGTAGAACACGCCGCCGTGCAGGAAGTGGCCGTGTTCGCCGAAGGCCTCGCCGTGGTCCGAGGTGAACACCACGAACGTGCGTTCGGCGAGGCCGCTGCGCTCCAGCGCGTCGAGGACGTAGCCCACGCGCTCGTCGACGGACTCCACCTCTTTGAGGTAGAGCGCCTCGAGGAACTCCACGTCGTACTCGGAGAGCTCCTGCTGGTGATCTCGGAGCTTTCGGTAGCCGCGGTCCGCGTCTTCCTGGTGGCCGAGACTCAGGTAATGGGGAATGGGATAGGTGAGCCGGCTCGCGTCGATCGTCAACTGCTCGAACAGGTGCTGGGGAGGCAGGTAGACGGCGTGGGGATCGTGGATCCACTGAAGCGCGAAGAAGCTGCGGTCGCCCGCCACCAGCAGGTAGTGGAGCAGCCCGAGCATCTGGCGGTAGCGAGGATCGCTTTGCCTCAGCTCGGGAAGCAACCCCTCGCGCACGGGGTAGTTGGGAGGGCCGGTCTCGCGTTGGGTGAATCCCTGAAACGTATTTGGCTCGGCGGCGATGCTGGTCTCGAGAAAGCTCACCACGTCGTAGCCCTCGGCTGCGAGCGCCTCGGCCAGCAGCAGCTCCCGGTCCGCGATGTAGAGGAAGTCGTCGGGGAGCTCCGGCGCGTCCGCGCGCTGGAGGTAGGCGCTCGCGACGTTCCCGGTGAACATCGAGACCGAGGAGGGCAGGGTCCAGGGGCCGTTGCTGTAGGCGCGCTCGAAGAACACGCCGCGCTCGGCGAGGCCGCAGAGCTGCGGGGTGCGGGCAGCGTCGTCGGTGCAGTCCAGGGCGTCGGCGCGCAGCGTGTCCGAGACGACGATCAGGAGGTTCGGCCGCGGCACGGGCGCCGGCTCGCCGCAGGCCAGCCAGGGCGCCGCGCAGAGCCAGAGCGCGAGCGTGCGGTGCGCGAAGGGGCTCAGCGGGGCGCCCGTGTCAGTGATCGTGGCCCGCGGGCCGGGCGGCCAGGCTGCGGGCGCGGTCGTCGAGCTCGGCTTGGCCGGCGAGGCCCTTGCGGGCGAGCAGCGTCTCGAGCGCGGCCTGCCAGTGCCGGTAGTAGCTCCACTCGGCGTCCGGTCGTTCGGCCGCGGCCCGCTCCCAGCGCGCGATCTCCTGGATCAGGAGCGCGCGGAACTCCTCCCACTCGAAGTGGCCGGCCTCGTGCAGGGCCATGGTGATGCCGAACAGACGGCCCTCCCACGGCGTCTCGAACACGAGCTCCCCGTTGCGCCGCGGCGGGGCGGCACGTCCCTCGCTGTCGAGCGCGACCGCCAGCTTCGGATCAGGCATCGCCGGCCTTGGCCACGCCGATCATGGCGTCGCGGGTCACGCGCGCCGCGAGCTCGTCCTCGCCGAGCGACTTACTGCCGGGCGGCCGCTCGGGAAGCACCAGGTAACGGACCTCGGCGCTGCTGTCCCACACCCGGATCTCGACGTCTTCCGAAAGCTCGAGCCCCATCTCGGCGAGCACCGCCCGCGGCTCGCGCACGACGCGCGAGCGGTAGGCCGGCGACTTGTACCACGCGGGCGGCAGCCCGAGCACGGGCCAGGGATAACACGAGCAGAGCGTACACACGACGACGTTGTGCACCTGCGGCGTGTTCTCCACCACGATCATCCGCTCGCCCTGCGGCCCGCCGAAGCCGAGCTCGACGATGGCCGCGGTGCCGTCGGACAGCAGCCGGCGCTTGTAGTCGGGGTCGACCCAGGCGCGCGCCACGACCCGCGCCCCGTTCATGGGCCCGATGTCCTGCTCGAAGGCCCGGATCAACCCGTCCACGGCCTGCGGGTCGATCAATCCCTTCTCCTGGAGGATCGCTTCCAGCGCCTCGACCCGCAGCGCCAGGTCGGGCCGGCTGGTTTCGCGCGGATCCCCGCCGCCCATCTCAGCCCTCCGCCTCGAGATAGCTCTCGAACAGGTCCAGGTGGACGCAGGTCGCGGGCTCGGCCCGCTCTCCCCAAAGCTCCCGCCCTTCGAAGCGCACCGAGTAGACGTACTCGGGCTGCTCGCCCAGGCCGTGGGCGTGGGTGTCGGGCAGCACGAAGGCCGGCTGCACGATGGCCACGACGCCGCGGCGCGCGCGGGCGTAGGCCGGCAGCCGCGTGTGTCCGCGCGGCTGGAGGTTGCGCGTGCGCACCCGCTGTCCGGTCGCGAAGGCCGGCGCGCTCTCGATCTCGCGCTGCGCGCTCGGGTTGCCGGGCTCGCTGGGCGTGGGCGGCGGAGGCCCCGACTCGACGCGGCGCCCCGCGAGTCGGGCGTCGAGTTCGTCTTGGGCCAGGAAGCCCAGCTCGACCAACTGCATCTCCAGGGCGCGCAGCCAGCGGCCGTAGTAGCCGAGGCCCAGGTAGTCGACCGGGTCGATGCGCTCGATGGCGTGACGGCCGGCGTCGATGTTCGCGGGACGGGAGACCAGGGCGAGCAGTCTCATCCCGAACACGCGGGCCTCCCAGCGCTCGTGGAACACCGGCTCGTTCTCCTCGACCACGACCGCGCCGAAGCCGTCCATGCCGCCCATGTCGTGGATGCCGTTCACTCGCCCATCCGGTGCAGCTCGATCTTCGCGTAGGGGACGAACCCGCCGTCGTCGCGCTCGACTTCGAGCGTCTCCTCGTAGCCGAAGCCCGTGACGCGCAGGACCTTGCGCGCGCGGCGCGCCCGCACGCCGTGGGGCACCCGGTCGTCGAAGACGAGACCGCCCGCGGTCGGTACCGGGCGGTAGTCGATCACGCTGCCGCCGTCGGTGTAGGCGCGCGAGACCAGCGAGCCCTCCTCGGGCCCCGGCGACACGATCAGCGCCACCGAGTGGCTGTCGCACAGGCCGTCGCGCAGCGGGTAGTCGGCGCACATCTCGAGCAGCAGGTGATGCCCGCCCGCCACCCAGGAGCCCGACACCCGCTTCGTGTACTGGTAGTCGCGGTCGCCCAGCCAGCCCTGGCCGCGCAGGCGGCCGATCAGGAAGCCCAGCACCGCGATCTGCGGCGCCGGCGGGGCGTGGCGCTCGGGTTGCGGCCCGCTCACCCGGCGGATTCTACCCGCAATCCGACGGAATCGGATTTTCCATTTTCCTGGGCCCGCCGGCTGGAAGCGGAGCGTCCCCGGGCGCGGATCCGAGGCCCCTGGCACAGCGCGTTCCAATCGGGGTCTGGTAGCCTCCTCGCGTCAACCCTGGGTGCCTCAGCTGCCGTGGGCAGTCTGAGCCACGCGGCTGAGCGCCCGGTGCGTTGGGCGGCGGAACGTGGACGGGAGGCTCGAACGGTGAACCAGATTGGCGAAATCGTGAAGACCGATCTCGGCGACAACCAGTGCTTTGGTTGCAGCCAAGAGCGCGCAGACGGGCTCAGGCTAGTTTTCACGCGCACAGGCGAGCGCACTGTCGAGTGCGTTTACGCGGTACCGAATGTCTACCGGGGCATGGAAGGCGTCGTACATGGCGGAATGCAAGCCGTGCTTCTGGACGAGGCTGTCAGCATGGCCGCCTATCTCCTTTGGGCGCCGGGGATCCATGCGGTGACCGCCAGCTTGAACCTGACCTACAAGCGCCCCGTTCCGGTCGAGGAGAAGGTGATTCTTCGAGGCGAGGTGACCGCGGAAGACGAGCGCGACTTCCATGTCGCCGGAGCAATCATTGACTCCGATAGGACCGAACTTACGACGGCGGTCGCAACTCTACGAAAGCGCCGCGCCCGGTAGCAGAGTCGTCAACGTGGCCGAAATCAAGACCTCCCCGCGGCTTCGCCGCAGGGCGGGACTCAAACGGATCGCTCCTCTCCTTGAGGAGCTCCGCGCACTCAGCGAGCTGCGCGAAGGGCGCCCTGGCACCTTCCGACGTGGGTCGCGGGCCTTTCTTCACTTTCACTACCACCCCGACGGCAAGATCGACGCGGACGTCCGGCTCTCCGACAGCGTTTTCACCCGTTTCGACGTGTCCGAAGAGGGCGAGCAGCAGGAGCTCATCTCTACGGTTCGGCGTTGTTTGGGTGAACTAGACGGGTGAAGCCCGGGGTCAACGACGTCGCGTGTGGATTGACTGGCATTCGAAATACCCCGTAGGCGTTACGAGCGCCGTCGCCGCGCCCCATCCTGACGTCGAGTTCCGGCGTTTGAGCGCCTAACGCGGCGGCGGCTCGCTCGAGCGCACCCGCCAGAGCTGAAGCGCCAAACCCAACACGACGAAGAGCCCCGCGAGCAGCACCCGCGGATCGCCGAAGTGAACCCACGGAG
>JAZFWH010000249.1:0-5241 GCA_036482635.1 Myxococcota bacterium
GGTCTCCGCCCCGTCGCCGGCGGCCTGGTAGAGCACCGGGCGGCCGCTGGCCAGCGACTCGTAGAGCTTCGAGGGCACGGTGCTGGTGTCCTTGCGCGGCCGCAGCGTGACCAGCACCGCGAACGATCGCCGCAGCAGGGAGAACACGGCAGACCGCGGCTGGCGCGGGACGAACACCACGCGGTCCAGCCCCAGCCGGGCACGCTGCGCCTCGAGCTCGGCCCCCTTCGGTCCCTCGCCGACCAGCACGAACTGGCACTTGCGGTAGGCGTCCGCGTCGCGTTCGCGCAGCGCCGCCGCGGCGTCGAGGACGATGTCCAGGCCCTGGGGCGCGTTCAGGATGCCGGCGTAGGTGAACCAGTGCGCGCCGGGCTCGAGTGCGCGGAAGGCCTCCGGCAGCTCCTCGCTCGACTGCGCGTCGAAGGCGGCCAGGTCGACGCCGTTCGGCAGCACGTGGACCTTGGCGTCGGGCACGCCGACCTCGACCAGGCGCGCCTTCCAGCCGTCGGTGACCGTCGTGATGCGCGACGAGAGCCGGTAGAGGGTGCGCGCGATCGCCTCGAACAGCCAGATCACCGGGCGGCTGCGCAGCCGTCCGCTCTGCACGATCGCCTCGGGCCAGATGTCGCGGATGTCGAAGACCAGGGGCACCCGGCGGCGCCAGGCGGCCAGCAATCCGGGCAGCCCGACGGTCGGAGGCGGCGAGGTCGCGATCACGCAGTCGTACTGGAGGCGCGAGAAGATCACGCGCAGGCACGACGACAACAGGAAGGTCGCGTAGGCCAGCGGCCGTCCCATCAGGCGGCGGTTGGCAGTCAGCACGAAGCAGCGCTCGACCGCGATCCCGTCGACGACCTCCGAGCGGAACAGCTCGCCGCGGTAGCCCTCGTGGATCTCGCCGCCGGGAAAGTTCGGAAAGCCGGTCACGACGGTGACCTGGTGGCCCTGGGCGAGCCAGTTCTGGGCGAAGTCGTAGAAGCGCCCCGCCGGCGCTCCCATCTCCGGGGGGAAGTACTGGGAGACGATCAGGATGCGCATGGGCCGCCGCTCGCCCGCGTCATCGGATCTCGGGGAGCTGGAGGGGAGCGCAGGGCAGGACCAGCATCTCGCCCCGCTCGAAGCGGGCGCCGAGCGTGTCGCGCAGCTCGCTCCACTCCCGGAAGAGCCTTCCGCCCCGGTACTTGCGGCGGAAGCCCCAGCCGGGAAAGCGCGGGGACCAGACCAGCGGACTCGCGGTGGCCCCGCGACCCGTCGCAGCCTCGAGCTCCGGCCCCAGGCGCCCCTCGCCGGAGGCGAAGCTCGCGTAGGAGAGGTGGTTGAGGCTGAAGTAGGTGAGTCGGGCGGCGAGCTCGGGCGCCCGGATGCCGCGCCCCATGCCGCGCAGCCAGCTCCACAGGCTCGTCGGGTCGCCGAGCAGCCCCGGGATGTTGCGCAGCAGCCGCCGCGAGCTGACGCCGCTGCCCATCCCCATCCCGTGGTAGAAGACGCCGTCGGAGGCGCCGTTCACGACCACCGTGCAGGGCGCCCGGAAGGTGCGGGCGATGCGTACGCTCTTGCCCATCTGGATCGGGTCCGTGTCGAGCGGGTAGGCGTTCACCACCACGACGTCGGCGCGTTCCGCCCACTCGCGGGGCACCGGCGTCCGCCCGATCTCGATCGCGCGCTGCGCGGCGGCGCGGTGGGCCTCGACCAGGTCTCCGACGGCGAGGCCCGCCAGCTCGGCGCGCGAGTTCACCGCCGCGCAGACCACGGCGTCGACGCCGACGCGGCGGGCCACCGCTTCGGACCAGGCGCGGCGGTCGAGCTGACCGGGCTTCGCCTCCAGCTGGCCGGCCGGCCGCGGCGGCAGGGCGCCGTGGAAGTGCGCGATCGTGAGCCGCCCGGCCACGCCCGGCACCACCATCTTCGCGCCGCCGCCGAAGCCGGTCTCGTCGTGGGGCACCGCTCCGCCGATGCAGATGCGCAGATCGGCCGCCAGGAAGCGGCGGTCCAGGTAGACCGGGCCCCCGCGGATCCAGCCGACGAAGCGGATCTCCGGCCCCATGAAGTCGTGGACGAGCGGAGGGAAGCGCCGGGCCAGCTCGCGTCCGAGCTTCTTCGCGGCTTCCTCGGCGCCGGCCGGACGGTGGGCTGCGGTGCCGATCAGGATGCGGATCTCGCTCGCGTCGATGCCGCCCGCGAGCAGCTCGTCGATGACCCGGGGCAGGAAGCGGTGCACGGGCGTCGGGCGGGTGAGGTCGTCGATGGCGAGCACGGCGCTGCGCCGGCCGCGGGCCAGCTCGCGCAGGCGCGGCGTCCCGATCGGCTGCTCGAAGGCGCGCTGGATCGCGTCGTCGTCGAGGGCCGGGGCGTCCTGGGGATCCAGGCGGCGCACGGTCCAGCCCGCCGGAAGGTCGAGCGCGACCTCCCGATCGCCGTACCAGCGCCCGCAGCGCAGGGAGAGCGCGGGAGAGCGGGCGCCGGCGGGATTCGCGTGGGCTTCGGGCATTCGCGCGGGAGAGTGTAATCGTCCGCGGCGGCGTTGGCGCAGATCGCGCACGAGCTGCCGCCGAGCTGCCGGTGCGCTGCACCGTCCTGGTGGCGTGCCGCACGCTCGTGATGCGACGCGGCTTGAGCACCCCTCGGGCCGGGCCTACCTTGGTTGGGATGGCGAACGCCGGCCCCCCGCCCGCCGCCGCGCTCCACGCGGCGGTCGTGTTCACGCTCTCGCCCACCGGACTGGCCGTGGCGCGCTCGCTGGGGCCCAGGGGGGTCGCCGTCACCGGAGTCGACCCCCATCGGCTCGAGATCGGCCATTACTCGCGCTGGGTGCGGCACGAGCGCGGCATCTCCCACCTGCCACCCGGCCCGGAGCTGCTGGAGGGCCTGCTGCGCTTTGGGCAGCGCCAGGAGCGCCCGCCGGTGCTCTTCCTCGGCGGCGATCCCTACATCGATTTCCTCGCGCGCAATCACCAGGTGCTGCGCGAGCACTTCATCCTGCCCGACTCGATGCGGCCCGAGATCAACTCGGTCCTGGCGGACAAGCCCGGCCTCTACGAGCGCTGCCAGTCGCTGGGCGTGGCGATGCCGGCCACCTTCGCCCCCACCGACCCGAGCGAAGCCGCCGCGGCGGCGGCCGCCCTGCGCTACCCGGCGGTGGTGAAGCCGAGCGTCGCCTACCGGGTCCGCCGCGAGCTCAAGGGGGCCAAGCTCGTGCAGGTCCGCGACGCCAGCGAGGCCCTCAGCTGGTGGACCCGGATCGCCGCGTGGAGCGGCGGGGCGGTGCTCCAGGAGGTCGTCGAGGGGCCGGAGTCGAACATCTTCGTGGCGGGCCTCTACAGCGACGCCGAGGACACCTGCCGCGCCCTGTTCACGGCGTGCAAGAACCGCCAGTACCCCCCGTGGTTCGGCTCGGGCTCCTACATGGAGGCGCGTTGGTCCGACGAGATCGCCAACCTGTCGCTCGACCTGATCCGCAAGCTCGGCTTTCGCGGAATCGCCGGCACCGAGTTCAAGTGGGACCCCCGCGACGAGACCTGGAAGCTGATCGAGGTGAACCCGCGACCGACGCTGTGGTTCGCGTTGACGCGCGCGGCCGGCGTGGACGTGGTCTGGGACGCCTACTGCGACCTGATCGGCCGTCCGAATCCCGTGCACGTGAATTGCCAGGACGACACAATGCGCTGGCAGCTGCTGGTCCGCGACCTGGTCTCGGGCCTCCACTTCCTGCGCACGGGGGAGCTCGGCTGGCGCGAGTTCCTGAGGACCGTGGTGGATCCGCGCAAGAAGGAGTACGCGATCCTGTCGCTGCGCGATGCCGGGACGACGCTGGCCTACCCGATGAATACGCTGTGGAAGTACCGAGAGAACCTGCGCGGTGGGTGAGTCGGTGAAAGCGCCCAACATCCTGACCGTCGACGTCGAGGACTGGTACCACATCCTCGAGCTGGGCGACTCGAGCGCGCGGGCCGGCTCCGGCGAGCTCGAATCGCGCGTGGTCGCGAACACCGAACGCCTGCTGGGGCTGTTCGACGAGGCGGGGGCCCGGGCGACCTTCTTCGTGGTCGGCTGGGTCGCCTGGGAGCACCCCGACCTGGTGCGGCGCATCGCCGCCGCGGGGCACGAGCTGGCCTCGCACTCGTTCTGGCACGAAGTGATCGGCCGCCACGACCGCGCCTCGCTGGCGGCGGACCTGGCGGGCTCGAAGAAGCTGCTGGAAGACCTGGGCGGGGTCCCGGTGCGTGGCTTCCGCGCCCCCGGCGCCTCCGTGACCGAGCAGACGGCCTGGGCGTTCGACGTGATCGTCGAGCAGGGCTTCGCCTACGACGCCTCGCTGTGCCCGGGCTATTCGAGCCACGGGGGCTTCCGCTCGCCCTACCTGGGTCCGCACAAGGTGCGCTGCGGGGCCGGCGAGCTGGTGGAGCTGCCGTCGTCCACGCTCGGCGTCGGACATCGCCGGGTTCCCTACGCGGGCGGGGGCTATCTGCGGCTCTTCCCCTATTCGCTGGTCCGCGCCGCGATCGCCCACGACAATCGCCGCGGGCGGCCCGTCAACGTCTACCTGCATCCGCGCGAGATCGATCCCGCGCAGCCGCGCATGGAGCTTCCGCTGAAGCGCCGCTTCAAGTACTACGTGGGGCTCGAGACGACCGAGCGGAAGGTCGGCTCGTTGCTGCGCGACCACGACTTCGTCAGCGCCTGGGATTGGATCGCGGATCACGCGAAGCAGCTCGACGACCAGGTGCTGGACGTCCGCGCTCAGGCGTCGTCGTCGCCGCCTCGCCCCGACCCGGCGCTGGTCCCCCCGTCGCCGCCGGCGGGTCCTCCGCCCGGCAGGATCACCTCGTAGCGATCGCCCCGGCGCTCCAGCCCCACCCCGCGCACGCGGCGGCGCCTGCCGTCGGGCGCCAGGCCCTCGGGAACGTCGACGCTGGCGCGGCGGTACGGAAGGCTCGACGCCAACAGCAGGCTTCCTTCGCCGCTGCCCGGAGCGGACCGGGCCGTGATCCCGCTGCCCGGCTCGGTGACGACGACCAGCTCCCAGGCGGCCCCGCGTCCGTCCACCGCGAACTCGAGCGGCGCCTCCGGGAGCTGCGCGCGCTGGAAGTCCCAGCGCGCGCCGTCTCGCTCGATCCAGGCGTCGCGGATGCGACCCTGGAGCCAGGCGGGCGCGTGCACCGCGACCCGGCGCGGGCGCTCCGGCGACACCGGGATCTCGCGGCCCAGCAGGCGCAGCGCGTAGCGGTAGGTCTCGGCCTCGCT
>JAZFWH010000250.1:0-14957 GCA_036482635.1 Myxococcota bacterium
CCGCGCGGCTCGATGCGGGGATTGAGGAACGAAGATCTCTCGCGGCCCCGATGAGATCAGCTCCGGAACTCCACCCCGCTTCAACCGAAGCCGGATGGAGAGGGAGCCTCCCCGTTCGTCCTCATCGTGGCGGTCTACGGATCCGCGCTACCCGATTGCCGCCCGATGGTTCGAGACTCGGATTGGCGGAGGGGCGAACCGCGCCCGGAGCCCGTCGATCCGCAGGGACCGTCCCGAGGTCACTGCAGCGCTTCGAACACCAGGATCATGGGTGCTCGAGAGCCCAACGGGTGAATCGCCCGGTTGGTCGCGATCGGTGCTGCCGTAGTACCTCCTGATACACGCGAAGGTACCCGTCCGTCATCCGATCCACGGAGAAGTGCGCCTCCACACGCTTGCGCACGGCCACGCGGTCCAGCGCCCCGATTCGCTCGACCGCGGCGGCCGCCGCGTCCCGGTCGCTCACGACGAATCCCGTCTCGCCGTCGCTCACAATCTCTCGGACCGAGCCCCGCCCGATTGCGATGACGGGCACGCCGCAGGCCATGGCCTCGATCATGCTCAGCCCGAAGGGCTCGTCGAAGTGGACCAGACGAAGCAGCGCATCGGCGCCGCCCAGAACCTCGCTGCGCTTGTCAGAGCCTACCGGGCCGCCCTTCTCGGGATGAATGCGCCCGAAGAAGACCAGGTAGCCATCGGAATCTCTCCCACCAACGACTGGATGGCCAACAGCCTGTGGCAGCAGCTCGGCGTGTTGACCCACAACCTCGTGCGGGCCTTCCAGCTGTACACCGGTGCCATCCCCAGGAAGAAATCTTGGAAGCGGACCACTCGCTTCGTCTTCCCTTCGCTGCAGACGGAGCGCTTCGAGCTCATCCACCAGCCCGCACGACTCGTGAGGCCCGCCGGGCGTCCCGAGCTTCGTTTCGCCGTCTCGGCCACGACGCGCCGGCGGATCGAGCGCACCCTCGAACGCATCGAACGCCTCGCCGCTTGACCGGCCCGGCGCTCCAGCCGATCCTCGCCAGACCTGCCCGATTCTTGTCGGATCGGAGCTAGGACGCCGCTGAACTCCGCTCGGCTGCGCCTCGCTGCGCGCCCTGCGGGCTTGCTTAGCGCTTTGGTATGGGCTTGGTGGCCAGGGCGATGCCCTTGGCGCCGGCCTTCTGGGCCACGTCCAGGATGTTGACCGCCTGGCCGAGCAGCACCTTGCGGTCGCCGCGCAGGATCACGAGCTTGTCGGTCGCCTTGGAGAGCGCCGCCTCGAGGGCCGCGTAGAGGTTCGCCTCGCTGGTCGGCGTGTCGTCGACCAGCATCTCGCCCTCTTTCGTCACGGTGACCGTCACGCCCTGGGGCGTGGTGTCGCTCACGTCCGCGCCGGGCAGGTCGACCTGCTTGCCCTGGGTGTGGATCACCGAGGTGGTGACCATGAAGATGACGAGCAATACCAGGAAGACGTCGGTCAGCGGCGTGATGTTGATCTCGGCGACGATCCCCTCTTCCGGGTGCTCCGCCTCACTGGGCCGGTACGAGACTGCCACGGGGGACCTCCCTGTCCTCGGGCGGCGGAGCCGCTGCGGACTCGACGTAGAGCAGCGCCTGGACGAAGCGCTCGCAGGAGCGGGCGTAGCTGCTGGCGATGAGCGTGACGCGGACCTGGAGGTAGTTGTAGAGCAGGAGCGCCATGATCGCGACGAACAGGCCGGCCGCCGTCGCGACCAGCGCCTCGGAGATGCCGGCCGCCACCACCTCGAAGCCGCCGGCGCCTTGCTTGGCCATGGCCTGGAAGGCGCGCATGATGCCGATCACGGTGCCGAGCAGGCCCACGTAGGGCGCCAGCGAGCCGATCGTGCCGATCACCCAGAGCCCTCGCCTGAGGTCCAGCGCCGCTTCGGCGCGCGAAGTGGTGAGCACGCCTTCGAGGTCCTCGAGGGCGATGTTCTTCCAGCGCATGGCCTCCAGGAAGATCTGGGAGATGGCGCTCTTCGACTTCTCACACATGGAGCGGGCGCCGGCGAGATCGCGGCGCACCAGCGCCTCGATCGTTTCGCGGGTGAGCTTGCGGGAGCGGCGCTCGATGCCCGCGAAGCGCCAGATTCGCTCCGCGGCGATCATCACGGTGACGACCGAAGCCACCCCGAGCGGGTAGACGGTGAGCCGTCCCTGGTACAAGAGATCCAATATTTGCTGGGCGTCCAAAACGTTTCCTCTGGGATCTGGGTAGGGCTGCGGCGGCCATCCCCGCGCGGCCTGATTCCCAATCTGGTTCGCAAGGTTACCGGATCGTGGCCGGGCCACCAGCGCCGCGCGGCGCTGCGTTTGACACCCCCCAAGGGCTCTTTTAGGATGACTTTGAATCGGGGTTTGCGAGCGGATCTCTCATCGGGCCGGCCTGTTCCACTCCACGGAAAGATGTTGCTTCGCGGATGCGGGTCGAGCCGATGAAGGTCGCGGATGGCGCGATTTCCGGCACGTGAGGCCGGGCACGGGCATGAGAAACGGGCCGGCAGGCGAGTGGTCGATGCGTCCTCATGAGTGAGCAAATGGTGATCCGACACCGGCGTCCCCGCGCCACTCCGAAGCGTTCGCATCGGGTCGCGGCGGTGTTCGAACAACTCGCCCCGGGGACGGCTGCCCCGGCCCTGGCCTTCCCCGGCATCGCCGTCCCCGAGCCCGAGGGCGCCAGGCGACGGTTCGTGGCGGGCTCCTTCGCGACCCTCCTGCACGCGGCCGGCGTGGGCTTCCTGCTGCTCCTGGCGAGCCTGGCGCCGGTGATCGAAGAAGAGCTCATTCCCGTGCAACTGCTGCGCGAAGAGGCCGCCGAAGAAGAGCCGGCGCCCGCGCCCCGGGCCCTGGCCGAGCGACGCGCGCTCAACTACGCGCCCTCCTTGCAGGCCGTGACCCCGCAGGTCGTCAACCCCCGCATCATCGCCGACGCCTCCTTCAAGAAGTTCGAGATGGCGGCGGTGAACCCGGTGGCCGCCCCCACGCGGATTGCCCACTCGAGAACCGTGGTCGAGCGGGTCTCGGCGGTGCGCTCGCCGGTGGTGGCCCGCGCGTCCAACGTCGACGTCTCCAACGTGGGTGGACCGGTGGTCCGCGGCCCCGTGGTGGCGGAGGGCTCGGGCCGCTCCGCCGGCCCGCGGCGGATCGCCTCCGCGGCGGCGGGCACGAGCTCCGGGACCGGCACCCTCGCGCTCGGGGGCTCCTCAGTCCGCGAGGGCGTCATCTCCAACCGCGACGTGCTGGGCATGCCACACGGCGCACCCGCCGTCACGGTCGATACGGCGGTGGGCGACAGCTTCATGAGCGGGACCGGCGGCTCGGGCAGCGGGACAGGCGGCTCGTCCGCCTCGGCCACCTCTTGCCTGCAGCGTCCCCAGGTCCAGGCCTACATGGGCGTGGTCGAGTCCCGCACACTGGACCGCTGGATGCTGCCTCCGGGCATCGCCGCGAACCAGAAGGTCACGCTGCGCTTCCGGCTGGACGTGGCCGGCTCGCCCAGCAAGGTCGAGATCTTGGCCGCCACCGACAACGCCCTCGGCGTCAGCGCCGTCGACGCCCTGCGGGCCGCGTCGCCGTTCCCGCCGATGCCGGAGGCCGTGCGCTGCCTGAGCCGCGCGGGAATCAATGCGACCTTCACGAACCCCGGTACGGGCTAGGCGCCGCCTCCTCCTCTCCGGCCTCCTGCTCGCCGCCGTCGGCCCCACCGACGCGCAGGCGCAGGGAGCCTGTCCGGCCGTCGAGCTCCGCTACGACGACAACGAGCAGATCGCCCAGAAGCGCACCGACCGGAACAAGGACTGCCGCCACGACGAGGTGATCCACTACACGGAGGGCAAGCCGGAGCGCGCCGAGCGGGACGAGAACTACGACGGCCGCTTCGACCTGTGGATCTTCTTCGACGACCAGGGACGCACCGGCCGCCAGGAGCAGGACACCGACGGCGACGGCAAGGCCGACCGCTGGATCTCCTACCGCGACGGCCAGCCGGCGACGCAGCTCGACGACCGCAACGCCGACGGAAAGGCGGACGCCACTCTCTACTACGAGGACGGCCTGCCCTCCCAGCTCGAGGAGGACACCAACCTCGACGGCCACACCGACCGCTGGGTCACCTACCAGAAGGGCGAGGTCGCGGTGGTCGAGCTCGACCAGGATTTCGACGGGCGCAAGGACGCCCGCGCCGAGTTCAACCCCGACGGCTCCAAGAAGCTCGAGCTGCAGGACACCACCGGCGACGGTGTGCTCAACGCCACCATCTACTACAAGAAGGGCAAGAAGGACCGCTTCGAGGAGGACACCCGCGGCGACGGTGTGGTCGACGTGGTGACCCACTACAAGAAGGACCGCATCACCCGCAAGCAGGCCGACACCACGGGCGACGGGCACTTCGACACCGTCGCCAGCTACAAGGACGGAATCGAGCGCCGCCGGGAGCGCGACGCCAATGCCGACGGCAAGCCCGAGCGGGTGATCCACCTGGACAAGCAGGGCCGGAACGAGCGGGAGGAGCTCGACAGCGGCGACAAGGGCCGGCTCGACGTCGTCCGCTATTTCGAGGACGGCAAGCGAGTACGCGAGGAGGAGGACCAGACCGGTAACGGGCGAGCCGACGTGGTCACCACCTTCGACGGCGACACGCCGCTGCGGCGCGAGGCCGACACCAATGGCGACCGAAAGCCCGACATCTTCATCGACTACCGCGCCGGGAAAAAGGTTCGCCAGGAAGAAGACCGCAACCACGACAAACGCATCGACGCCCAGTACAGCTTCAGCGCCGGAGGTGACCTCGAGGTCGAGAAGCTCGACGAGGACTACGACGGTTACCTGGAAACCACCAACCAGTACGCGGGCGGAAAGCTCGCGCGCCGCACCATCGAATACGGCAAGGGCGGCCCGGTCAAGCGCGTCGAGCACTACAAGAAGGGCAAGCTCGCCCGCGCCGAGGTCGACGAGGACCGCGACGGCCGCGTCGACCTCTGGAACTTCCACGCCAGGGACGGGGCCCTCACCCGCCAGGAGCAGGACGCCAACCACGACGGCCGCGTGGACACCTGGATCGAGCTCGCTGCGAAAACCGGCGTGGAGAGCCGGGTGCGCAGGGACGAGAACAACGACGGCCGCATCGACTCGTGGCGCACCAACGACGCCGACGGGAAGACCCTGAAGCTCGAAGAAGACCGCAACGCCGACGGGAAGCCCGATCGCACCGTCACCTTCGCGGACGGCCGGCCCGCGAGCTTCGAGGAGGACACGGACTTCGACGGCGTGTTGGACGCGGGTGGGGAGCTCGACGCCAGCGGTCAGCCCACCCGCGAGAAGCGCGACACCACCGGTGACGGGAAGTTCGACCTGAGAGTGACCTACGCCGACGGTCAGAAGGCCAAGGAGGAGCGGGACACTCGCGGTGACGGGCGCTTCGACGTGGTCACGACCTTCGAGGCTGGCGTGCCGGTGCGCCAGGAGCAGGACACGCGCGGCGACGGGAAGTTCGACTCGGTGATCGAGTTCCGGGACGGGCGCCAGGCCAGCCAGACGCGGGACACGGACGGAGACGGGAAGATCGACTTGCGCATCCAGTTCGACGCAGAGGAGCGGCCCGCGCGCGAGGAGATCGACACCGACGGCGACGGCCGCACGGACCTCGTGAAGATCTACACGGCCGGTGTCCTCGAGCGCGAGGAGGCGGACCAGGATCGCGACGGGCGCTTCGAGCTCACCACGTTCTACAACGGGGAGCAGCGGGTCCGATCGGAAGCCGACATGAACAACGACGGGAAGCCCGACGTGACCGTCGAATACCGCGGCGAGCGGCGGCTGCGCCAGAGCGAAGACCGCAACTACGACGGGAGGCCGGACGTGATCACGAGCTTTGACGAGCGCGACCGGCCCGAGCGCATCGACGAAGACTCGGACTTCGACGGGCGGCTGGAGACCGTCACCTACCTGGAAGGGGGCGAGAAGAAGCGCACCGAGAAGGACCGCAACGGCGACGGCTCGCCCGACCTCTTCGCCTACTTCGAGGGAGGCGAGCTCGCGCGCCAGGAAGAGGACGCCGACTTCGACGGCACGATCGACCGCCGCAGCCGCTGGGAGGCCAAGGGGACCCAGATCCAGGAAGCCGACACCAACGCCGACGGGCGCGTCGACACCTGGGTCACGCTGGATGCGAGCGGCGCCGTCCTGAAGCAGGAGGAGGACCGCAGCGGCAACGGCAAGCCGGACCGGACCGTCTACTTCAAGAAGAGCGGCAAGGTCGACCGGCTTGAGCAGGACACCGACGGGAACGGCTGTGTCGATCTCAGGCAGTGGTACGACGGCAAGGGGCAGGTCCGCGCCGAGTACGTGGACTCGACGGGAAACTGCAAGACAGACGTGTGGAGCTACTACGAGAACGGGCAGCTCGCGCGCCAGGGCATCGACACCAAGGGCCGCGGCCGCCCGGACGTTTTGAACCACCTGGACCGGTCGCAGAACGTCGTGATCCAGGAGGTGGCGAGCAACGGCAGCGACCCCGACAAGAAGCTGTTCCTCGCGGCGGGTGGCGAGGTCACGGCCCAGTGCTTCCTCGACGACGCGAAGAAGACGCTCAACACGCGCGCCATCGTGGAGAACGGGCAGTTCGTGGAGGTCCTGATCGACACCACCGGAAACGGCGTCGCCGACACGCGCGAGGTCTACCAGAACGGCGAGCGCATACGCCTCGAGGTGGACACCAACAACGATCGCAGGCCGGACGTGGTGCAGGCCGTCGGCGAGGGCGGTCTGCCGCTCCAGGACGAGGACGTCGACTTCGACGGCGTCGTCGATCGCCGCTTCCGGGGCGATCAGCTGGTGGAGACCGCCAGCGGCACCAGGATCGCCGGCGAGCCCTTCGCTAGCATCGACTGCGGCAGCTTCCACCGCTTCTGGTGGAAGCGCTGACGGAGGTTCCCCATGCGCATCGGCCTGTTCGCCCCGATGGCCGCCCCGTTCGCCACGCCCGAGTACCTGCTCGCGGTCGGGCCGGCGGCGGAGGAGCGCGGCTTCCACTCCCTGTGGGTCCCGGAGCACGTGGTCCTGTTCGACCAGTACGCGTCGACCTACCCCTACGCGGCCGACGGCAAGATCCCGGCCGCGCCCGAGAACGGCATGCTCGAGCCCTTCACCACGCTGAGCTTCATCGCGGCGACCACGCAGCGCATCCGTCTGGGCACCGGCATCCTCCTCGTGCCCCAACGCAACCCCGTCTACACGGCCAAGGAAGCGGCCAACGTCGACCACGTCTCCGGGGGGCGCCTCGACCTGGGCGTTGGTGTCGGCTGGCTGGCCGAGGAGTTCCGCGCCGTCGACACGCCGTTCGAGCGCCGTGGCGCCCGTTGCCGCGCCTACCTGGAGGTGATGAAGCGGCTGTGGTGCGACGAGATCTCGGAGTACAAGGACGACTTCTACGAGCTGCCCGCCTGCCGCATGTACCCCAAGCCCGCCCAGAAGCCCCATCCGCCCATCCACTTCGGGGGCGAGACGGACGCGGCGCTGCGCCGCGTCGCCGACCTCGGCCAGGGCTGGTTCGGCTTCAGCCGCGACCCGCAGGAGGCGGCGGAGGGGATCGCCCAGCTCCGCACGGCGCTGGAGCGGGCCGGGCGCAAGCTGGCGGACGTCGAGGTCAGCATCAGCCCCTACATGAAGCCCGTCGATCTCGACGCCGTGAAGCGCTACCGCGACGCGGGTGTCGATCAGGTGATCGTCGTCGGCATCGCCGGAAACCCCGACTCGTTGCGCAAACGGCTCGACGCGCTGGCCGAGGAGATCGTCGCGCCCGCTGCCGGCCTCTGAGGCCGCGACGCGTGCCGCCGGCCGCCCCGGCCGTGAGCCCGTGGATGGACGAGCCGTGCGAGGCGGCCCCTTCCCTGTCCGGCAGCCTCGAAACCGACGTCGCGGTGATCGGCGCCGGCTACACCGGGCTCTCCACCGCGCTGGCCCTGCGCGCCGAGGGCCTGCGCGTGGCGGTCCTCGAGCGCGAGGTGGCCGGCTTCGGCGCCAGCGGCCGCAACGCGGGCCACCTCACCCCCACGATCGGCAAGGACCCGCCGACTCTGCTGCGCGCGTTCGGGCGCGAGCGCGCCCGCGCGCTGGTCGCCCTGGCCGAGGACGCCGTGCGCCACGTCGAGCGCAACATCGAGCGCTTCGCGATCGATTGCGACTACGTTCCCGCGGGCAACGTCCTGGCCGCCGTGCACCCGCGCCAGCACGCGCGCCTCGAGCGCGCGGCCGAAGCGTCCGCCGCGCTCGGTGCCAAGGTGCGCTTCCTGCCGCCCGAGGACATGCGCAAGCGCGGCCTGCCCGCGGCCTTCACCTGCGGGGTGCTCGAGGAGTGCGGCGGAACGTTGCACCCGGCCCGCTACCTGCGCGGGCTGCGCCGCGCCGCCCTCGACGCGGGCGTCGCGCTGCACGAGCAGACCCCGGTGCTCGGCCTCGACGCGGGCCGCGTGGCGCGCTTGCGCACGCCCGAGGGCGAAGTGCGCGCGGAGCGCGTGGTGCTCGCAGCGAATGCCTTCACCCCGGAGCTCGGCTGGCTGCGCAGTCGCGTCACGCGCCTGAGCGTCTCGCTCTTCGAGAGCGCGCCGCTCAGCCCGGAGCAGCGCGACGCCGTCGACTGGCGGGGCCGCGAGGGGATCTACACCGCCCACGAGCTGCTGGAGAGCTACCGGCTCACCGCGCGCGGCACGGTCGTCGGGGGCTCGAAGCGCGTGCGCTACGCCTTCGGCGGGCGCGCCGTCCCCGACGCCCACCCCCCCACCTTCGCGCTGCTCGAGTCCACCTTCCGCGAGCGCTTCCCCGAGCTGGCGGACGTCGCCGTGGAGCGCTTCTGGAGCGGACCGATCGCCTGCACCCTCGACTTCCTGCCCGTGCTCGGCCGCACCGGCAAGCACGGCAACGTGCTGTACGGGGCGGGCTACTCGGGCCACGGCATCGCGCTGGCCAGCTACGCGGGCCCGCTGCTGGCCGACCTGGCGCTCGAGCGCGACGGGCCCGCCCGCGCGCTCACCCGGGGACTGCGCCTGCCCATGCCCCCCGAGCCCGTGCGCTGGCTGGTGGTGCACGCCCTGACCGGTCTCTTTGCGCTGCTCGACAACCGCGTCGACCGCGCCGCGCGCGCGGCGCGCGCCGGGAGGACCCGATGAGCCAAACCACGAGCCGCGAAGTCCGCCTGGCCGCCCGACCGGTGGGCTGGCCCGTGGAGTCGGACTTCGAGCTGGTCGAGACACCGCTGTCCGAGCCCGGCGAGGGCGAGGTGCTGGTGCGCAACGTCTACATGTCGGTCGACCCCTACATGCGCGGGCGCATGGTGGACCGCCGCTCCTACGTGCCTCCCTTCCAGCTCGGCGAGGCGCTGGCCGGCGGGGCCGTCGGCCAGGTGCTGGCTTCCCGCCACCCCGGCTTCACCGAGGGCGACTGCGTGAGCGGCATGCAGGGCTGGCGCGAGTGCTTCTCGGCGCCGGGCGCCAACCTGCGCAAGATCGATCCGCAGCCGGCTCCTCTGTCGTACCACCTGGGCGTGCTGGGCATGCCGGGGCTCACCGCCTACGTGGGGCTCCACGACATCGGCAAGCCCAAGGCCGGGGAGACCGTCTTCGTCTCCGCCGCGACGGGTGCGGTCGGCAGCGTCGTGGGACAGCTGGCCCGGATCCGGGGCTGCCGCACCGTCGGGAGCGCCGGGTCCGACACCAAGGTGAAGGTCCTGCTCGAGGAGCTCGGCTTCGACGCCGCCTTCAACTACCGGACGGCGGACCTCGACGAGGCGCTCGCGCAGGCCTGCCCGGACGGCATCGACGTCTACTTCGACAACGTCGGGGGCGACCAGCTCGACGCGGCTCTCGACCGGATGAATCCCTTCGGCCGCATCGCCGCCTGCGGCATGATCTCGACGTACAACGCCGAGACTCCGCCTCCGGGCCCCCGCAACCTGATCTACCTGGTGGGCAAGCGCATCACCATGCAGGGCTTCATCGTCGCCGACCACTTCGACCGCCTGCCGGCCTTCCTGGCCGACATGACCCGCTGGCTCGGCGAGGGCCGGATCACCGTCAAGGAGACCGTCGTGGAGGGCATCGAGAACGCGGTGGGCGCCTTCCTCGGCATGCTGCGCGGAGAGAACCTCGGCAAGATGCTGGTGAAGCTCGGGCCTGATCCCGGCTAGCGCGGCCACGAACGGCCGGTCGCGATCGCCCGACGGCCACTCGCACGCACTCCGCGCCCCGTGCGCCGCGCAGCGCGCGCCTCAACGGCACGCGCCTTGCTCCCCATGCCGACGCCCCGCACGGGAGGTAGGCATGGGTTCGATTCGTTCGATTCTGTGGATCGGCCGCGGGGAGCAGCTCGCCGCGGCCCAGCTCGCCCAGGCGCCGACGCTGGACGTGGTTTGGGAACGCGACGTCGAGGGCGCTCTGGCGCTCCCGCTCCAGGGGTTCGACGCGATCGCCCTGGACGCGACGAGTGTCGAGAACACCCTGCTCGGTCTGGTGCGCCTGCGGCGCCGGCGGCGCTGCCCACCGCTGGTGGTGTGGCTGGCCGCGGAGCAGGCGGCGCGGGTGCCCGACCTGCTGGCGGCGGGCGCCGCGGACGTCGTGCTCTGTCCCGCCCCCGGCAACGACGCGGCCAGCGAAGGCAGTCTGCGCGAGCGCCTCGAGAACCTGGTGCGCGCCGGCGCCCGGCCGCCGGATCCCTCGGCGCCCTCCCCCGCCGCTGCCGACGCTACCGACGCGATCGTCGGCCGCAGCGCGGAGATGGCCGCGGTGCTCGCGTTGGTCGAGCGCGCGAGCCGCTCCCAGGCCACCGTGCTCCTCAGCGGCGAGACGGGCACCGGCAAGGAGCTCCTGGCGCGCGCCATTCATTACGGCGGCCCGCGCGCGAGCGGCGCGTTCGTCGCAGTCAACTGCGCGGCCTTCGCCGACACCCTGCTCGAGAGCGAGCTGTTCGGGCACGTGCGCGGCTCCTTCACCGGCGCCGAACGGGATCGCAAGGGCCTCTTCGAGGCGGCGGATCGGGGCACGCTCTTCCTCGACGAGGTGAGCGAGACGTCGCGGCCCTTCCAGGCCAAGCTGCTGCGCGTGCTCCAGGAACGCGAGCTGCGCCCTCTGGGCAGCGCGAGCTCGCGTCGGATCGACGTGCGCGTCGTCGCCGCCACCAACCGCGATCTCTGGCGCGAAGCGCTCGCAGGTCGCTTCCGGGAAGACCTCTACTACCGACTGGCCGTGTTCCCCATCCACGTGCCGCCGCTGCGCGAGCGCCCGACCGACATCCAGCCGCTGGCCGAGCACTTCCTCGCGCTGCACGCCCACCGCGAGCGCAGCCCGCGCAGCCGTCTCGCTGCGGACGCCCTGCAGCTGCTCCAGTCCTACCGCTGGCCGGGCAACGTGCGCGAGCTGGAAAATGAAATCCACCGCGCGCTGATCCTCGCCGAGCGCGGCGAAACCCTCGCCCCGGAGCGCTTCTCCGAGCGCTTGTTCGGCATCCTCGAGCCCGTCGAGGCGAGCGTCGAGCCTGGCGAGTCCCTGCGCGAGACCCTCGCTCGCATCGAGGCATGGCTGATCCGCCGCGCCCTCGCCGCCAACGGCGGCCGCCGCACCCAGACCGCCCGCGGCCTCGGCATCACGCGCGAAGGCCTGTACAAGAAGATGAAGCGATTGAACGTGGAATGAGGCACAGGCTTCCCGCAGACCCGATCGCAGCCAGGAGTGAGTCGGTCTCGACCGCCGGCGGGGTCAGCTCGGCTTCGGTCACGCTCGCTCGTCCCCCCGCCAGGAGGTTTCACTTTTCGCGGTCGAGATGCCTCCGGTGAGTCTGTCTTCAAGCCAGTCCAGCGGCGAGAACACGATGCAAACCAGATGCGTCCTCTTGCCCATCAACATTCCCGGCAACGTCATGACCTCACAGCCGCCGTCCGCGCGGATCGCCGTCACCACAAGCGAAACGCCTATGAACAGCACCAATGAGAACCGCAGGGACGGATCGACCAGCGCGAAGAGCAGGATGGCGGGCGCAAGAGCGATCACCGCGCCAAGCCACGCGTTGATCGACGGAACGAAGCTGGAGATTGCCAAATGAACCAGCGTATAGAGTAGGAGCAGTCCCAACACGATCGCCGCCGCTTGCAGGTTCAGCGTCGTATCTCCCGAGATCATGTGCTGTGCCGCATGGATCGTGAGCAGCGTACCCATCAGCAACCTGAGAACACGGCCTACCGGTTTCGCAGTTCTTCCCTCATTCATGACACTTTCTCCTCCCGCCCCAGAAGGTACAGCCTGAACCCAGGTTCAAGGTCAAGGGGGATGGAAAAGTGCCCTGGCTACGGGCGTTTGGCGCGGGACACCTTTCGGCACGCACGTGCGGTCCTACCAGCCTTGGCCTCGATCCGTCTCGGCCTATTCCACGACAACGAGGGTCTCTACAAGAAGATGCAGAGATTCAAGATCGAATGACTGCGGGGGCGGAGGCCGAGCTTCGAAGAGGCGGTCAGCCGGCGTGCCCCGATCGGCGAAACGCGCGGTAGGTCACGAGCGGGTAGCCCGCGGCGAGCGCGCCCAGGTACACGACCAATACGATCGGCATGGAGGGCAGACGGAGATAGGCGGGATGGTTCACCAGACCATTCAGGAGGGCCACGTAGGCCACGAAGGGACTGAGGAGCGCGAAGCCGAAGCAGAAGAAGTTCACGAGATTGGCCCAGCGGACGGCCTTGAATCCGCGGCTCGTGCGGCCGTAGTTACCCCAGAACGATCGGATTCCGTCTGCTCCCATCGGATAGAGCCGCTCTCGCTGCAAGAGATAATAGGCGAACAACTCGAAGCTCAGCACCGAGAGTAGGAGCTTTCCGCTCAGCCCGTATGCCAGCGCCAGCCGAAGGCCGAAGGCGTCGATTACGATGCGCCAGATCGGGTTTGCCTCCATGCCAAGCGTCGGGCTCATGCGGAGCGTGACCCAGTAGTCGAGCGAATGGGCGAACAGGGCAAGCGCTCCCACGCCGAGCGAGGGCAGGAGACACGCCCGAAGCGAGTAGCGACCCAACACGCCGGCCATGCCGGCGGCTGCGAGGAATACGGTGGCCCATGCCAGGATCGCGAGCGGAAGCCCAAGACGTTCTACGAACGAGAACGCCACCTCGAGAGCGGCGTACGCCGCCTCGTTCCACCGCTCCGGGCTCACGAGGTCACTCCGGGGGATTCGCGACGAACCGGATCGAACCGGTCTCGTCCATTAGTCTCGTATTTCCGTGCAAGTTCAGATGGACGGTATACGCGACGATGGTGCCGTCGTCCCCCGTGCGCGGCTCATAGGTGAGGCGATCCTCGCCCGCGCAGTAGATCCCCTCGGAGAGGGAGCCGTCCACGAGTCCCGCGCGCTCCAGCGACGGAGGCACGCTTGGAGGCGGAGGGCCAAGCGATCGGAGGTCCGGGCTGTAGCCAAACTCCGGATAAAGCGTCCGGTAGCGCGCCTCCGCTCGATGGAGTCTCTGGAGTGTTCCCGTCTGCACGGCCATCTCGCGGAAGATCAGAAAGCGGGGGAGCGCGATCACCTGAAGCAGGTTGATGACGCCCAGGATCAGGGCGAGCTGGGCCAGCCAGCGTCCGCGGAGTCCGCCACGACTCCATTTGATGCGGAGCACGGCGATTCCCCCGAACAGCAGCGCAGCCGCGGTCAGCGCGAGGGCGAAGGCAAGGAAACGTTCGAACATCCGCCCTGCTTCTGGACTCATCCCCTGACAGGGCGGCACGCCGGGCTCGAAGGCGAACAGGGGCCAGAGGCAGGCGGCGGCGCCGGCCAAGAGCGCCCCCAGGGCCATGCGGCTGAGGCGCGAGTCCGCGCGGGGGGTGACCGCCTTCTCTCGAGCACGGGCTTCGAGCTGCGCTTGGCTCCGGAGGTAGACCGCGCCTACCCAGCCGAACACCGGGGCGAGCGCCAGGAGCGCCCACCAGCGGTTGCGGCCCTTGGCCCGCAGATGAATCCACAGCCCAATCCCTTGGACGGCCGTTCCCAGGCAGAGCAGAACGAGACTGTGGAGCCCCGAGCTGGTCATCTGCAAGAAGGCGCCTGGAATCACCAGAACCCAGACACTGAGGTTGGGAGACCGCACAGTCGACATATCGGCGCCTGGGCGCGCGGGTGTGAGTGGGGCCTTCGCCCGCTGGTTTCCCCCGCTGCTACTGTGCTGCAAAGGCTGCTGCTTTCGCGGTCGCAGGCTCGCAGCCTGTAAGCAAGTCAGGCAGCAGCAGAGGAAATGATCGAGTATCGCCCAGCGGAGCCGTCCGACGCGGACGCCATCGCGCTTCTCCACGCGCGCAGCTGGCGTGAGAACTACCGGGGCGCCTTGCACGACGCTTTCCTCGACGGAGACCTACCGGAGGAACGGCTCCGTGTGTGGCGCAAGACGCTCGATCACCCTCCTGAGAATCAATTCGTCCAGGTAGCTGCCGATGGCGCGAACCTGCTTGGCTTCGTTTGCGCGTATGGCGCCCACGATCCCCAATGGGGCTCCTTCGTTGACAACATTCATGTTGCCCATGCCGCGAAAGGAGCCGGAATCGGATCGTCGCTCATGAGGCGAGCCGGAGCTTGGCTTGCCTCCCTGTACCCCGACCTGGGGGTCTATCTCTGGGTACTGGAAACCAACTCCTCGGCGAGGCGGTTCTACGAACACCTCGGTGCCCAGAACGCCGGCGTATCCAGCATGGAAACTCACGGTGGCGCCGTGGTGCGTAGCTGCACGTACACGTGGCCAGGGCCGGAAGCGATGTCTGCTGTCTAAGCAGAGCGTGGTGCTCCACGCCCGCGCGAGCTGGTACCCTGAATCCGTGGCCGAGGTCTCGACCGCCGCCGCTAGCCCCGCGCCCGGGCAGGCGCCGCGCCCGTGGACACAGGCGTGGATCGACGCGCTGCCGATCGCGCCCGCCTGGGTCGGCTGCGCCTTCGCCGCG
>JAZFWH010000251.1:0-8808 GCA_036482635.1 Myxococcota bacterium
TCGCCCTGTGCGCGCTGTCGGCGCTCACCTGGCTGATCGCGGACCGCTGGCACTGGTACGACGAGATCTTCACCTGGAGCAGCCTGGCCGCAGTCGCCTTCGCCGTCTTCGCCGCGGCCGTCTTCGCGTTCGATCGGAACGGAACGAGCGCCGCGGAGGGGGCGGCCGGCGGACGCACTGGAGGGAGCAAGCGAGCCACGGAACTCGCACCGGTGGAGACCTGACGACGAGCGCAGCGACCGACGCGGAGGAGGCCGGCCGCCCCCTCCGCGGCGCCCTCCGAGCTCCGATCAGACCGGAGTCACCCCGCGGCGCTTGCGCGGCGGCGGGTCACGGCGTCCGCGGGCCACGCGCAGGCGGGCGGCGATCTCGTCGCGCAGGGCGGCCGGGGGCACGATCGCGTCGATCACCTGCTCGCTGGCCAGGCGCTCGATGTCGACCTCCTGCCGGTACTCCTCGCGCAGCTTGGCCTCCTGGGCCACACGCTCGTCGGCCGGCAGGTCCTTGAGCTTGTTGTAGTAGACCGCGTTCACGGCCGCCTCGGGACCCATGACTGCGATCATTGCGCCGGGCAGCGCGATGCAGGCCTCGGGGGCGAAGCCCGAGCCGCTCATCGCGTACAACCCCGCTCCGTAGGCCTTGCGCACGATCGCGCTCACGCGCGGCACGGTGGCCTCGGCGACGGCGCTGATCATCTTGGCGCCGGCGCGGATGATGCCCTGCCGCTCCACCTGCTTGCCGATCATGAAGCCCGGCACGTCGGCCAGGAAGACCAGCGGGATGCCGAAGGCGTCGCACAGCCAGATGAAGCGCGCCGCCTTGTCCGCCGAATCCACGAACAGCACCCCGCCCTTCACCTTCGGCTGGTTGGCGAGGATGCCGACCGGCTGGCCGTCGATCCTGGCGAGGCCGGTCAGGATCTCGCCGGCGAAGAGCCGTTTGATCTCGAAGAACGAGCCGGCGTCGATCACGCGCTCGACCACCTCGCGCATGTCGAAGGGCTTGTTCTCCTCGGCGGGCACCAGGCTTTCCAGGTCCGCGCAGGACTTGGCCGGGGCGCGCGCCTCCGCGGCCGGCGGCTCCTGCTCGGAGCGGGTCGGGAAGTAGCCGAGATAGGTGCGGGCGGCTGCGATCAGCTCGGGCTCGGTCTTCGCCAGCAGGTCCCCGCACCCCGACACGGAGCAGTGCATGCGCGCGCCGCCCATCTCCTCCAGGGTCGTCTTCTGGCCGATCACCATCTCGGCCATCCGCGGCGAGCCCAGGTACATGCTCGCGTTGCCCTCCACCATGAAGACGACGTCGCAGAAGGCCGGGATGTAGGCGCCACCGGCGGCGGACGGACCGAACAGCAGACACACCTGCGGCACCATTCCGGACAGGCGCACCTGGTTGTAGAAGATGCGACCCGCGCCCCGGCGCCCCGGGAACATCTGGACCTGATCCGTGATGCGCGCGCCGGCCGAGTCCACCAGGTAGAGAAGCGGCACGCGCGCTCGCTCCGCGCGCTCCTGGATGCGCAGGATCTTCTCCACCGTGCGCGCGCCCCAGGACCCCGCCTTGACCGTCGAGTCGTTGGCCATCACGCAGACGGGCCGGCCGTCCACGCTGCCGCTACCGGTCACCACGCCGTCCGCCGGGAGGTCGCCGGCCAGGCTGTTGGCGAAGGCTCCGTCCTCGACGAACGAGCCCTCGTCGAGGAGCAGCGCGAGGCGCTTGCGGCAGAAGAGCTTGCCCTGGCTGAGCGCCTTCTCGTGGTACTTGGGATCGCCGCCGGCGCGGATCCGCTCGAGGCGCTGCTCGACGTCTTTGCCGCGCTTCACCCCTCTCCCCTTCCGCGCCCCGGACTGCGCTCGCGTGCGCTGAGGCGGGCCCGGTACACGCGCCCCGGCAGCGCGCGGTGCAGCACGTCGCGCTCCAGCCACGCGCTCGTGTCGACCAGCGCGTCGAGGTCGACGCCGGTGGCGACGCCGGCCGTCTCGAACAGATCCACCACGTCCTCGGTGGCCACGTTGCCCGAAGCGCCCGGCGCGTACGGGCAGCCTCCCAGCCCGCCCACGGAGGCGTCGAAGGTGCGGATGCCGGCTTCGTAACCGGCCTGCAGGTTGGCCAGCGCGCGGCCGTAGGTGTCGTGGAGGTGGAGCGCGATGCCCTCGAGCGGCACTTCGCCGGCCAGCGCGCCCACCAGCTCGCGCACCTGGGCCGGGTGGCCGACGCCGATCGTGTCGCCCAGCGAGACCTCGCGCGCGCCGAGCTCGACCAGCCGCCGCGCGAGTCGCACCACCGCGCTCACCGACACCTCGCCTTCGTAGGGGCAGCCGCACACCGTGGAAACGTAGGCGCGCAGCGGCGTCCCGTCGGCGCGCGCGCGCTCGGCGACCGGCCGCAGCCGCTCCAGCTGTTCGGCGATCGAGCGGTTCACGTTCTTGCGGTTGTGGGTCTCGCTGGCGGAGACGAAGATGGCCGCGACCTGGGCTCCCCCCGCCGCCCGAAACCGGTCGTAGCCCGCCTCGTTCGGAACCAGGGCGCTGTACACGACGCCGGGCAGGACCGGGAGCGTGGCCGCCAGATCCTCGCCGTCGGCGAGCTGCGGGATCCACTTCGGTGAGACGAAGGAGGTGATCTCGATGCGCGACAGGCCCGCCGTCGCGAGCCGCGTGATCAGCTCGCGCTTGGCCGGGGTCGGAACGGTGTCCGGCTCGTTCTGCAGGCCGTCCCGGGGCCCGACCTCGTAGACCACGACGTCGGGCGCGCCGCCCGCCACGCTACTTCTCGTAGTTGTAGAAGCCGCGCCCGGTCTTGCGGCCCAACCAGCCGGCCTCGACGCGCTTCTTGATCTCGATGCAGGGCGCGTAGCGCTGCTCGCCGTACTCGCGGTACAGGCTGTCGAGGATCGCGTAGACCACGTCGAGGCCCACGAGGTCCGCCAGCGCCAGGGGACCGAGCGGGTGGTTGCAACCGAGCTTCATGCACTCGTCGATCCCGTCCGGCTCCGCGACACCCTGCTGGAGCGCGAAGGCCGCCTCGTTGATCATCGGGAAGAGCACCCGGTTGACGACGAAGCCGGGCGAGTCCTTCACCTCGATGGGCACCTTGTTCAGCCGCTCGGCCAGGCCGCGCATGGCGGCGACCGTCGAGTCCGAGGTGCGCATGCCTCGGACAATCTCCACCAGCTTCATGGCGGGCACCGGGTTGAAGAAGTGCATGCCCACGAAGTAGCCCGGACGGTTCACGTGCGAGGCGAGCTTCGTCACGGACAGGCTCGACGTGTTGGTGGCGATGATCGCCTCGTCGCCCAGGATCGCGTCGAGCTTCTCGAGCAGCTCGCGCTTCAGCTCGAAGTCCTCGGGAGCGCACTCGATGACCCGGTCGCAGCGCTTGAGCTCCTCCAGGGGCACCACGCCGCGGATGTGGTCCAGCGCCTCGTCGCGCGCCGACTCGGTGAGCTTGTCCTTTGCAACCAGCCGCTCGAGGGACTTGCGCACGCGCCCGAGGCCCCGGTCCACCGACTCCTGCTTGCGGTTCTGGAAGACGACGTCGTAGCCGGCCAGCGCTGCGACCTGGGCGATGCCGCCCCCCATCGTTCCGGTTCCGATCACGCCCAGGGTGTCCATGGCTAGACGAGCTCCACGCCGAGGGCGACGGCCTCGCCCCCGCCGATGCAGAGGGTGGCCACGCCGGTCTTCTTGCCGCGGTCGCGGAGCGCGTGGATCAGCGTCACCAGCACCCGCGCCCCGGAACAGCCGATCGGATGCCCGAGTGCGGCCGCGCCGCCGTTGACGTTCACGGTGTCCGGATCGAGGCCGTGCTCCTTCACCGCGGCCATGGTCACGCCCGAGAAGGCCTCGTTGATCTCGTAGAAGTCCCAGTCGCCGGCCTTCCTGCCGGTCTTTTCGTAGAGCTTCGCCAGTGCCTGGATGGGCGCGATGGTGAACCACTTGGGCTCCACGGCCACCGTCGAGTCGCCCACGATGCGCGCCAGGACCTGGTAGCCGTTGCGCTGCGCCGCCTCGGCCGAACTCACCACCAGCGCCGCCGCGCCGTCGTTGATGGAGGAGGCGTTCGCCGCCGTCACCGTGCCCTGCTTGGAGAAGGCCGGCCGCAGCTTGGCCATCTTCTCGATGTTGCCGCGCTTGGGCTCCTCGTCCTCGTCCACGAGCAGCGGCTCGCCCCGGCGCTGGGGCACCTCGGCCGGCACGATCTCGGCCTTGAAGCGCCCCTCCTTCTGGGCTGCCAACGCGCGGCGGTAGCTGGTGGTGGCGAACTCGTCCTGGTCCTGCCGGCTGAAGCCGTACTTCTCGGCCACCAGGTCGCCGCAGTTTCCCATGTGCATGTCGTCGTAGGGGTCCCACAGCCCGTCGTAGATCATCGTGTCGACGATCTCGCCGTTGCCCATGCGGTAGCCGGCGCGGGCCTTCGGCAACACGTAGGGGGCGTTCGTCATCGACTCCATCCCGCCGGCGACCAGCACCTCGGCGTCGCCGACCAGGATCTCGCGGCGCGCGAACATCACGGCCTGGAGGCCCGAGCCGCACACCTTGTTCACGGTGATGGCGCCCGTGGTGTCGGGCAGCCCCGCCTTGATCACGACCTGGCGGGCCGGAGCCTGGCCCATCCCCGCCGACAGCACGTTGCCCATCAGCACGCGCTCGATCTGCTCCGGCTGCGCGCCGGCCCGCTTCACGGCCTCCCGCACCGCCACCGCGCCCAGATCCGTGGCGGAGAGCGACGCGAGCGCGCCCTGGAACGACCCGATGGGCGTTCGCACGGCGCTGGCGATGACGACATCCTTCTGGCTCATGCCATCTCCTCAGGTGTTCTCCCGGCTTTGGGGCTGGGAATCCGGCGCGCGGATCGCTTCGCGCCGCCAAAACGTGCAACCTACACGATCGGCGCGGCCTCAGTCAAACCTCGGCGCGGCGCGCTGAGATCAGGAATAGCCCAGCGACTTCAAGCGCTTCGGGCGCTTTGCCCACTTCGGTTCGACCTTGACCCAGAGCTCGAGGTGCACCTTCGCCCGCAGCAGCTCTTCGATCGCGGGCCGGGCCCGGCTGCCGATTCGCTTGATCATCGAGCCGCCGGCGCCGATCGCGATCGCCTTCTGGGACGCGCGCTGGACCAGCAGGTCGGCGCGGATCCGCGCGAAATCTGCGCGCTCCTCGCGGAACTCGATCACCTCGACCGCCAGCTCGTAGGGCAGCTCCTGCTCCAAGGCCTCGAAGGCCGCTTCGCGCACCAGCTCGGCGACCAGGAAACGCAGCGGTCGGTCGCTCAGCGCGTCCTCCGGGTAGAGCCGCGGCGACTCGGGCAGGTGGCGCACGATCTGCTCGAGGAGCGCTTCGACCCCCTCCCCAGTGCGCGCCGAGAGGCTCGCCCCGGGGTGTGCCGCGGCGGGCCAACCCGCGCTGCGCGCGCGCGGCAGGTCGAGCTTGGTGCCCACCGCCAGCCACGCCCGGCCCCGCGCGGCGCAGCGCTCGGCGAGCGCCGACTCCTCGGCCTCCCAGCCTCGGGTGAGGTCGAATAACACCAGTGCAACGTCGCAATCCGCCACGGCCTTCTCGACCAGCTGGTTCATGGCCGCGTTCAGCGGCTTCGGACTCTCGTGCAGGCCGGGCGTGTCGAGCAGCAGGATCTGCGCGTTCGGACGGGTGAGGATGCCGAGGATCCGGCTGCGCGTGGTCTGTGGCCTCGGGCTGACGATGGCGAGCTTGGTGCCCAGCAGCCGGTTGAGCAGTGTGGACTTGCCGACGTTGGGCCGACCCAGTATGGCCGCCGCCCCGGCGCGGTGAGGGAGCCCGCTCTCAGCCATCTTCGCGGGGATCCCTCCGCCCCTCGGCGTCGCCCACGCACGCCAACGCGGCCGCCGCGGCCGCGCGCTCGGCCACCTGCTTCGAGCGCCCCACCCCTCGCCCCCAGGGCTCGGAGGCGATCAGCACCTCGACGGTGAAACGCCGTTCGTCCTGATTGGTGCCCGTGTCCCCCACCATGCGGTAGGTCGGGGTGCTGCGAAACCGGGCGTGTGACCACTCCTGGAGCTCCGTCTTGGCGTCGGGCGCCGGCGCCGCGCCCGCCCCCAGGGCGAGGCCGAACAGCTTCTGCGCCAGGGTCATCACGGCGTCGAGCCCACCCTCCAGGTAGATCGCGCCCACCAGCGCCTCGAAGCAGTTGGCCAGGATCGAGTCCTTCTGGGCGCCGCCCGACACCTGCTCGGTACGCCCGAGCTTGACGAAGCGCCCCAGCTCGATCTCCCGCGCGCGCTCGGCGAGGTGGCCCTGGTTCACCAGCGCCGCGCGGGCCCGGGTGAGCTCGCCCTCCGTCCAGGCGGGGTGCGCGCTGTAGAGCAGGCGTGCGATGGCGAGGTCGAGTACCGCATCGCCGAGGAACTCGAGCCGCTCGTTGCCTCGGGTTCCGTGGATCTCGTGGGCGTAGGAGGGGTGAGAGAGGGCCGTCGCGAGCAGGTCGCGGTCGGCGAAGCGGTAACCCAGCGCCAGCTCCAGCCGATCGACGGGGGCATCGTCGACGTCGCTCACGGAAGCGGCCCGGCGATCCACCCCCCACCCAGCACCGTGTCGCCGTCGTAGAAGACCGCCGCCTGCCCCGGCGCCACCGCGGCCACCGGCTCGTCGAACAGCACGCACGCGCTGCGGCCGGCGCCCGGCTCGATCGCGGCGCGCGCACCCACGTGGCGGTAGCGCACACGCACCGACGCGCGGATCGGCCGGCGCGGAGGCGAACCGGCGACCCACGTCACGCGCTGCAGCCGTGCACCGTGCACCTCGAGCTCGTCGCGGCCCCCCACCACCACGCGATTGCTGCGGGCATCGAGAGCCGAGACGTAGATCCTGCGCCCGGCGCTCACGCCCAGGCCCCGTCGCTGGCCCACGGTGAAGTGGTGGATGCCGCGATGGCGACCCAGCACGCGACCCGAGCGGTCGACGACCTCACCCTCACCGGGCAGCGCGCCAGGACGCAGGCGTTCTACCACCGCCGCGTAGTCGCCGTCCGGCACGAAGCAGATCTCCTGGCTCTCCGGCTTGTCTGCAGTGGCCAGTCCGAGGGCGCGCGCTCGCGCGCGCACCTCCGACTTGGTCATGCCGCCGAGGGGGAAGTGCACGGACGCGAGGCGCCTCTGGTCGAGCTCGAACAGGAAGTAGCTCTGGTCCTTCTCGCGGTCGACGGCCCGGCGCAAGCGACGCAGTCCAGTGGTCGGGTCCGTGTCGACCCGGGCGTAGTGGCCGGACGCCACGTGCGAGGCTCCGAAGGCGCGCGCTCGCTCCAGCAGATACTCGAACTTGAAGCGCGAATTGCAGGTGACGCACGGGATCGGCGTGCGCCCCGCGAGGTACTCGTCCGCGAAGGCCTCCACCACCTCGCGGCGGAAGCGGTCCGCGTAGTTCGCCACGAAGAAGCGGATGCCCAGGCGCTCCGCCACGCCACGCGCGTCGTCGGCGTCGGCCAGGGAGCAGCAGCGCGAAGCGCTCCCGGCCAGGTTCATGGTCACACCGACGGCGTCCCAACCGCGCTCGACCATCAGCGCGGCGGCCAGCGACGAGTCGACACCGCCGGACATGGCGACGACGATGCGTTCCTTGGTCTGGCGGGGGCCCGCCTCCGCTCGGCTGCGCCTCGCTGCGCGCTCGCTTCGCTCGCTTGCCTTGCGGGGGCCCGCCTCCGCTCGGCTGCGCCTCGCTGCGCGCTCGCTTCGCTCGCTCATCCGGCGCCCGCGTTCCGCACCCGCTGCACCAGGTCGGGCAGGATTGCCAGCACCCGGTCCACCTGCGCCTCGTCGGTACCGTGTCCGACGCTGAAGCGCAGCGAGCCGCGCGCCGCGGCCGGGCTGCGCCCCATGGCCAGCAGGACGTGGGAGGGCTCGATCGAGCCCGAGGCACAGGCCGCACCCGAGGACACGGCGATGCCCTCCAGATCGAGGGCCTGGAGCAACACCTCGCCCGCGGTCTCCTCGAACTCGACATTCAGGGTGTTCGGGAGCACGTGGCGTGCCGACCCGTTGCGGCGCACGCCGGGCACCTTGGCATGAATCCCCTCCCACAGCCGGTCGCGCAGGCGCGCGTAGCGCTCTCCGCGCGCGGCCAGCTCGCGTTCGGCCAGTTCGCAGGCCACGCCCAGCCCCACCACGCCCGGGACGTTCTCGGTGCCACCGCGCCGCCGCCGCTCCTGAGGGCCCCCGCCCAGCAGCGGTTCGAAGGCCAGGCCGCTCCTCACCACCAGGCAGCCGACGCCCTTGGGGCCGTTGAATTTGTGGGCAGAGAGCGAGAGCAGGTCGAGGGGTACGCGGCGCAGGTCGACCGCGAGCTTGCCCAGCACCTGGGTCGCGTCGGCGTGCACCAGCACGCCCCGCTCCCGCGCCAGCTCCGCGATGCGCGCCATCGGCTGCACCACGCCGGTTTCGTTGTTGGCCCAGATGATCGAGAGCAAGGTGGGCGATGGCGCGAGGGCCGCGGCCAGCGCGTCCAGGTCGAGCAGCCCGTCGCAGTCGACTGGCAGCCGCGTCACGCGCCAGCCTTCCCGCTCCAGGACCGAGAGCGGTGCGTCCACCGACGGGTGCTCGACCGCGGAGCTCACCACGTGGCGGTCGCGGCCGGACGCGGCGCGCGCCACGGCCAGCAGTGCGGTGTGGTTGGCCTCGGTCGCCCCCGCGGTGAACAGCACGTCGGCGGGGTCCACGCCGAGCAGGCTGGCGACGCGCCCGCGCGCGCGCTCCACCAGGGCGCGCGCCGCGGCCCCCTCAGCGTGCACGCTGGACGGGTTGCCGAAGCTCTCGCGCATCGCCTCGGCCATGGCGGCGATCAC
>JAZFWH010000252.1:0-12386 GCA_036482635.1 Myxococcota bacterium
TGGATGTACTCGCTGGGCTTGCGCTCGGCGGCGGAGCTGGGCCTGCCGGACTTCATCGGCATCGGAGCGCAGAAGTCGGGAACGCACTGGCTGCGCGCGAATCTCGCCCATCACCCCTCGGTCTACCTTCCGCCGGAGCCGAAGGAGCCCCACTTCTTCGACAAGGAGTTCTACAAGCGGTTGAACGACTACGCGGCCCTGTTCGCGCCCGGGCAGGGCAAGGTCAAGGGGGACATCACGCCCGGCTACTCGACGCTGAGTCGCAGAAGGGTCCGCTTCGTCCGCAGCGTCGCGCCGGACGCGCGCCTGGTCTTCCTGATGCGGAATCCGATCGAGCGGGCCTGGTCCCACGCCCTGATGGACCTGGTGTCGCGCAGCGGCAGGCGCTACGAGGACGTCGGCGACCGGGAGTTCTACGCGCACTTCAAGCGGCGGACCGCACGCCGCAGGAGCGACTATCTGCGCACCCTCGACTGCTGGCTGAGCGTCTTCCCCGAGAGTCAGCTCTTCGTCGGCTTCTACGACGACATCGTCGAGCGGCCGCGAGCGCTGCTCAGCGGGGTGTTTCGACACATCGGCGTCTCCGAGGACGTCGACTGGTCCTCGTTCCCGTACCGCGAGACGATCCACCGGGGGCCGCGCATCCAGATGCCCGATGCCTGCCGGGCCTTTCTGGAAGAGACCTACGGCGACGCGGTCGAGGCACTCGCCCGGCGGTTCGGGGGGCCCGCCGAGGAGTGGCGTCATCGCTAGGCACGCGGGCAGCGCCGCGCGGCGGAGTGCGCGAAACCTCGTCCAGATGGTGGGCGGGCGCTCGCTCGCCTACGCCATCGCCGGGATCTCCGCCGTGGTCATTCCGCGCTTGCTGGGCGCCGAGGGCTACGGACGGTACGCCGCCGTGATGGCGGTGCTGGCGATCCTGCAGACGGCGTCCACAGCGGGACTGCCGATGGTGGAGATCCGCTACCTGGCGCCCGCCTGGCAGCTTGGCAACCGCTCCGCGGCCCTCGCGCTGGGCTCCACGATCTGGACGACCCGGCTGCTGCTCTCGGCGTTGGGGGCCGCCGCGGCCGTCGCCTGGCTGGGGTTCTCGCCGGCGCTGGGCCTCGGCCTGGGCGTGTGTCTGCTGATCGGCCTGCTGTGCCTGGTGCGCTGCGCGCAGGAAGCGACGCGGAGCCTCTTCATCCCCACCGGTCACGTGGGCAAGGCGGTTGCGCTGGAGCTGCTGCGCGCGGCGTTGACGCTGCCGGTGGTCGTGTTCTCGTTCCAGGCGCTGGGGCTCACCGGCGTCTTCGCGGCCCTCCCGGTGATGCACGGCCTGCTGCTGGCGCTCGCGCTGGGCGCACTGGTGTCGGTTGTGCCGATCAGGCCGGCGCTGTTTCGCTGGCCGTCGTTGCGCCCGCACCTGGCCTACGCCGGCTTCGCGTTCGTCGGAACGCTGGCGGCGGCGGTGCAGACGCAGTTCGCCGTCTACGCGGTCGCGGCCTGGGTCGCGACGCGGGAGGCCGGCTTCCTGGGCCTGACGGTCCAGGTCTACGCGCTCTCCCAGGGACTCTTCCTCGCCGCGCGCCGCGGGCTGATGCCGATCCTGGCGGAGCTGGAGGAGCTGGGCCAGACGGAGCGGCTGCGCCAGTGGGGCGGCACGATGATGCGCTACGCCGCCGCGGCCTCGTGCGTCGGCGTGGTGGGCTGGGCGCTCCTCGGACGCTCCGCGATCGAGCTGTTGTTGACTGATGCCTTCGCACCTGTTTACCCCTGCGTCGCGCTGATCCTGGTGGCCGTGATGTTCTACTGCGCCGGTGCCAGCTGCAACGGGCTGCTCTACCTGCGCGGTCTCGCCGGCAGTGCCTCCGCCAACAATGTGATCTACGCGGTGGCGACCGCGCTGGGGCTGCTGCGGGTCGTTGCCGGAGACGGCGTCGACGTGGCGTTCCGGGTCTCCGGGGTGTACGCGGGGGCGTCCGCGCTGTTCTTCGCCTGCGCGTACGCCAGCCTCGGGGTGCGCGGGCGGATCTGGTTGCCGGCGGGCCACAGCCTGCTGCTGATGGCGCCGGCAGTCCTCGCCTGGCCCGCGGCCCTGTGGCAGGCGGAGCTGGGGGCCAGGGCCGCGGCCGCAGCGGCCTTCGCGGCGTCCTACGGCTTCGCGGCCGTCGGGCTGCGCCTGCTGCCGGCCGACGAGCTGCGCGACGTCCTGCGCGCCCTGCGCGGCGGCGCGTCGGACGACGGCGGCGAGCCGTTCTAGGTCGATCCGCTCAGCGCGGGAAGCGCGGCGTGCGCTTCTCGAGGAAGGCGAGCAGGTTCTCGCGGGCCTCCTCGCCCTGGGAGGCCGTCGCCATGACCTCGGTCGCATAGGCGTAGGCGCCGGGGGTGTCGAGGTCGATCTGGCGGTAGAAGGCCTGCTTGCCGAGCTTCTTGGAGAGGGCGCTGCCTCGGGTGGCGCGCGCCAGCAGCGCCCGGGTCTCGGCCGCCAGCTGCGCGTCGGGCACCACGCGGTTCACCAGCCCCCACGCGGCGGCCGTGGCCGCGTCGATGGCGTCTCCGGTGAGCAGCATCTCCAGGGCCCGCTTGCGGCTCACCGCGCGCCCCAGCGCCACGCCGGGCGTGGTGCAGAACCAGCCGCCGCGCCCCCCCGGGACCGCGAAGCGCGCCGACTCCGCGGCCACCGCCAGATCGCAGGCCGCGACGAGCTGGCAGCCGGCCGCCGTCGCCAGGCCCTGTACCTGAGCCACGACCGGTTGCGGCAGCGCCTGGAGCGTTTGCATCAGCTCGGCGCACACGCCCAGCAGCTCGCGCATGGCCCCCGTGTCCCGTCCCCGCATGTCCGCGAAGTCGTGACCCGCGCAGAAGACCGGCCCCTGGGCCGCCAGGATCACGCCGCGGGCCTCGCCATCGGCCAGCCCGCGGAACGCGTGGAGCAGCTCGCGCAGATGGGCCTCGGACAGCGCGTTGCGCCGCGCGGGTTCGCACATGCTGACGACGGCGAACTCGCCTTCCCGCTCCAGGGTGATGTGGCGGTACGCCACGGCCTTCGCCTCCCGGAAACGCGCCGCGGGTCAGGGCCCGGCCCGGCGCTCCTTCTCGTACGCGATGCGGTACACGGAGCCGGCGTAATCGTCGGAGACGTAGAACGCGCCGTCGGGGCCCTCGGTCACGTCGACCGGGCGCCCGATCACGTCCTCGTCCAGCTCGAAGCCCACCGCGAAGTCCCGTTCTTCGATCCGCCCGTCACGGCCCCAATGCAGTGACACCACCTTGTAGCCGTCCTTTTGCGTGCGGTTCCACGATCCGTGCAGCGCCACCAGCGCGGCGCCGCGGTACTCGGGCGGCACCCGATCGCCGCGGACGAACGCCATGCCGAGCGGCGCGTTGTGGGCCCGGAAGCCGTGAGCGGGTGGGACCGCCGTGCGGATGCGGGCCTCGTTGCCCGCTGCGAAATCGGGATCGGGCACGTTGTCGCCGTTGGCGTAGGGCCAGCCGTAGAAGGCGCCTTGCGAGATGAGGTTGAGTTCGCAGGGCGGGAAGTCGTCGCCCAGCAGGTCGCGCCCGTTGTCCGTGGCGAAGAGCTCCCCGGTCCGGGGTCGCCAGGCGAAGCCGACGCTGTTGCGCAGCCCCGTGGCGTAGATCTCCTCGCCCGATCCGTCGGGGCGGTAGCGCACGATGGCGGCTCGGCGCCGGTCGGCCTCCTCGCAGACGTTGCAGCTCGAGCCGATCGACACGTACATCCAGCCCTCCGGACCGAATCGGAGGGTGCGGGTCCAGTGGCGCCCGCCGGTGGGCAGGTCGGTGACGACCCGTTCGGGCTCGCCCTGCACGGCGCGTGTGGCCGCGTCGAACCGCACGCGGGCGATCGCGCCGGTCTCGGCCACGTAGAGCCAGCCGTCGTGGAGGTCGAGGCCGTGGGGAAGCTCGAGGCCGTCGAGCAGCACGCGGCGGCCGTCGGGGCGCCCGTCGCCGTTCGCGTCGCGCTCGAGCAGGACCACGTTGCCGGAGGGGGGCAGGCTGACCAGCAGGTCGCCGGTCGGCGTGAAGCGGAGCATCCGCGCGCCGGGCAGGTCGTCGGCGTACAGGTTGATCGAGAAGCCGTCGGGCACGCGCAGGCGCGTGCCGAAAGCGGAGTCGGGCGGGGCGGCGACGCCCATGCCCAGCACGATCTGGCGCAGCGGCGCGTTGACCGCGTAGCGCTCCGGGAGGAGCACGTTGCACGCGCCGATCAGCGCGAGGGCCGCCGCGCACAGCGCGGCCAGCCGGCCGAGCCCCGCGCCGCGTCCCCTGGTGGCCCCGGGCCCCGCACACGACACGGGCCGAGCTTAGCGTCGGGCGCCGGGCGCGCGTCGAGACGCTGCGCGCGGGCCAGGGGATGGCGGCGCGGCGGGTCCGGGAGATTCCCCGGGGGCCCTTGACGCGCGGGCTGCGCTGCCGCACTCCTATGCGCTCACTGGAGGGGCGGCCGTGATTCGTCGGATCCGCAAGGGCGATCTGGTGGTGGTGATCGCGGGGGCCGATCGCGGCAAGCAGGGACGCGTCCTGGGCGTCGACAGGAAGAGCGGCCGGTTGCGGGTCGAGAAGGTGCGCATGCAGAAGCGTCACCTCAAGGCGGGCCGCAAGGGGGCTCGGACGGGCGGGGTGATCGACCAGGAGGGCTCGATCGACGCCTCCAACGTGATGCTCGTCGACCCCGAGAGCGGCACCCCGAGCCGCGTGCGCACGCGCGTGGAGGGCGATCGGCGCGTGCGCGAGTTTGCCAAGAGCGGTCAGCCCGTCCCCGAGCCGGCCCAGAGCTGAGCGGGCGGCCGGGCCCGCGTCGAGGGACATGCCATGGCGAAGAAGGGCAAGCGCGAGAAGCTCAAGCTGGAATCGACGGCTGGAACGGGGCATTTCTACACTACGGTGAAGAACAAGACGAACACCCCAGGCAAGCTCCAGATGAAGAAGTACGACCCCGTGGTTCGTAAGCACGTTCTTTACAAAGAGACGAAGCTCAAGTAGCGGGGCCTGGCGCCTCGGGCTGCGGCTCGGCCTTCCGAGAGGGTGTCACGATGACCTGGGTGATCACGCGGCTCTGCCGCGACTGTCTGGACGTTTCCTGCGTCGAGGTGTGTCCCGTCGACTGCATCTACGAGTACAAAGGGAGCGACACCAAGACCTTCCCCAACCAGCTCTACATCGACCCCGAGGAGTGCATCAACTGCGGCGTCTGCGAGCCGGAGTGTCCCTGGGAGGCGATCTTCGAAGACGAGCAGGTGCCCACCGTCTTCCAGGACGACGTCGCCCTGAACGCCAAGATGCTGGACTACAAGGACGACTTCCCGGTGCCGGAGGTCGAGGAGAAGCCGAAGCCGACCCCGGAGCAGATCGAGGAGAACAAGTCCAAGTGGGGGTACGCCAGCTAGGAGCCTAGGCCCCGTCCGCGCCGGCACCGGCGCGGTCGAACGCGTCCGCCATCACCTCGACGGGCGCTTCGCAGCCGGTCCACAGGCGCAGCTGTTCCGCAGCCTGGTGGACCAGCATCCACTTGCCCTCCACGGCGCGCGCACCCCGGGAGCTGGCGTCGCGCAGCAGGCGCGTCCGCTCGGGCTCGTAGACCGCGTCCAGCACCACCGCCCCGGCGGAGATGGCCGCCGCGTCCACGGGAGACGCGTCCTCGCGCAGCCCCACCGACGTGGTGTTGACCAGCACGTCGTGGGTGGTGTCGCCCAGGTCCGCCAGCCCGCCGGCGCTCTCGGCGCCGAGCTCGTCGGCCAGCGCGCGCGCGCGATCCACCGTGCGGTTGAGCACCGCCACGCGGGCTCCGCGCTCGAGCAGGCCGTAGACGGCGGCCCGGGCCGTCCCGCCCGCTCCGAGTACGACGGCGCGCGTTCCCTTTAGCTCGCTCTCGCGCTCCAGGGCGCGCACCACGCCCAGCCAGTCCGTATTCGCCCCCACCAGGCGCCGGTCCCGGAGGGTCACGGTGTTGACGGCCCCGATGCGGCGGGCGGTGGCGTCGATCTCGTCCAGGTGGTCCATCACGGCCCGCTTGTGGGGAATCGAGACCGCGAGCTGACGAACGCCGAAGGCGCGCGCCCCGGCGATGGCCTCGGCCAGCAACGCAGGCGGGACGTCGAAGGCCAGGTAGACGGCGTCGATGCCGAGGGCCGCGAAGGCGGCGTTGTGCATCGCCGGCGAGCGCGTATGGCCTGCGGGGTGGAGCACGACTCCACACAGCGCGGTGCCGGCCGCGGGGGCACCGCGTTCGCGAGCGATCTCCACGCGCCTCCTCCTGTTCGGGCCGAGGCTATCCCATTTCGCGGCCCGGGCACCTACACTGCGAGCGCGGTCCAGCGGGGGCTGAGGTCGAAGAGGAAAGTCGGTTGGCGAATCGCAGAGTGAATCCGCGCGGCGGTGGCGCCGCGCGCAAGGGGGCGAGAAGCGGGCGGGCCCGCCCGCGGCGGGGCGCGGGCTCCGCCGCCGCTCCGCGCGTCGCGATCCTGATGGGCAGCCGCAGCGACTGGGGGACCATGCGGCTCGCCAGCGAGACGTTGGATCGCCTCGGCATCCCGAACGATGCGCGCGTGATCTCCGCCCACCGCACCCCTGGGCGCCTGACCGCCTACTTGAGCGACGCCGAGGCGCGCGGCATCGAGGTGGTGATCGCCGGCGCCGGCGCGGCCGCGCATCTGGCGGGTGCGGTCGCGGCGCACACCCTGCTCCCCGTGCTCGGCGTGCCCCTCGACGGCAGCTCGCTGCACGGTCTGGACGCCCTGCTCGCCACGGTCCAGATGCCGGCGGGCGTCCCGGTCGGAACGCTCGCGATCGGAGCGGCCGGGGCGAAGAACGCGGCGCTGTTGGCCGCGGCCATCCTGGCGCGCTCCGATCCCAGTGTGCGCGAGGCGCTCGAGAAGTTCCGCGAGAAGCAGTCGGCCGCGGTGCCGGAGCGCCCCGAGTAGCCCGGCTCGCGCTCAGCTTCGACTTCGCTCGAGGGCCGCCACGAGGTCGTCCCACACCAGCCGCCGGTTCTGCGCGGTGTACTGGCGCAGCACGAAGGCCGGGTGGAAGGTCGGCATCAGCGGGATCCCCCGGTACTCGTGCCATTGGCCCCGCACCTTGCTGATGGGGACGTCGCGGCCGAGCAGCAGGCTGGTCGCCGGTCGCCCCAGTGCCACGAGCACGCGCGGGCGCACCGCCTCGATCTGTCCGTCCAGGAACGGCCGGCAGGTCGCGGCTTCGTCGGCGAGAGGCGTGCGGTTTCCCGGCGGCCGGCACTTCACGATGTTGCAGATGTAGACGTCGCTGCGCGGGATCTTCAGGCCCTTCTCGATCATCTGGGTGAGGAGTTTGCCGGCCCGGCCCACGAAGGGGACACCGCGCCGGTCCTCTTCCTGCCCCGGCCCCTCACCGATGAACATCAGATCCGCGTGGGGATTCCCGTCGCCGAACACGATCTGCGTGCGGGCTTCACACAGGCGGCAGCGCCGGCAATCGCCCAGCGCGCCGCGTACGTCGTCGAGGCTCGGCTCGTCGGGCCAGAGCGGATCGCCGCCGCTGAGGTCGAGCTGGCGCCCGTCCGCGGCGGCCGGGGCCGCCGGAACGGGGCGCGCCGGCGCAGGCTGCGCCGGGGCGACCTGGGGGGCGGCGGGGCCGGCGGCCGCGTCGAAGCCCTCCTCGACCAGCTCGTCGAGCAGGGCGCGCGCCGAGGCCAGCAGGCCGCGGGCTTCCTGGGCTAGCGACCTGTCCATTTCGGCTTGCGCTTCTCCAGGAAGGCCCGAATGCCTTCCCCGGCGTCCTCGGTCATCGAGGTGAGCGTGATCATCTCGCGCAGGTAGTTCATGGCAGTGCCGTACTCCATCTCGCACAGCGCGTAGACGGCCTCGCGGCCGAGGCGCAGGGTAGTGGGCGACAGCTCCGCCAGGCGCTGCGCCAACGCCAGGACCTCGGCGTCCAGGTCGGCGTCGGCGACCACGCGCGTCACGAGCCCGAGCTCGCGGGCCTCCTCCGCGTCGATCTGGCGCCCGGTGAGCACCAGGTCCAGCAGCGCCTTGCGACTGCCCAGCGCCCGGTAGATGGGCGCGGACACCACCAGCGGAAGCAGCCCGACGCCGATCTCGGGCAGGCCGAAACGGGCGGTCTGCGCCGCGATGGTGAAGTCGGCGGCGACGGCCAGACCGAAGCCGCCCGCCAGGGCGTAGCCAGAGACGCGAGCGATGACCGGGGGCCCAGCCCGCTGCATCGCGCCGATCACGCGCGCCACGCCGTCGAAGTAGCGGCGGCGCGCGTCGACCGTCTCGTGCTCGAGCAGCTCGGCGAGATCCGCGCCGGCGCTGAAGGCGCGCTCCCCTGCGCCGCGCAGCACGATGGCGCGCGTGGCCGGGTCGGCCCCGGCGGCGGCGAAGGCCGCCTCGAGCTCTTCCAGGGTGCGGCCATCCAGGGCGTTGCGCTTTTCCTCGCGATCGATCGCGATGGTGCGGATGCCTTCCGCGCAGGTCTCGACGCGCAGCGGGCTCATCGGAAGACTAGTTCCCCCCGTCGAGGCGATCGAAGGCGCGGGCGATCCTGGCCTCCAGCCGCAGCGGGCCCTCGGCGCCCGCGCTGGTTCCCTTGGGCTTCCCCGTGCCGGGCTCGATCGTGCCGTGGCGTTGTAGCTCGATCTTCTCGAGGACCTCGAACTCGAAGCCCGGGTCGTTGGCCTCGTCGTGGCAGGTACCGCAGATCTGCAGGATCACGCAGGAGTCGCACTTGTCGGCCAGCGACACGATGGTGCCCGCCCGGGCGGCGCCGTCCTCGACGTGCGCGCCCCCGGGGCCGTGGCAGGACTCGCAACCGACGCGCGCCAGGTTGCGGTGGCTGCCCGCCGTGCCGGAGGTCGGAAAGCCGCCGGGGCGCCCGAAGCCCGTGGTGTGGCACTTGAGGCACGCGGCGTCGTCCTGCTTGCCGGCTGCCGCGAGGGTCGTGACCGCGCCCGCGTGTGCGCTCGATTCCCAGCTGGCGAACTCGGCGGGGTGACAGCTCTCGCAGGCCGCGGACCCCACGTACGGTGCCGCCGTCGGGAGCAGATCTTCCCGGGGGCGGCTGCGTTCGGCCAGCAGCTTCTGCTTCTCCGCAGGGGGGAGCGCGGCCACGTGGGCCAGGGCGGCGTGCGACACCCGTGGCAGGAAGCGCGCGTACTCGAAGCCGAGCGAATGCTTGGTGTCGTGGCAGGTCAGGCAGGCCGCCTCGTAGCTGCCGTTCTCGATGGACGTCGGTGAGAGGTGGGGCCCGCCGCGCCCGTGACAGGACTCGCAGCCCACGTCCTCCAGCTCCCGGGTCGCGACGGAGCTGATGAAGCCCCCCGCGTGCTGGTACCCGACCACGTGGCATCCCACACACTCCACCTTCTCGTTCGCGCCGTGCTCGACCAGGGTGTCGAAGGCCGAGGCGTGGTGCGTGAGCTGCCACGTCTCGTGCTCCGATTCGTGGCAGACGCCACAGACTTCACTTCCGCTGTAGCCGTTGGAGCGCAGCAGCATCGGGACCGGCGCCCCGACGAGCTTGGCGAGACGCATGCGCATGAGAGGCGGGTCGCGCTCCAGCTGCCAGCCGCGTACGCGCGAAGCGATCCGGCCCTCGGCGTCGATCAGCACCGTGTCGGGAACGCCCGCGAACGCCCCGTAGGCCGCTTGCAGGCTGCCGTCGTCGTCGAACACGACGGGGAAGAAATCGAGACCCTTCTCGCTCAGTAGCTCGCGCACCGAATGGGTGCGCCCCGACACCTCCACGCCCACGACCGTGGGTCGCTTGTCTTCGGGGAGCTCTGCCAGGGTCTCCTTCAGGAACTCGAGTGTCTGGTGGCAGTGGGAGCAGGTGTGGAGAAAGAAGATCAGCACCACGGGCTTCCCGCGCTGCGCGGCCAGATCGAACGGCTCGGAGCCGTCCAGCACATCGGCCCGGAACGTCGGGGCGAGCGGTCGGCTGCCCAGCAGCGGCTCGGTGTCGGACGCGATCGGGGGCAGGCGCAGCGCGCTGCGGAGCTGGTTCTCGATCGCCTTTGCCGCGTTCGGATCTTCGGTCTCCCCGAACGCCGAGCCGAAGATCACGTAGCCCTCGGCGTCGACGCCCAGCACCGCGAGCGGGCCTCGCAGGCGCAGGCGTCGCGCGATCGCAGCCGACGAGTCGTCGATCACGGGGAAGTCGAAGCCGTACTCCGCCGTGAACGCCCGGGCGGTGGCGAGGTCCGACCCGGTGGCCGCCCCCACGATCTCGAAGTTGTGCTTGCCGCGCAGTGCGGCGATCTCGCTGATGGCCCGGGCGACGTGGGGTGCGGCTTTGACCTCGGGGTTGAAGATGAACAGCAGCAGGCGCCGGCCCAGCAGCGACGAGATCTCGAGGCGCTCGTCCTCGAGGGTCCAACCCTCGAAGGCGGGAAGGGGCTTCTCGCGGCGCGCGGCCGGCTGCAACTCGGCGGCGGTGGGCTCGCGCGTCGCCTCGCGCTCCGACTGGCCGCATGCCACGAACGCGGCGGCGACCAGCGCCAGGGCGCGAGTCCGAGAGCGCACGCGCGGCAGCATACGGGCGCCCGCGCAGGTTCGCTACGCGGTCTTCTCGAGGATGTGGATGGCGCAGGCGCTGCCCAGCCCGATCACGTGGGTCAGCCCGACCTTCGCGCCCTCGACCTGCCGGTCGCCCGCCTCGCCGCGCAGGTGGGTCGAGACCTCGTAGATGTTCGCCACGCCCGTCGCACCCAGCGGGTGGCCCTTCGAGAGCAGTCCGCCCGACACGTTCACGGGGATCCGGCCGCCGTGCCACGTCTCGCGTTGGTCGATCAGCTTGCCGGCCTCGCCGTCGGCGCACAGACCGAGATTCTCGTAGTGGAGGATCTCGGCGGTGGCGAAGCAGTCGTGCAGCTCGACCAGATCGAGCCCCTCCGGGCCGATGCCGGCCGCCTCATAGGCCTGCTTCGCCGCCAGCCGCGTACAGGTGTTGATGTCGGGCATCACCAGGTCGCGCTCCGTGTAGGGATCGCTGGTGAGCACCGAGGCCGCCAGCTTGACGGCTCGCTTCATGCCCAGCTGACGGGCCTTCGCCTCCGAGGCGAGCACCGCCGCCGCGGCGCCGTCCACGTTCACCGAGCACATCAGCTTGGTGTTCGGGTAGGCGATCATCTCGGCGTTCATCACCTCGTCGAGCGGCGTCTCCTTCTGGTACATGGACTTCGCGTTTCGGGTGGAGTGCTCGTGGTTCTTGACGGAGACCTTCGCGAACTGCTCGAAGGTCGTTCCGTACTTGCGCGCGTGTTCCTGCCCGGCCTCCGCGAAGACGGCCGGCATCAGGCCCGAGCCGAGCAGACCCTCCTTGGGGATGCCGCCGCCCCCCCCGCCGCCGCCGAGCAGTCCCGCCTTGCCCATCTGCTCGACGCCGACCACGAGCACGAGGTCGTACACACCCGCCTTGATGGCGGTCCACCCCTCGCGGATCGCGGTCGCGCCGGTGGCGCAGGCGTTGGCGCAGTTGACGACGGGGATGCCCGTCTGGCCGATCTGCTGGAGGATCCGCTGTCCGACCATCGCGCTCGCCTGGAGCAGGTTCCCGCAGTAGAGCGCCTGCATGTCCTGAATGGTGAGTCCCGCGTCGTCGAGAGCCAGCAGCGCGGCGTCGGCACCCAGCTCGGGGACGGACTTGTCGGGGAAGCGTCCGAACTTGATCATGTCGATGCCCATGACGTACACGTTGCTCATCGTCCGCTCTCCTCTGCGCGCGGCTGGAAGTAATAGGTGAGATACTCGTTGCCGTCTCGGTCCTTGCGGGGCGCGACCTGGTAGATCACCTCCACCGGCATCCCCATCGTCACCTTCTCCGGATCCGGTTCGACGTTGATCAGGTTGCCCTTCACCGTCCCGCCCCCGTCCAGGTCGACGATGGCCGACACGTAGGGCACCTCGATGCCCGGGAAGGAGCGGTGCACGATCGAGTAGACGTAGAGGGTTCCCGTGTTGGCGAGCTTCTGGGGCTCGAGCTGGTCTCGCGTCCCGCAGCTGGCGCAGGTCTCGCGTTCCCCGAGGAAGATCGCACTGCACTTCCGGCAGCGCTGGCCTTCCAGGTAGGGGTCGCCCCGCTCGGGAATCTTCAGGAAGGACACGACCGGGCGCGGCACGCCGGCCGCAGCTTCCTCCGCCATGGTGTGGGTTCTCCTCCGCTTCGCTGGGTCGCCGATCCAATTGGCTCCGGGGCTCGATCGAGGGCGAGCATGCCAGCGGGTGGGCGGAGCGTCAAACGGTGGCCCCCGGAGACGCCCGGGGGTGGTGAGGAACCGGGCAAGCCCGGAGGGCGCGCAGCGAGCCGCAGGCGAGCGGAGTTTCAGCGGGCAAGCGGGCGAAGCCCGTGCGCAGCGAGCCGCAGGCGAGCAGAGTTTCAGCGGGCTAGCGGCGTCGCAGCTTCTC
>JAZFWH010000253.1:0-5262 GCA_036482635.1 Myxococcota bacterium
AGCGAGATCTCCCACCCGCAGATCAGCAGGTTGATGGCCAGGAAGAAGGCGAGTGCGACCTGCCATCCGTTCACCACGCCGTGCATCGCGTGGTGCGCCGCGACTGGGACCCCGACCCAGGCGCCCATCCACAGCGCGAGCCAGCTCCACACCGGGAGTCGAAACCTTGCGTCTTTCGATCCGGCCTCGTTCATCGCCAGGCCACGGCGCGGATTCCCTCTTCCGGCTCCGCCGTCCACGGTCGAAGAACACCTCGAAGTGGAGTAGCCGCCCTCAAGGCGCGCTGCGGCCCCCCGGCAGACCCGCGCGGATCCGCGCCGAGAACTGCGGATCCTGATCCGCCGCCTGGGCCCGGTCTCCGATCGCGCTGCGCCGCCTGAGCTCGGCGAAGGGCAGGCTGCGGTCGATGGTCCCGCGCTCGTGCCCGAGCTCGTCGATACGGCCGTTGACAAGGATCCGCCAGTCCCACGGGTTGCTCGGGGCCACGTGCTGCACGTGGTAGCGAATGGCGGTCGTGCAGTTGTGGGTCGCCGCGTTGTACCAGCGCGGTTTCTCGGCGAGCTCGTTGATCTCCCTCAGGTAGTCGAGCAGCACGTCGCGGGCGCGATCCGCTGGGGTGGTGAGGTGGTAGAGGTAGACGTCCTCGCCCCGGTAGTTCGTCCGCAGCCGGATCACGTCGCGTTCGTCGGACACCACGTAGTAGAGCTCGAACTGGCGGAAGAAGCCGCGCAGCGCCGAGTACGACTCGTGCGCCTGCTTGCGCGTCTCGATGGAGATGGCGAGATGCTGCCCACCGTCGAACTCCCAGCTCACGACCGTGTGCGCGATCCACGGGGAGCCCCAGTAACTGAGGAAGATGTCCGCACCGCGCAGCTTGGAGAGATCGTAGGTCCGCTCCTCCCAGCGCTCCGTGAAGTCCTGCTCCGTCTGGTAGTCGAAGTTGCGCAGGTTCGAGATGGTGACGAGATCCCCGTCGAACGCGGCCGTCGGCAGACGCGCGACCGAGGGCTCCCAGTCTCGGTCGTTGCTCGGCTCGAGCCAGAGCCACCAGCCGAGCACGGCGAGCCAGAGCACGCCAAAGGCCGCGAGGCCCCGGCCGAGCGGGCGCACCCGCACCAGGGCTGCCCCGGCGCCCAGGGAGAAGCCCGCCACCAGCAGCCCGGCGAGCGGGCGGGAGGTGGGGCCGTCGATCCACAGGGCGGCGCACGCCCAGAGCGCCAACGCCAGCAACGCGGGAGCCAGGAGCACGAGTCTCAGTCGCATCCGGGCAAGTCAAGCACAGTGCATTATCGTGTCGAGTTCCGGCTCTCGGGGGTCTCATGGGCGCGTACCTGTCCTATGCGGAGCAGGCCCGGCACTACTTCTTCGATCGGCCCCACGAGGCCCCGGCGCGTTCGCCGCTGGAGACGCCGGCGGGCTGGCGGGGTCCGGAGGTCGCGGGCCGCGACGACTGGCGCAGCCCGCTGACCGCCGCCCAGCTCGAAGAGCTGGAGCGAGCCCTCGCGAACGCCCGGGCCACCGGCAAGCCGACGGGCGAGCTGACGGCGGACGACTTCCCCCTGCCGGGCCTCAGCGGGCAGATCGAGCGCTGGCGAAACCAACTCGCCAGCGGACTGGGCTTCCAGGTGGTCTCGGGGGTGCCGGTCGAGCGCTGGTCCCAGGCGGACGCCGAGCTGTTCTTCTGGTGCCTCGGCCTCCACATGGGGAAGCCCGGCGCCCAGAATCCCCAGGGCGACCTGCTCGGGCACGTGCTGGACACGGGCGACGACGCCGCAGATCCCTTCGTCCGCCTGTACCGGACCTCCTCGCGCATCGCCTACCACTGCGACGCCGCCGACGTGGTGGGGTTGCTGTGCCTGCGCAAGGCGAAGAAGGGCGGGGCGAGTCGCATCGCCAGCTCCGTCGCCGTCTACAACGAGCTCCTGAAGCGGCGGCCCGATCTGGTCGACCGCCTCTACGAGCCCTTCCTGCTCGACATCCGCAACGAGGACGCCGCCGGCGCCATCCGCCACCTGCCGATCCCCCCGTGTCGCTTCGCCGGCGGGCGGCTGCGCACGTTCTTCCACAGCGACTACTTCCGCTCCGTGACACGCCACGCGGACGTGGCGCCCTTCAGCCGGGAGGAGAGCGCGCTGCTGGACCTCTACGAGCAGATCGCCTCGAGCCCCGAGCTCTACTTCGACATGGACTTGGCGCCCGGCGACATCCAGTGGCTCTCGAACCACACGATCCTGCACGCGCGGACCGCCTACTCGGACCACGCTCGACCCGAGCGCAAGCGCCACCTGCTGAGACTCTGGCTCTCGATCGAGTGACGGCCCGCGCCCCCGGGCTCGGTTGACACGTTGCAACGGGCGGCCGTACGCTCGCCGACGAGAAACCACCCGCTCCGCTCGAAAGGACCCCCCATGATGCTTCGCTCACTCCGCTCATCGCTCGCGTTGCTGATCGCCCTCGGACTCCCGGCCGCCGTTTCCGCCCGAACCTTCGTGGTGAAGGACGGCGAGTCCATCCGGGAGGCCGTCGACCAGGCGAGCCCCGGCGACACCATCCGCGTGAAGCGCGGGACCTACACGGCTCCTCCCGGGGAGGAGTACGTGGTCGAGGTCGTGACCAGCGACCTCACGCTGATCGGAGACCCGGGCGCGGTGATCGAGGCGTCGGGCGTCGAGTACGGGATCATGGTGGGCGAGGACTCGAACATCACCCCGGCCGGCTGCCCGCCGATCACCGTCGACGGCTTCCGGATCCAGGGCTTCACCGTGCAGAACGCCACCGACACGGGCGTCCGGCTGGTCGGCGTGCGCAACTACCAGCTGCTCGACGGCCGCTACCTGGACAACGTGGATTACGGCCCCTTCCCGATCTGCTCGGAGGACGGCGTGATCCGCGGCAACTTCGTCTCCGGCCACGACGACGCGGCCATCTACGTGGGCGACGACGACGGCGTGCTGGTGGAGGGCAACTTCATCACCGACAGCACGATCGGCATCGAGATCGAGAACTCCGAGAACGCGGTGGTGCGCGGCAACGTGCTGGTGCGGAACACCGGCGGCGTACTCGTGATCGCGGCCCCGGGCCTGCCCAAGCCCTTCACCCAGGACGTCGAGATCGTCGGCAACGTGATCGTCGACAACAACCGCGACAATCCCTTCCCGCCCGGCCCCCGCGCGATCAGTCTGTTCCCGCGTGGCACCGGCATCCTGAACATCGGCGGCGACGACGTTCGCATCCACCGCAACTTCATCGTCGACAACGGGAGCTTCGGCGTGGCGACGATCGGAAACTTCTTCGTGTTCGAAGATCCGCGCCTCGAGCCCTTCGTCGACGGCCAGGTGGTGCGCCACAACGCAATCCTCAAGAACGGCGGCGACCCGGACCCGCTGCGGCTGCTGACGCCGCCCGCGGACATCATCTTCGTCCCCGACCTGATCGATCCGACCACCGGGATGGTCGTGCTGCCGGACCCGGATCCGAGCGACAACTGCTACGCCGACAACCTCTTCGAGACGGACTTTCCGCCGGGGGTCGTCGACCTGTTCCCCTGCGACTAGGCCTCACTCGCCAGCGGCCGACTGCGAAGCGCTGCGCTGGGCCCGGAAAGTTCCGGGCTCTCTGCAACTCCGGGTCGTCGCGGCGCCGGCCGCGCCGCGGAGCGGGCTGATTCCGGCCCCGGGACCAAAGACCACTCTTCTTCTGTCAGCGGTTTCCGATCTGAAGCAGTGGACGGCGGGCCGCGTCGGCCCGTCTGTTCCGCTGCAAGGAGGAAACCATGAGGAATTTCAGCGGATTTCGCTGGGCGCTGGCGATCGCCTGCGCGCCGCTCCTGCTGTCGGGAACTTCGGCCCCCGCCGGAACCGGCGGCGTCAAGGTGATGCGCAGCATCCCGTTCGCGGATGGCTCCGGCGCGTCGGACAAGGTCAAGAGCGAGTGCCGGCTCGAGAGCAGGGTGCCCGAGTTCCTCAGCAAGTTCGCGGGCGACGTCGAGCTGGTCGAAGGGCGCCCGGGCAACCAGGGTCGCGTGCTCGAGATGAGCATCACCCACGTCCACGCTCCCAGCGGCGGCGCCTTCTCCGGCCCGAAGATCTTGACGGTCAAGGGTCGCCTGCTCGAGGACGGCAAGGAGATCAGCAACTTCACGGCTACGCGCTACTCGGGCGGCGGTGTGTTCGGGGGCTACAAGGGCACCTGCTCGATCGTGGGCCGCTGCGCCAAGGCGATCGGCAAGGACATCTCGAAGTGGCTGCAGAACCCCGCGAAGGACGCCCACCTGGGAGACGGCTGAGCGCGCCTCCCGACAGCGAGCAGCGCCCGGAAGCCCGTCGCCAGGGCGGGGGTGCCGCCATCCCGGCAGCGTGTCGGTTGTGCGAGAATCGCGCCATCGGCACCCCGCCGGGAGGTTGCACGTGGCGCCCACGCTGACCCATCTCCAGCTCGGCGATCCCGTCGAGAAGGTCGTCGCCGCCCTCGAGGAGAGCGGCGCGGTCATCGTCGAGGGGCTGCTGGACCAGGACACGCTGGCCCGCTTCAACGCGGAGGTCGATCCGCTGCTGGCGCAGGCCCGGCCCGACCGGGATTTCCTGAACCCGGCGATCGCGTGGTTCTTCGGCAAGCGCACCCGGCACGTGACCGCGGTGGCCGCGAAGTCGCGCACCTTCGCGACCGACGTGCTGTGCCATCCGATCCTGCTTGGTGTGTGCGACGCGATCCTCGCTCCCTCCTGCGCGCGCTACCAGCTCAACATCGCCCACGTCCTCGACCGCGGTCCCGGCGCAGAGGCCCAGTTCCTGCACCGCGACGAGCTGGTGTGGGTGCACATGCCGCGCCCGCATCCCGAGCTGCAGGTCGCATCCGTGATCGCGCTGGTCGACTTCTGCGCGGAGAACGGCGCCACGCGGGTGGCGCCCGGCAGCCACCGCTGGCCCCTGGAGCGGACGGTGCAGGAGAGCGAGCTCGTCGCAGCGGAGATGCCCGCCGGCTCCGCCGTGATCTACCTGGGCTCGACCATCCACGGGGGCGGCGCGAACACGACCGCGGACCAATGGCGGCGCGGCATGCACCTGAGCTACGTGCTCGGCTGGCTGCGCACCGAGGAGAACCACTACCTGGGGACCCCGCCCGACGTCGCCCGCAGCCTTCCGCGCCAGGCGCAGGAGCTGCTCGGCTACGCGGTGCACGACGCGCTGCACCAGGCCGGTGGCTACCTCGGCAGCGTCGACCTGCGCGACCCCGTGGACCTGCTCGAAGAGGGGACGCTCTAGG
>JAZFWH010000254.1:0-3610 GCA_036482635.1 Myxococcota bacterium
CCGGAGCTTCGCGGCGAGCTCTGAGGGGCCGCGTTCTGCCACGCGCGCTCCGCTCGTCCTCCCGGGTCCGGCCGCCGGGGGGGCCGTTGTTTGCACTCCGCGAGGCGCGGTACCCTGGCAGCGTCCCAGGGGGGTGAGGGGCGTGGTTTCCGGGCAGAGTGGCAATGGCTAGGTCGGCGGCCCGAGGGCGCCGATCGTCGACGCGCATGGGCATTTCGCTCTCCGCGCGCCTCGTCGAGGAATGCGCGGGGGTCGCCCTGCTGGGCGCGTCGTTGTTGGCCGCGCTGGCGCTCGCCAGCTACGTCTCGTCGGACCCGGCCCTCGAGCGTGCTGTCGTCGACGATCGCGTGGGCGTCGTCGGCGCGGTCGTCGCCGCGCTGCTGTTCCGGGCGCTGGGCCACGGCGCGTTCGTGGCGGTGGCGGGGGTCGGCGTGCTGGGAGCGCGCCTGCTCGCCGCGCGCGGTCTGCCGCGCCCGACCTCGCGCTTCTGGCTCGCCAGCGCACTGCTGCTGGCGTCGGTGGCGACCCTGCCGCCACTCCTCCAGGAGGCGACGGGCGGCGGCCTGGCGCAGGCATCCGGGGGCGCGCTGGGCGAGTGGTTGGCGGCGCGGGAGCGCTGGCTGGTGGGGACCTGGGGGGGCTTGCTGCTCAACGGCGCGTTCGCCCTGATCGGCGTGCTCAGCGCCATCGGCGTGTCGGGTGGCTCGGTACTCTCCGCAGTCGGGGCGTCGCTCGGCTGGCTGGGTGCAGCCGCCGCGGCCGGCGTCCTCCAGCTGACGCGCTGGCTGCTGGGCGTCGCCGGGGCCGTGCGGCACGGCGCCGTGGAGCTGGCGCTCGGCGTGCAGCGCGGCGTCCGCAGCGTGACGGTGTGGAAGGAGCGGCGCGCTCGGCGCGCGCGCGTGGCAGCCGCCCGCACGCCGGCCTTCTCGGAACCGGACGAGGCGGAGGGCGAGGCGGCAGCCGGGCGGCCCGCGACCGCGCGGGGTCGGCGGGGCGATCCCACCATCGTCGATCACGAGGTCGATCGCCCGGCGCCGCAACAGCGGGCCTTCCGCTTCAGCGACGCGCCCGGCCCCTACGCCCTGCCCGACGTGTCGATCTTCCAGCGTCCCCCGGCCGGCGCGCGCAGCTACGACCGGGACAGCCTGATCATGAAATCCCGGATCCTCGAGAAGAAGCTCCAGGACTTCGGCGTGGCGGGGCGCGTCGTCACGGTGCACCCGGGGCCGGTGATCACGATGTACGAGTTCGAGCCGGCGTCGGGCATCAAGGTCAACCGCATCGTGAGCCTCGCCGACGACCTGGCCCTGGCGCTGCGCGCGCTCTCCGTGCGGATCGTCGCGCCGCTGCCCGCGAAGTCGGTGGTGGGCATCGAGGTGGCCAACCCCGAGCGGGACGTGGTGTACGTACGCGATCTGCTCGAGGGAGACGCGGTGCCGACCGACGCGAAGCTCGACATCGCGCTCGGCAAGGACATCTTCGGGAACCCGGTGCACGCGGACCTGGGCAAGATGCCGCACCTGCTGGTGGCCGGCGCGACCGGCACCGGGAAGAGCGTGTTTCTCAACGTGCTGCTGTGTTCGATTCTGTGTCGCCTGAGTCCGGACCAGCTCAAGCTGCTGTTGGTCGACCCGAAGCTCCTCGAGCTCTCCCTCTACGAGGGCATCCCGCATCTCATCGCAGACGTCGTCACCAACCCGAAGCGCGCGGCGGCAGCGCTGGCGGGCATCGTCCGCATCATGGACGAGCGCTACCAGATGATGGCGGCGCTCGGCGCGCGCAGCATCGAGCAGTTCAACACGAGCGTCGAGAAGGAGCTCTCCGAGGGGAGAACGACCGGTCGCCTCAAGCGGCGGCCCGGCGAGGAGGAGGGGCGGGAGTTCGAGCTCAAGCGCTTCCCCTACATCGTCGTCGTGATCGACGAGCTGGCGGACCTGATGGTCGTGTCGGCGCGGGATGTCGAGGAGGCGCTGCAGCGTCTCGCGCAGATGGCGCGGGCCGCCGGCATCCATCTCGTGTTGGCCACCCAGCGCCCCAGCGTGGACGTGCTGACGGGCGTGATCAAGGCGAACTTCCCGGCGCGCATCTCGTTCCAGGTCTCCTCCCGCACCGACTCGAGGACGATCTTGGATCAGAACGGAGCCGAGCACCTGCTCGGCCAGGGCGACATGCTGTTCCTGCCGCCGGGCACGTCGAAGCTGCAGCGGATCCACGGAGCCTACGTCTCGGAGGACGAAGTGGCCGAGCTCGCCAAGGCGCTGCGCTCCCAGGGAGCCCCCGCCTTCGACGAGAAGCTGATCAACCCGCCGGAGGGGGAGGCGGGGAGCGACGACCGCGACGACGAGGTCGACGAGATGTACGACCGCGCGATCGCCATCATCACGGACTCGCGAAACGCCTCGATCTCGTACCTCCAGCGCCGACTCAAGGTCGGCTACAACCGCGCCGCCCGCATGATCGAGCAGATGGAGGCGGACGGAATCGTCGGTCGCCAGGAGGGCAGCAAGGCGCGAGATGTGTACGTGCGCCCCGCCTCGAGCTTCGAATAACGTTGCCGCGCGTGCGTCACAGCGAGTGATGGGTCCTGCCAGCGCATGGCTCCTGGCGCTGCTCGTGATGGCGCTCCCCGCCGGGGCCGACGGTGGAGCTGGCGCGGACGCACAGCGAGCCGAAGGCGAGCGGAGTCCGGCGGCAAACCCTGCGCAGCGAGCCGAAGGCGAGCGGAGTCCGGAGCCGGCAAGCGCCTGCGTCGAGCGCGCGGTGGAGGCGATCCAGCGGCGCTACGCGTCGCTCCGCGACCTGCGCGCGCGCTTCGTCCAGGAGACCCGCTCCGTGGCGCTGGGGGGGGCGTCCTTGTCTCGCGCCACCCGCTCGCGCGGGACGGTCGTGCTCGCGAAGCCCGGGAAGATGCGCTGGTCCTACGAGGCGCCCGAGGCGAGCCTGGTGGTGAGCGACGGCGCGACGCTCTGGATCTACGACCCCGCGCGCGGCGAAGCACAGCGGTTCCAGGTCGGCGAGGGATACCTCTCCGGCGCCGCCATCCAGTTCCTGCTCGGCGCGGGAGACCTGCGCCGGGAGTTCGACCTGGGGGCGCAGTCGTGCGACGCAGACGCCATCGAACTCGACCTCGTTCCACGCCGCCCGGCCGCGTACGAACGCCTCCACGTGCGCGCCGACCCGGCGACGGGCCACCTGCTCGCGACGCAGGTGATCGACCTGGTCGGCAACGTGACCTCGATCGAGTTCTCGGAGATTCAGGTCGACCGCGATCCGCCCGCCGAGACCTTCCGCTTCGACCCTCCCTCGGGCGTGCGCGTGATCGAGCTGGAGGCCCCCGCCGGGGGAGGCTCGCCGTGAGAAAGCCGCAGGCGGGCGAAGTCGGGGGGCGGCGCCCCGAGGGACGGAAGTCGCCTTCCCTCGGCGGCGTGGAGCCCCTTTTGCCCAAACAGGGCATTCGGCTTCCGCTTCGAGCGGGTGCCGCAAAGTTCGGCGGGGTCCCCGCGAGGGCGCAGCGAGCGGTGGTCCCCCAACGGATCCGTCAAAATTGCGGCAACTCACACGCACAATCGCACCACGAGGCGGCACCCCGTACGCAGGTCGCGATTTTTTT
>JAZFWH010000255.1:0-9660 GCA_036482635.1 Myxococcota bacterium
GCGCGCACGAAGCCCTCGAAGCCTTCGGCGGCGATCGCGCAGCCGGCCTCGCCATCGGTCACCACGACCGCCGCGTTGCCGAAGCGGGTGCGCACGGCACGCGCCAGCGCCAGCGGATCGCTGCCCCCTCCGACGAGCTCGCGCGCCGCGGCCTTGGCCGGTTTGATCAGGTCCGCGCTGCCCAGCACCGCTTCCAGCGCCGCCTCGTCGCCCAGACTGGCCAGCGCGTCTGCCGGCGGTACATCCAGGTCGACCACGGTGGGGATCCCGGCGGCGCGGGCGATGGCCAGGGCCTCGCGCGCCGCGTCGAGCGGCAGCTGCGACACCTCGGTGGTCAGTCGCGCCGCGCGCCGGATGAAGTCGGCGTGCCGGCTGCGCACGTGTTCGGCGGTCGTCTCCGAGGTCGCCCCGGGTGCCATGTAGATCGAGCGGCCGCCGCCGTCGTCCACGAAGATCTCCGCGACCGAGCTCGCCGAGCCGTCGATCACCAGCTGGCGTTCGATCCCCAGCCGGTCCATGGCCGCGCGCAGGAAGCGGCCGTTCTCGTCGTCCGCCTGGCGACCGAAGATGCCCGTGCGCAGGCCGAGGGCCGACGCCCAGCCGAGGTGATTGAGCACGACGCCGCCCACGTGGCGACGCACCGGGTCGCCGTGACCCAGGTCGCGCAGGATGCCTTTCTCGTCGCTGCCCAGGATCCGTGGCGCGCGGTGGACGCGGTCGACCACCATGCTGCCGATGCCGACGGCGTCGAGTCGATCTTCCGCTTCGCTCACACCAGCGCTCCCGCGAAGGCGCCGCTGTCGGGCCCCTCGGTCACCCAGGGCGCGCCGATCAGCTCGCGTGCCATCTCGCGGATCTCGGCGAAGCGCTGGTCGAAGCGCTGAGCCGCCTCGGGTGTCAGGTGCGGTGTGGTCGGCGCGACCGCGGCGCTGCCGATCACGCCCATCGCGACCAGCGCGCGCTTGAAGCACGCCACACCCACGTGCTCGCCGGCGTCGTGTGCGCAGATGCGGAACGCCTCGACCACGTCGCGAACCTGCTCAATGCGCTCCGCGTCCCCGGCGCGGCACACCTGCCACGCGCGCGCCCACTCGCGCGGCAGCGCGTTGGCCGGGCCGGCGACGACGCCGATGGGAAGTCCGCCTCGCAGGCGGTAGCGATTCCAGTGCTCGGCGATCACGCCGAACCAACCCGTGCGCGGGCGGAAGATGTCGAAGATCAGCGGCGCGTTGCCCACGTAGATGCCGAATTCACCCCGATCGCGGAACGTCTCCGCCGCCTTCGTGTAGTTGCCCAGCACCCTGCGCGACGCAGAAACCTTGATGCCCCTCACGAAGTCGAGGCGCGAGAGCGCCTTCACCTGCCGCGTGCGGATGTGAAGCACCTTCGGGTTCACCGCGATGTCGGCGTTGTCGTAAAGGTAGACGGGAATGCGCGGCGAGCGCGCGTCCAGCAGGTCGGCCACGTCGCGCGCGACGAAGCGCACCGGGTCGTCCAGCCCCTGGATCGACAACGGCGCCAGCACCGCGGCCGTGGCCCCGTGCTCGATGGCGAACTCCAGGTTCTCCAGCGTCTCGCGCGCGGTGTGGGCGGTGACTCCCGCCCAGGCCTCGACACCCCGCCCCTGGCTCGGCCCGAGCTGGCTGTTGGCCTTGGCCACCTCCTCCGCACACACCTGGATCACGCGCTGGTGCACCCTCGTGCCGATCCGGTCCCACTCGCCCGTGGTGCCGGCGGCGAACACCACGTCGGCGCCGTAGCCGCTCTGGATCACGAAGCGCACCAGGGCGCGCTGGTCCGCTTCGACCAGCTCGCCGTCTTCGTCGAGCACGGTGACCACGGGAACCGAGAGCCCAGGGCGGGGACGGGTTTCTTCTACGGACCTCAGGATCCACCTCGCGACTGGCTCGGGAAGTGTGCCTCAGACCGTCTCGAAGAAGTAGGTCATCCTCACCTGCAGCCCAGTGGCCAGCTTGTGGAGCGTCGACATGGAGGCGGCGCTCTTGCCGAGCTCGATCTGCGAGATCAGGCTGACCGAGAGCCCGGTCCGGTTGGAGAGCTGCTTGAGGGTCAGCGTCTCGGTCGTGCGCCGCTCCCGGAGCCGGGAGCCCACGATCTGGTTGAGCCGGGTGTCGAGGTCGACCAGCAGCCCCTTCTCGCGAATCGCGTCCTGGATGACCTGGCGCAGCTCGTCGCGGTCCAGGGGCTTTGCGAGGTAGTCGAAGGCGCGGCTCTTGAGCACGTCGACCGCCGCCTCGACCGTGGGCGTGCCGGTCATGGCGATGACGCAGACGTCGGAGTCCGCGGCGCGGATCCGGCCCAGCAGCTCGACGCCGTGGCGCCCCGGCGGCGAGACGTCCAGCAGCACCAGCTGGAAGCGCCCGCGCTTGAACTCCTCGAGCGCGCCGGCGGGCTCGGTCACCACGTGGACCTGGTAGCCCGCCTCGGTTGCGAAGTCCTTGAGATCCAGAACGGTCTCCTCGTCGCGGTCCACGACGAGGACGCGCAGGCGCTGCACAGCCGTCACGGCACCCCCCTCGGCCCCGGGCCGGGCACGCCCGCCCCGGACCCCTCGAGCGTGTGAAGCCCGCCAGCGGAAGCCCCTGGAGATCCAACGGAAACCGGCCCGGCGGCGGTCACCGCCGGGTTCTTCGGCGTTTCGGCCGGGGTGCATTAGGCCAGGAATGCTGGAAGTGTTGCCGGGCCTCAGCGGTCGGAGGCGGGTGCCGTGAGCCAGTCGGTGCCGAAGGCGGCCGCGGGCGCGTTGGCCGGGGCCACGCGCACGATGTCCAGCCGCGCCGGGGGCTGGTCCGGGGCGTCGATGGCGATCCAGGCCGGGGCGACGATGCGATCGAAGCGCTTCGCGGGCCCGAATTCGAAGCGCACGCGGTCGCTGCGGTCGACGCGCACCAGCTCGTAGGTCTCGAGGTCCACCCACATGGACGGAACCACCCGCTGCTCGCCGGACGCGGAGGGCGGCGGGCGCCCGCCGAACACGTAGCAGTCGTGGTCCCCCGCGTAGCCGAGCACGGCTTCCCCGGCCACCACGTCGAAGCTCTCGAGCGCCGCACGCAGCGCCGCGCCCGAGTCGGCCTGGAGCAGGAAGACCGGGGGTAGAAACGGCCGCGGGCTCTCCAGCAGGCGGCCGTCGCGACTCGCCCGGTACTCGCTCCCCTGGAGCAGATGCCGCTCCACGAAGCCGCGGCGGCTGCGCAGCTCGAGGCGGGCCAGACCGGTGGGGTGGCTGGCCAGGATCCCCGTGGCCACCGGCTCGCCCTCGCCGATGCGCAGCGTGACCTCCAGCCACAGGGGCTCGGCGCGGCCGGCCTTGCGGTTCGCCTCGGCCACGGCGTCGGCGATGCGCTCGGCGCTGGGAATCACGGCCCGCGCCAGGGGCGGCGCGGCCGCGGCCAGCAGGCCGGCGGTGAGCAGCGCCAACCGGCGCGCGCGGCTCATCGGGTGGAAACCCCGTGCAGCGCCTGGCGACCCGCGTAGCGGGCCTGCGCGCCGAGCTCCTCCTCGATGCGCAGCAGCCGGTTGTACTTGCAGACGCGGTCGGTGCGGGAGACCGAGCCCGTCTTGATCTGCCCGCAGCCGGTCCCCACCGCCAGGTCCGCGATGGTCGTGTCCTCGGTCTCCCCGGAGCGATGGGAGACGACGGCCGCGTATCCGGCCTCGCGAGCCATGCGGATCACCTCCAAGGTCTCCGTCATCGTCCCGATCTGGTTCAACTTGATCAAGACGGCGTTGCCCACGGACCGGTCGATCCCGCGCCGCAGGATCTCGGGGTTGGTCACGAAGATGTCGTCACCCACCAGCTGGGTGCGGGCTCCCAGGCGGCGGGTGAGGGAGGCCCAGCCCTCCCAGTCCGACTCGTCGAGTGCATCCTCGATGCTGACGATCGGGTAGCGCCCGACCCACTCCTCGAAGAAGGCGACCATCTGCTCGGAGTCCGCGGTCGTGCCCTCCCCCTCGAGCTCGTACTTCCCGTCCCGGTAGAACTCGCTGGCGGCCGGGTCGAGCGCGATGGCGATCTGCTCCCCAGGGCGGTAACCGGCGCCCTCTATGGCCGCCAGCACCAGCTCGATCGCCTCGCGGTTGCTCTTCAGGTTGGGGGCGAAGCCTCCCTCGTCGCCAACGGTCGTGCCGTAGCCCCGCTCCGAGAGGACCGCCTTCAGCTGGTGGAACACCTCGCATCCCCAGCGCAGCGCCTCGGAGAAGCTCGGCGCTCCGATCGGAAAGATCATGAACTCCTGCAGGTCGACGTTGTTGTCGGCGTGCGCGCCGCCGTTGAGGACGTTCATCATCGGGGCGGGCAGCAGGTGGGCCGACTCGCCCCCGAGCAGGCGATACAGAGGGATGTCGGCCGCGCGCGCGGCCGCGTGCGCGGCCGCCAGGGAAACACCCAGCACGGCGTTCGCACCGAGCTGCGACTTGGCCGGCGTCGCGTCGAGCTCGATCAGCGCGCGGTCGAGCGCCGCCTGCTCTGCGAGGCCACCGAGGGGGCGGCCGATGACGCACTCCGCGATCGGTCCGTTCACGTTCGCGACCGCGCGCGAGACGGCCTTGCCTCCCCAGCGGCTCGCATCGCCGTCGCGCAGCTCGAGCGCCTCGCGCGAACCCGTGGACGCTCCCGAGGGCACCGCGCCCCGCCCCAGCTGGCCGGTGGACGTGCGGATCTCGACCTCGACGGTCGGGTTCCCGCGCGAGTCGAGGATCTGGCGCCCCCGCACCCCCGCGATCGTCACCCCGGCCATGGACCCTCCTCGCGTGCGCGCCGAAAGCTAGCACCGGACCGTTCGGCCGGGGCGGTGGGGAGCCCGCCTTCAGCGGGGTCGCGGGTCTCGCGGGATGACCAGCGGCGCGCCGTCCGGGCCGATCAGCACGTCGGCGTCGATGTCGAAGGCCTCCCGCAGGCGCGCAGGAGTCAGCACCTCGCGCGGCGCTCCGGCCGCGATCAGCTCGCCGCCACCGAGCAACGCCACGCGGTCGCTGCGGCGCGCGATCAGGCTGAGGTCGTGGGACACCACCAGGGCGCTGCGTTCGCCGCGTGCGAAGTCGCGCACCAGGTCGAGCACCGCCAGGCGGTGCCGGAGGTCGAGATGCGCGGTGGGCTCGTCGAGCAGCAGGATGCGCGGAGCCTGCGCCAGCGCACGAGCCACCAGCACCAGCTGGCGCTCCCCGCCGGAGAGCTCGAACACCGAGCGCTCCGCCAACGCCTCGATCCCCACCCGCGCCATCGCGTCACGGGCGAGCGCCACGTCTGCCTTGGACTCGAAACCGAGTGCGCCCAGGTGGGGCGAACGCCCCATCAACACGATCTCGCCCGCCCTGAACGGGAAGGGGATGTGGACGTCCTGGGGAACCACGGCGATCTCGCGGGCCAACGCGCGCCGCGACAGCGATTCGATCGGACGCCCCGCCACGAGCGTCGCGCCCGCCGAGGGTCGCAGGACCCGCGACGCGACGCGCAGCAGCGTCGTCTTGCCGGCGCCGTTGCGGCCGGCCAGGGCGAGCAGCTCGCCCCGGTCCAGGTCGAGCGTGACGCGGCGCAGGATCTCGCGCTCGCCGATCCGCACGCCGACGCCCTGGAAGGAGAGGGCCGCGCCGTTCTTCCGAGCTCCGCTCGCCTGCGGCCCGCTGCGCGCGCCGCTCGGCGGCGCTTGCGGCGCCTTGCCCGTCATCGCTGAACGTTCATGGCGCGAAGGCCCGTTGGTGGTGGCGGCGCAGCAGCCAGAGGAAGAGCGGCCCGCCTGCGATGGCCGTGATCGCCCCCACCGGCAGCTCGAGGCCCCCCAGCAGCGTGCGCGCGACGGCGTCGCACACCACCAGGAACGCCGCGCCGCCGAGCGCAGCCGCCGGCACCAGCAGCCGGTGGTCGGGCCCGAGCAACAGGCGCAGCAGGTGCGGGATGATCAGCCCGACGAATCCGATCAGCCCGGCCACCGACACCGCGGCGCCCACCATCAGCGAGGTCGCCACCAGCAGGATGCGCTTCTGGCGCTCGACATCGACGCCGAGCTGCTCGGCCGACTCCTCACCCAGCGTGAGCAGGTTGAGGCCCCGCGCCATGGGGATCGCGCAGGCCAGGCCGCAGGCGAGGAAGAACGCCACCCATACCGCCACGTCCATGCGGTTGGCCGAGAGGTTCCCGATCAGCCACATGAAGATCTCGGCGCCCTTGGTGAGACCGGCCGCCGAGGCGAGGAACACGATCGCCGCCGACGCGAACGCGTTGAACACGACACCCGTCAACAACAGGTTCGTGGCCGAGACCCGGCCGTGTACCCCCGCGATCGCGTACAGCAGCAGGGTGGTGACCACCGCGCCCGCGAACGCGGCGGGCGGGACCGCCGCGTAGCCGAAGCCGAGCGCACCGCCCAGGCTGAGCATCAGGATCCCGCCCAGGGCGGCGCCCCCCGAGACGCCGAGCACGAAGGGATCCGCCAGCGGGTTGCGCAGCAGTGCCTGGAAGAGCACTCCGGAGACGGCGAGCGACGCTCCCACCAGCATCGCCAGCACCACGCGCGGCAGGCGCACGCGCAACACGATGTCCGCCGCGGCGCCGTCCCGCTCCCCGCCCAGGAAGACCGCGGCGACGTCCGCTGACTGCAGTGGGCTGGGCCCCGTGGTGAGCCCTACCAGGGCGGCACCCGCGAGCGTCAACAGCAACGCGGCGAGAACGCTGGCAACCCGCTTGGGCGTCAGCGCGATCACGGTGTCGCCGGAGCGTGCGGCTCCGGCTCCCCCACGATCTCTGCTCCGTGGATCGCGCGGGCGAGCAGACGCAGGGCGCGGTCCAGATAGGGACCGGGGCGCGTCACGCTCGCGGCCGGAATCGAGACGGCGCGCCCCGCGCCGACCGCGGGCAGCGACGGCCAGCGCGACCAGTGGGACGCGGCGTCTTCCACGTCCTCGCTGGCGTCGAGGATCACGTCGGGCTCCGCGGCGATCAGCCACTCGATCCCGGCGCGCGGGTAGGGCTCCGCGAACACCGCGGCGGCGTTCTCGGCGCCGGCGGTGCGCAGCATCGCGTCGATGAAGCTCCCCCTCCCGACCACGTAGAGGGGATCGCGTTGCAGCACCAGCACCGAACGCAGCCGGGGACGGCCCGCCGTCGCACGCGCCACCTCGTCCCACGCCGAGCGAATGGCGGCCACGCGCGCGCGGGCCGCCCGCTCGCGGCCGACGCTCGCGCCCAGCGTCTCGATCGACTCCAGGATCTGCTCGAGCGTGATGTTCGGGAGCACCAGCACCGGGACACCCAGCCCCTCGAGGCGCGCGCGGAAATCGCGCTGCTGGGCGCTGGGCACCACCACCACCAGGTCCGGCCGCAGGGCCACGACCGCCTCGAGGCTCGGGTTGAAGAGACCGCCCACGGTGGGCAGGTCGCGCACCTCGGGCTGCACGCGCGCCGAGTATTCGTCCACACCGACCAGCACCTGCGCCGCGCCCAGCGCCACGAGGATCTCGGTGAGCGAGGGGTTCATCGACACGACGCGCTCGGGCCGGGCGCGAGGCGTCGGCTCGGCGCCGGCACTGTCGGGCGCTGGCGCGAGCAACGCGCAGAGCAGTGCACACAGCGCGGACCGGCGGGGGACGCGACGCAGGGCCATGGCCCCAATGGGTAGCGAAAGGGCGCCAGCGCCGGCGGGCGAGGGCACGGTCCGGTGCCCCCGCCCGCACTCGTGCGCTAGCGGCGGCGGGCGGTCGTCTTGCCCGTGAGGCTGACGTAGGGCCGCAGGCGCTGCAGTCCGGTCTCGCCGATGCCCTTCACCTCGATGAGCTCCTCCACCGTCTTGAAGCCCCCGCGCTGCTTGCGCTCGCTGATGAGCGCGCTGGCGCGGGCCTGGCCGATGCCCGGCAGGAGCTGAAGCTCCTCGACGGTCGCGGTGTTCACGTTGACCACACCGCTGAGCCGAGGCGACTCGTCGGCCGCCTCGACCCCGGCCGCCGCAGCCAGCGCGGCCAGCGTCACCAGCAGCACGAGCCAAGGGGCCCGCGCCATGCGCATTGCACAGATCATGGATTGGTTCTCCCGGGACCGGGCGGGGCGAAGACGAGGGAGTCGCGGCGGGCGACCGCGCTAGAGACTGCGGGCCACGGCGAACGCCGCCGCGGCCAGCAGGTCCTGCTTGGCGCGGCCCTCGCGAAATGGCGCGATGGCAGCCGTCGCCCGTGCCGCATGGACCTCGGCCCGGCGCACCGTGTCGGTCACACCGGAGTAGCGCTCCACCAGCTCGATCGCCGGCGCGATGTCCGCGTCCCCGCTGGGCGCAGCGCCCGGGGCGGGCGTGGTGTCGCCCGCCTGCGCCGCGCTCTTCAGCAGTGCGGCAACCGCCTCGCGTTCGGTCGCGGTACAACGCTTGAGGGCGAGCAGCAGCGGCAGCGTGATCTTGCCCTCGCGAAGGTCGGTGTACGGCCGCTTGCCGAGCTCGGCTTCGCTGGCCTCGTAGTCGAGGGCGTCGTCTCGAAGCTGGAAGGCGAGGCCCAGCTCGCGTCCGAACTCCTCGAGCATGCGCCGCTCGGCGCGAGTGACACCGGCCAGGATCGAGCCCGCCTCGCAGGCCGCGGAGAGCAGCACCGCGGTCTTGCGCTCGATCACCGCGAAGTAATGCGCTTCGGTCACCGTCGCGTCGTAGCCTCGCTCGAGCTGCAGCAGCTCGCCCTCCGCCATGCTGCGGATCGCGTTGGCGAAGATCCACAGGATGTCGAGGTCCCCGTCCTCGACAATCATCGAGGAGGCCCGGGCGTACAGGAAGTCCCCGGCCAGGATCGCGCGGCGGTTGCCCCACAGGGCAACGGCGGCGGGCCGCCCGCGGCGGACCTCGGCGCAGTCGACCACGTCGTCGTGCAGCAGGGTCGCGGTGTGCAGCAGCTCCACGGCCGCGGCCACGTGGACGCGCCGGGGACCCGTGTAGCCGCACAGCTCCGCGCTGAGCAGCAGCAGGGCGGGGCGCATGCGCTTGCCGCCCGAGCCCAGCACGTGCTCGCCCATCGCGCCGACCAACTCGCTGGCCGAGGGCAGCTGCTCGCCCATGGAGCATTCGACCAGCTCGAGGTCCGGGGTGATGCGTTCGAGGGCCTCCGCGTAGCGCCGCGAGGCCTGGGAGGAAGGGGGCATCGCGGCGAAGCTAGCCGGACGGGTCCGGCCTGTCAAAGGGCCACATCTCTAAAAAGCCCGAAAAAACCTACGGTTAACGCATGTTCATGCAGCTGTGAATGGGACGCCACGCGCGCCGCGCACACCGGCCCCGGCCACCCGTCCCCGTCCTGTCAACCAAGCGCGCCCGAGCGGTTGACAGCCGCCCGGGCCGCTCCCTAGCGTGCCCGCACCCCGCGAGGCGCAGCCGACCGGAGTCCAGACAGCCGGCAAGCGGGCGGCCCGCGCGCAGCGAGGCGCAGGCGAGCGGAGTTCACGAGACTTGGAGGCGAACGTGTTCGAGACCTACGAGAGACTGGCGGTTCGCGCCCTGCGCGACGAGCCGCCCAGCGAGTCCGAGGCCCTCTGGATCCTGGACGGAGACGACGTGGCGCTGCTCCCGCTGCTGCACGCCGCCTACCGGCCGCGCGAGCGGCACTTCGGCCGCGAGGTGATGATCCACATCCTGAACAACGTGCAGAACGGGCTGTGCCAGGAGGACTGCGGCTACTGCTCCC
>JAZFWH010000256.1:0-3761 GCA_036482635.1 Myxococcota bacterium
CGCTGCCGGAGTGGAACACGAAGGAGAACACGGCGCCGACCAGGCCGCCGGGCAGGGGCCCCACCAGCCGCACGCGGGCCTCGAAGACGAGGCCGCTCTCGACCGCGTAGCTGTCGAGGGTGTCGATCTCCGAGCCCCAGAAGGAGTCGGCGGGCTCCTCCGCCGTGGGGTTGTGGGTGTCGAGCTGCAAGCGGATCACGCCGCCGGCGACGGTGAGCGGCTCCGTCGGGGGGCGGATCTGCGTGCGACCGAAGAAGCTGCCGTCGCCGGTGGGGACGAACCAGCGGGTGGTGTCGAGGGCCGTGCCGTCGAAATCGTCGCGGAGCAGGACCTGACCCCAGGCGGACCCGCTCGCGAGAACGGCGCCGAGGGCCAGCGAGATCGCCAGGGCGTGCCGGACCATCGGGGGAAAGGTAGAACGGGGCGGCCTGCTCGGCCGCCCCGTCCATCTAGCAGCCCGCCGCAGCGCAGAGGCGGGCTAGCGCTTCTCGCGCAGGCGCCGCATCTGCTCCTCGATCTTGACGGCGTCCTGCACCATCTCGAAGACGCGCAGCGCCGGCTCGCCGAGCAGCACGCAGCGGATCTCCTCGAGGCTGGTCTCCCCGGCCAGGTGCGCCCTGGCCTCCTCCAGCAGGATCTCCGCGCAGCGTTGGGTGGCGAGGCCGCCGGTGCCCGCGCCGATGGCGGGAATCGCGAGTGTGCGGCAGCCGCGCTCGCGCGCCAGCTCGAGGCTGCGCCGCACGGCCGAGCGCACGCTCTCCTCGCTGGCGGAGCCCCCGGGCGCCATCCCGGCGGCGTGGATCACGTAGCGCGCGGGCAGCTCGCCGGCGCCGGTCACGGCGGCCTCGCCCACCTCGATCGGGCCGATCGCGTCGCACTCGGCCTGGATCGAGGGGCCGCCCTTCGCGCGGATCGCCCCGGCCACGCCCGCCCCCAGCTTCAAGTGGCTGTTGGCGGCGTTCACGATGGCGTCCACCTCCTGCGCCGTGATGTCGCCCTCGCGCAGCACGATGCGTCCCGTCACGGCTACCTCCCGACTTCGGCCACAGGGCGAAAAACCCTGCAAAGACGAGGAGATCTGTCGATAGCACGATACTCGCGACGGCGCGGGGGGGCAATGCCGACGCGCGCCGCGCCCGCGGGCGGGCGCGCCCGGGGGGTTGGTATGATGGGCGGCCGGGGCGCGCCGGCACCGCGCGTGCGCCCCGGCATCCAAGGGGGGCGCGTGCCCACTCGCAGCGCGGGTCGCCACCCGCGAGGAGAAGGAGCCCATGGCCGAAGTGCAGCACGTCACGGATGAGGATTTCGAGGCGCAGATCCTGAACGCAGGCAAGCCCGCCATCATCGACTTCTGGGCCGAGTGGTGCGCCCCGTGCCGCGCGATCGCGCCGATCCTCAAGGAGCTCTCGGCCGAGTACGGCGACCGCGTGACGATCGCGAAGATGGACATCGACGCGAATCCCAACACGCCGGGCCGCTACGGCGTGCGCGCGATCCCGACGGTGCTGGCCTTCCACGGCGGGCAGGTCGTCGAGCAGATCCAGGGCGCGCGACCCAAGGCCCACTTCGAGGCCATGATCAAGAAGCTGCTCGAGGGCTGACGCCGCGGACTGCGGGCGGGAGGCCGGCGACCTCAGCTCGGGGGTTCGAAGAAGCGCACCGGCCAGCGGCGCTTCACCGCGGTCCGGTACAGCAGAGGATCGGGGTTCGTCGCCACCGGGTGCCCCACCAGGTCCATCAGCGGCAGGTCGGTGATCGAGTCGGTGTAGAAGAAGCTCTTGGCCAGATCGATGCCGTGCTCCTCGATGAACTGCTGGAGCCAGTAGATCTTGCCCTCTTCGAAGCAGATCGGCTCGATCACCCGGCCGGTGAACAAGCCGCTCTCCACTTCGAGACGCGTGTAGAGGAAGTGGTGGATGCCCATCCGCTCGGCGATCGGGCGCACCACGAACTTCGTCGCGCCGGACACGATCGCCACCACGTGACCGGCGGCTTCGTGCTCGTGCACGAGCCGCTCCGCCTCGGGGTAGATCGTCTGCGCCACCATCTCTTCGAACCAACCCTGCGCCGCGGCCTCCAGGTCCTCCTCCCGCTGACCGCGGAACTGGACCATCATGTGCTTGGTCCAGTTGCGGATGTCGAGCACGCCGAGCTTGTACTGGATGTAGGCCCCGAGGCCCTTGAGCAGCTCCACGCCGGTGATCTCGCCGCGCTGGTAGCGGTAGCGCATGTAGAGGCTGCCCGAGTTCTCGCAGATCAGCGTCTTGTCCATGTCGAAGAAGGCGCCGATCCGCGGCTGCGGGCGTGAGATCGCGACCGCGCGCTGGGGCTGCGCCTCGACGAGGGCCTTCTCGCGGTCATCCGACACGGTGCCTCGACCAGACTGGCGTCAGAGGGGGCGGTGCTCAGCCCCCACCCTAGAACACATAGCGGCGCATCGACACGTTCATCAGCAGCCCGAGGCAGAAGAGCGTCGAGACCAGCGCCGAGCCCCCGTAGGAGAACAGCGGGAGCGGCACGCCGATCACCGGGGCCAGGCCCAGCACCATGCCGATGTTCAGTACCGCTGGCCAGAACAGCAACCCGACGGCCCCCACGGCGAGCAGACCGCCGAATGGGTCCTTGGCGCCGCGCGCCACCATCAGCCCCCAGAGCAGCATGGTCCCGTACAGGACGAGCACCACGCTCGAGCCGAGGAAGCCCCACTCCTCGGCCAGCACCGAGAACGCGAAGTCCGTGTGCTGGGTGGGGAGGAAGCGCAGCTGGGTCTGCGTGCCCTCCTGGTATCCGCTGCCCAGCAGCCCGCCGGAGCCCACGGCGATGCGCGACTGGATGGCCTGGTAGCCCGAGGCGAGCGGGTCCCGACCGGGATCCGCGACGTCCAGGATGCGACTGCGCTGGTAGGGCTGCAGGCCGAAGGTCCAGAGGGTCGCCAGGGCGACCGCGCCCAGGGCGGCGACCGTGACCCACCCGCGCCACGGGATGCGCACGAAGGCCAGGTAGGTGCAGGCCACCAGCAGCGTGAGCAGCGCGACGCCCATGTCGCGTTGCAGGACGATCAGCCCCACCGGCAGCAGCGTGATGGCCGCGGGGCGCGCCAGGTCGCGCAGGCGCCGCACCTCGCCGGGCGGGTTGCGCTGGAAGTGTCGAGCCAGCATCAGCACCAGCGCCACCTTGGCGATCTCCGACGGCTGGACGCGGCCCTGGAACAGCCAGGCCTGGGCGCCGCGCGTCACCGGGGCGATCGCCAGCGTGGCGGCGAGCAGCGCCACCGCGCCCCCGAACAGCCAGGGGGCCAGGCGCGCGAAGTGCCGGTAGTCGATGGCCACCGCGACCGCGAGGCCGACCATCCCGACCGCCAGCGAGACGAGCTGACGGCGCACCTCGTCGGAGATCCCGGCGCCCGTGTGGGTGGCCGAGATCAGGTTGACCATGCCCATCGCGACCAGCGCCGCGACCAAGCCCAACAGCGTCCAGTCGAAGTTCCGGAGCAGCCGCCCGTCAACGCCGAGCATGGACTGCTCCTGGCGCGACCAGCGGTTGCGGTGCGGGCGTCGGTGTCGGCGCGGGCGCCGGTGTCGGCACGGGCGCCGGCGCGCGGCCGGGGGCCCGCCGCGACTCGAAGTAGCGGGCCAGGATGCGCCGCGTGATCGGCGCCGCCGCGCTCCCGCCGTGCCCGCCGTGTTCGACCAACACCGCCACCACGATCTCTGGCGCCTCGACCGGCGCGAAGCCCACGAACCAGGCGTGGTCCCGGTGTT
>JAZFWH010000257.1:0-14019 GCA_036482635.1 Myxococcota bacterium
TCGAGGGAAGGCGGCAGTTTCGCAACCGCCGGCGCCGGCCCCAGGCCGTCCGCCTGCTGCGCCGCGTGCGCGAGATCGATCCTCAGGCGCTGAATCCCACGCTCGACCTGGCGCGCCTGCTGCGCAAAACGGGGTCGCGCGCCGAGGCGATGCGCATCCTGCGCGAGATCGAATCGAGCTGCACTGGCCGGCCGCTGCGCCGCGTGCGCGGCGCCCAGCTGCGCGGCTCGCCCACGCCCGGCCAATTCTGGCTCTGGCTGCGCGCCCTCATCCTCCGCCGCTAGGATCGGCGGCCGGAGGCGCGCGGAAGGCGCCTCCGATCGGGAGTGCGGGTGGCGCGCGATCCCAAAGACCACGGCTGGGGTCCCTACTGGCTCCCCCTGCTCGCGTTCCTGCTGCTGGTCGAGGCGTCGGCCCGGGCGCCGGAGGGGACGGCGCCGTTCTTTCTCCCCTTCAAGGTCGCGGTCCCGCTCGCACTGTTCCTCGCCTACGCGCTGCGCGGTCGGTATCCGGAGCTGCGCGGCTTTCGCGCGGACGCGCGAGTCGGCCTCGACGTGGCGGTGGGCGTGGCGGGGGCTGCGCTGTGGGTGGCGCCCTTCGTGCTGTTCGACTCCCTGCGCCCGGGTCCCGAGGCGGCCTTCGACCCGGAGCAGCTCGGGCCCTCCCGGGTGTGGCTCACCCTCGCCCTGCGCGCGCTCGGCTTCGCGCTGGTCACGCCGTTCGTGGAGGAGCTGTTCGTGCGCGGCTGGCTGCAGCGCTACGTCGAGGTCTACGACAGCGGCGCAGACTTTCGCGACGTCCCGATCGGCCGCTTCAGCTGGCGCGGATTCCTGGCCGTGGTCGTCTACTTCCCGGCGACCCACCTGGCCTGGGGCGGCAAGGAGATGCTCGTCGCGATCCCCTGGGCGATCGGTACCACGCTCTGGTACTACCACCGCAAGCACATCGCACCGCTGGTGATCGTGCACGCAGTGACGAATCTCTCGATCTTCCTGTTCGTCGTGTTCGCCACGGACCGCTTGCGCGACGCGCAGGGGCGCCCGATCGCGCTGTGGTTCTTCCTCTAACCCGAGCGCCGGCTCAGGCGGCGCCGCGGTATCCGCGGCGCGCGCACTCGCACACCTCTGTCAGCCCGACCAGGAGCCGGTGGGCATCTTCGGCCTTGCCGGCGCGGCAGGCGTGCTCCACGGCCTCGGCGCAACCCGCGATCGGTTCGAAGCCGAGCTCGTTCGCGTCGCGGCGCAGCCCGCCGCCGAGGGCGCCGAGCTGCTCGAGGTCCCCGGCCCGATCGGCATCCTGCAGCGCGTCCACGCGCTCGCCCAGGGCCACGAGGAAGGCGTCGATCGCCTCGCGCAGCTCCGGGTCGTCGGCCCGGCTGGAGTAGATCGGCTTGCGGTGCGCTCGCTCTCCCACGTGCGCTCGTATCGGACCGGAGTTGCGGATCCTGAACGCACGCCAGGGCGCGACCGGAGCTCAGCCGGCGGGGGAGCGACGGGCCAGCAGATCGCCCACCAGACGGCGCGCCCGGGCGCGCCGCTCGCGCCGAACCGGCCGCCCGGGGCGCCAGGCCGAGGGGTCCAGGAGAACGGCCCGCCAGCGCCCACCGGGCGCGGCTGCCAGGGCCACGCTGCGCGCATCGAGGCGCGGGGCCAGCCGCCCGAGCGCCAGCAGCCGGTCGATGAGCACGACCGCCGCCCAGCGGGCCGGGGCCACGCCGGCCAGCTCGTCGAGCCGGCGAACGGCCGGGTCCCGGGCGAGCCAGAGCTGCGCCTCGCCGAAGCGGCGCGCCAGCGCGAGCGGGAGGGGTGTCAGGCCTCCGCGCTGCCAGAGGAGCTGGGCCGCGGCCCAGACCCGGCGCGCCTCCCGGGGGCCCACGCCGGACGCGGACCAGCGCCACAAGGCGCCGCACGCCTCGATGCGCGGCGCCGCGCTCGCGCTCGGACGGCGCTCCGTGTCGGCGGCCAGGTCACGCGCCACGAGGCCGAGCAGGGCGGTGTCGCGCCGCGCCCAGCCGCGCCAGCCCCCACTCGCGAACGGCTGGAAGCGGCGGCTCTCCCGGGTGCCCGCGCGGCGCAGATGGTCGAGCTCGCGCGCCGCCAGCCGCGCCGCCTCGAGTTCCGCCCGGCGCCACTGGCGCCTTGCCGCCGCGCGCTCGCCCCCGCTGTAGGCGACGAGCAGCCGCAGCCGCGTCGCCGCGCCGCAGCCCTCGAGCCGGCCGTCGAGGTCGGCGAGCATGCGCCCACGCGCACGCGCGCCGAGCCGGCCGCGCAGCCGGGCGCGCTCGAAGTCGACCGGCAGCAGCCGCGGCGGCTCTCCGCGCAGCACCAGGAAGTTGTTGGGGGCGAAGTCGGCCTGGTCGAGGCCCAGCTCGTGCAGCCGGCGGGCGAGACGGCCGAGGGCGGTTGCCCAGGCGCGGCGCTCGCGGGAGGCGACTTCGCCGGCCCGCCACAGGCGCGCCAGGTCCTCGGCTCCGTCGACGATCGGCACGAGCAGGTAGCAGGCCCTCAGCAGCCCCGCGCGGCGCCGCTCGCCCGCCGCCAGCGGCACGGCCACCGCCACCTCCCGCCGGGCCAGGGCGGATGCCAGCGCGAGCTCGCGCCGCGCCCTGCCGGTGCGAAGCCGGCCGGGCCAGGCACCTCGCCGCCCGTAGCGGCGCACCTTGAGCAGGAAGTCGGGCTTCGCGCCCGCCAGGGCGAGCCGGTACAGCCCCTTGGGCCCGGGGCTCTCGAGGGCCTCGGCGTCGGCGAGCGCGGCCAGGGCGCGTGCGAGCAGCGGCTGCGCGCGAGCCGGCTCGACGCCGGGCCCGAGCCACCAGCGCACGCCGTCGATCTCGCCCACCGCCGCCGCGCTCCACTCGCGAATGCTTGACACCCCGCGCCGCTCTGTCCCAGGGTGATCATGCCATGCGCTGCTTCGCGTGCGACCACGAGATCGAACTCGCCTCCGGCGAGCGGGTCGGCTTCCGGGACCGCTGCTCCCGCTGCGACGCCGACCTCCACGCGTGCCGCAACTGCCAGCACCACGACCCGTCGGCCTACAACGAATGCCGCGAATCCAGCGCCGAGCGGGTGTCGGACCGCGAGCGCGCGAACCGCTGCGATTACTTCGCCCCGGGCGAGCGCGCCGGGGGGGGGGCGGCCGCCGCCGCAGGCCGGGCCCACAGCGAGCTGAAGGACCTCTTCAAGAAGAAGTAGCGCCGCCCGGTTCAGCCGCCCCCGCGACGCTCCGATACGCGGGCGTGACCGACCGCCAGGCAAAGGACACGTGGACCGTCTTCAAGATCATGGGCGAATTCGTGGAGGGCTTCGAAACCCTCCGCCTGGTCTGGCCCTCGGTCTCGATCTTCGGTAGCGCCCGCGTAGGCCGCAACAACCGCACCTACCACGACGCCGTCCGCGTGGCCGAGGCACTCTCCAAGGCCGGCTTCTCGGTGATCACGGGCGGCGGCCCTGGAATCATGGAGGCGGCCAACCTGGGTGCCTCGCGGGGCGTCGGGCGCTCGATCGGCCTCAACATCCGCCTCCCATACGAGCAGAAACCGAACTCCTATTCCGACACCATCGTGAACTTCAACTACTTCTTCGCCCGCAAGGTCATGTTCGTGAAGTACGCCTGCGGCTTCGTCGCACTGCCCGGCGGCTTCGGGACCCTGGACGAGATCTTCGAGGCACTGACCCTGAAGCAGACGGGCAAGATCCACGACTTCCCGGTGGTGCTGTTCGGGAGCGACTTCTGGAACGGGCTCGTCGAATGGCTCCGCGATCAGCTGCTGCGCCGCCGCATGATCTCGCGGCGAGATCTGAATCTCTTCAACGTGACCGACGACGTGGAGGAGGTGGTAGAGATCATCCAGCGCCACTACGACCAGCGACAGCGCGCCCGCGGCCCGCAGGCGGGCAACGGCCGCGATACGCCCTGAGGGCTCAGTCGGTCGGTTCGCGCAGCAGGAAGCGGAAGCGCGTGTGGCCGATCTCGATCTCGTCACCGTCGGCCAGCACCGCGGATCGCGTGCGCTTGCCGTTGACCTTCGTACCGTTGGTGGACTGCAGGTCCTCGACCGTGAACGACCCGTTCTCCTCGTCGCGGACGACGATCGCGTGCTCGCGGCTCATGTTCTCGTCGAGCAGGGTGACGTTCGTGGTGGGGTTGCGGCCGATCAGGGTCTCGGCCGACGAGAGCTTGTATTCCATGCCCTCGAACTCGCCACTGCAGATGACGAGCACGCCACGCATCTGGCTCTTCGCCTCCTCGGCGTCACCCATGGATCCGTTCCCCTTGGACGAAAAGCGCGCCCGTCCGCTATCGGCGAGGCGAGGCACTCTCTTGAGGGGCCAGAAGCCCGTTGGCGCCGCGGCTAGAGGCGGCGGTGGGTCAGGGCCGGCAGGCCGGCGCGGATGCGCTCGAGGGCCTCGAGGTCGCACTCGGCCACCAGCACGCAGGGCCGGTCGGCGGCCTGGGCGAGCACGAGCCCCCACGGGTCGACGATTGCGGATCGCCCGTAGCTCTCGCGGCCCTCGCTGTGCCGTCCGCACTGGGCCGGCGCCAGCACGAAGGCCTGGTTCTCGATGGCCCGGGCGCGCAGCAGGACCTCCCAGTGGTCGCGGCCCGTGTGGGGAGTAAAGGCGCTGGGCACGGCGATCCAGCGCGCGCCGCGCGCCGCCATCGCGCGGTACAGCTCGGGAAAGCGCAGGTCGTAGCAGACCGACAGTCCGACGCCGCCGAAGGGCGTCGAGGCGACCACCACCTCGTCGCCCGCTGCGATCACCGCGGACTCCTGAAAGGCGCTGCCCCCGCTCGCGCGAAGATCGACGTCGAAGAGGTGGATCTTGCGGTACGCCGCCTCTACATCGCCGCGCGGTGAGACCAGCACGCTCGTGTTGTAGACGCGCCCGCCTTCCGGCGCCGCTTCGGGGAACGTGCCTCCGAGCAGCCACACGCCGTGAGCCTTGGCCAGCTCGCGCAGCGTCCCGACGATCTCGCCATCCAGGCCCTGGGCGCACGGAATCGGGCTGCCCTCGCGGCGCAGGTACGCGAAGTTCTCCGGCAGGGCCACCCACTCCGCCCCCTGACCCGCCGCCAAGGCGACGAACTCACGGGCCGCCGCGAGGTTCGCCGGCAGATAGTCGGTGGAGGTCATCTGGATCACACCGACGCGCACGTCGCCAACATAACCCGAGGTCGGAGCCGGCGCCGCGTGGGGCGAATCCGGGAGCGGAGGTGACGGCTAGCGGAACTCGGCCGGGTCGACACCCGTGCGCCGGATCACGTCGTAGAAGTCCTTGCGGTCCTTCTTGGCCAGGCGCGCGGCCCGGCTGATGTTGCCGCCGCAGCGTCGGAGCAGGCTCACCACGTAGCGCGTCTCGAAGGCGCGCTTGGCCTCCTTGAAAGAGGGCACGTCTTCGCCGTCAGCCGCCAGCAGCAGGGCTTCCGCGGTAATCGAGCCGTTGCCAGCCAGCCGCAGCGCCTGCCGGACCCGCTCGCCCAGCTCCCGGACGTTGCCGGGCCACGGCTCGGCCAGCAGGGCGTTGCGGGCCTCCGAGGTGAACCCGATCGGCTCGATGCCCTCCTCGTCGGCGTAGATTCGCAACAAGTGCGCCGCCAGGGGAAGCACGTCCTCGCGTCGCTCCGAGAGCGGCAACAGGCGGATGACATGGTGGGGAAGGTCGCCGAACGGCGACGGCTCGGCCGCCGCGAGCGAAGCGACGACCACGCGCGCCTCGAGCGAGATGCCGGCGCCGTCTCCCTCGCGTTGGAACTGCTTCTCGGCGATCGCCTTCGCCAGGGCCTGCCGCACAGCGACGGGCAGGCGGTCGATGGCACCGACCAGCACCGTTCCGCCGGCCGCGCGCGAGAACGCGCCGTTGTGCGCGTCGGGCAGGAGCGCGTGCGTAGACTCGGCGCAGCCGAACAGCTCGCGGCCGAGCAGCGACTCCGAGACGGCGCCACACGAGGCCACCACGAAGGGGTGGGTCGCGCGACTGCTCCACATGTGGACGGCTCGCGCGACGTGTTCCTTGCCGCTGCCTTCGGGCCCCGTGATCAGCACCGGGAGGTCGGAACGCGCGGCCACCATCGCCTGGTCGACGACGTCCTGGGTGGCCCGAGCCCCGCCGACGATGCGATCACCGCGCCGGCGTCCGGAAGCTCGGTCCACGAGAGGCGCCCCGTCGGCCCTCGGAGCGTCGCGCTGCTGCCCCATCTCGCTCATGCCGGAAACCCCCAGTCCCCTCTCCAGGAGCTCACGTCCCGGTGGACCACGCCGCTGCACCGTACGCAACCTATGTGGATTCCCGAATGGTTGTCAACGGATTTGCTCGTCGCGACCCCCGAAGCCGCGGCTTGACGGCCCGGAAGTCCGCATGATACAGGGCAGAAGGGGGTTCGTGTCCAGTCACAAAAAAGCTGCCGAGATCCGCCCTGCCCGGGTCAGGCGCCTGCCCGAGGGGCTGATCGACCAGATCGCCGCCGGCGAGGTGGTGGAGAGGCCCTCGTCCGTCGTCAAGGAGTTGGTCGAGAACGCCCTCGACGCCGGCTCGCGACGCCTGCGCGTGGAGGTGCGGGCGGGCGGGCGCGACTGGATCGCAGTGACCGACGATGGCCAGGGCATGACCGCCGACGACGCTCGCCTCGCCTTGGAGCGGCACGCCACCAGCAAGATCGCCTCCGCTGACGACCTCGATCGCATCCAGACCTACGGCTTCCGCGGGGAGGCGCTGCCCGCCATTGCATCGGTGTCGAGGTTGCGCCTGCGCACGCGGGCCCGCGGAGCGCCCGAGGCCTTCGCGCTGCGGGCCGAGGGAGGGCGGGTGCTGCCGGGCCAGGCCTGCGGGGGACCGGAGGGCACGCGCGTGGAGGTGGCCGACCTGTTCGCCGCGGTTCCCGCCCGGCGGAAGTTCCTCAAGTCGGTGACGACCGAATGGGGACACATCGCAGACGGACTCGGGCGCACCGCACTGGCCCGCCCCGACGTGCACTTCGACCTGTGCCGGGACGACCGCCCGTCCCTGACCTGGCCCGCGGCGACGGATCCGCTCGACCGCGTGGCCGCGGTGCTCGGCGAGGAAGAGGCGGCCGGGTTCTCGCCGGTGGCGCGGGAGGAGGGCAGGGCGGCGCTGAGCGGTTTCGTCTCCCGCCCGGATCGGCACCGGGCCAGCATGGCGGGGATCCGCTTGTTCGTGAACCGGCGCCCGGTCCGCGACCGCCTGCTCCAACACGCGCTCGTGGAGGTCTATCGCGACCTGCTCCCGCGCGGACGCTTTCCCAGCGCGCTGCTGTTCCTGGAGGTCCCGCCCGGGGCGGTGGACGTGAACGTGCATCCGGCGAAGTGGGAGGTGCGCTTCGCGGATCCGCGCTGGGTCCACCGGCTGGTCCGCGAGGGCGTGCGCGAGGCCATCGCCGAGCGCCGCTGGATCGCCCCGGCGCCCACCTCCGGGGCCGGACGGACGGACTGGGTGTTCGCGGGCGGGGCAGGGGGGGCGAGCCCCGCCCCGGCCGCAGCGGGTGGGCCACGCCAGAGCTTCCAGACCGCGGCTCCCGGCTTCGAGGCGCCGGCCGCAGGCGCGCGCTTCGCCGACCTGCGCCTGCTGGGTCAGTTCCTGGCCACCTACCTGGTGCTGGAGACCAAGGAGCGGCTGCTGCTGGTCGACCAGCACGCGGCCCACGAACGGGTGCTCTTCGAGCGCCTGCGCGCCGAGTGGGTGGAGCGGGGTGTGGAGAGCCAGCGCCTGCTGATCCCGGCCACGGTGCCGCTCGAGCCGGCCGGACTCGCCGCCCTGACCGATTGCGCCGACGCGCTCGCGCGGCTCGGCTTCGAGCTGGAGGCCTTCGGCGAAGCGACGGCGCTGGTGCGGGGAGTGCCGGCCCTGCTCGCCCAGCGCGACCCGGCGTCGCTCGTGCGCAGCCTGGCCGACGAGCTGCGCGCCGCCGAGGGGGCCGGCGACCCGGCGCGCCCGGGCTCCCGGGCGATCGAAGCCGCGGACCGCATCTTCGCCACGCTGGCCTGCCACAGCGCGCGCCGGAAGGGCGAGCTGCTCGACCCGCGCGAACAGCAGGCGCTGCTCGACGCCCTCGACGCGATTCCGTGGGCGCCGACCTGCCCCCACGGCCGGCCGGTCGCCGTCCCGATCGAGCTCGCCGAGATCGAGCGGCGCTTCGGCAGGAGATGAGCCCGCTAAGCTCCTGAGCGATGCCGTCCCGCGACCCGCGCCCCCCGGTGGTCGTCGTCACCGGCCCGAGCGCCTCCGGCAAGACGCCGTTGGCGATCGAGCTCGCCCTGCGTTTCGGGGGCGAGGTCGTCAACGCCGACTCGATGCAGGTCTACCGGTACATGGACATCGGGACGGCCAAGCCGACCACCGAGTCGCGCGCACGCGTGCCCCACCACCTGCTCGACTGCGTGCCCCCCAACGTCCCCTACAGCGCCGGGCGCTACGCCAGCGAGGCGCGTGCGGCCGCGGCGCGAATCCACGAGTCTGGAAAAACCGTCTTTCTGACGGGAGGAACCGGCCTCTACATTCGAGCGTTCCTCGAGGGTCTGCTGGCAGGCGGGGCGGCAGACCCGGAGCTACGGCGAGCCCTGGAGAGCGAGCACGCCGAGGCCGTCGCGGCCGGCGAACCGGACCGGTTGCACCGACGGCTGGCGGAGCGCGACGCCGAGGCCGCGCGGCGCATCCATCCCCACGACCTGCGACGCATCGTGCGCGCGCTCGAGATCGTCGAGCGCTGCGGGACGCCGGCCACGCGCCTGCGCAGCGAGCACGGCTTCGGCGACCGGCCCTACCGCTCGCTCCACCTCGCCATCGACCCGGGGCGCGACGCCCTGGACGCTCGCATCGCGGCGCGCTGTCGCCGCATGGTGGAGGGGGGTCTGCTGCGCGAGGTGCGCGCCCTTCTCAAGCGCGGCTACGGGCCGGAGCTGCGGCCCATGCAGGGCATCGGCTACCGCCACATGACGCCAGTGGCCGAAGGGCGCGACACGCTGGCCAACGCGCAGGTGGCGATGGAGCGCGACACGCGCCGCTTCGCGCGTCGCCAGCGCACCTGGCTGCGGGGGGTGCCCGAGGCGCTGTGGCTCAAGCCCGACGACCGCCAGATCCTGAAGGCCGTGGAGACCTTCCTGCTCTCCGGCTAAGCCCGCGCGCGGCGCAGCCAGCCGAGCGGAGGCGGGCCCCCGCAAGACGGGCGAGCGGAGTCGAACGGACTAGAAGGGCGGGTGCATGTAGTCGATGCCGAACTTGACGTTCAGCACCACGGTGTCGTTCTCGACCAGCGCCTCGCCGCGCTCCGGGACCTCGTAGATCGGGTCGAGGTCCGCCTCGAAGAAGTACAGGCCGACGCCCGGCAGGAACTCCAGGAACCCCGCCACGATTCGCACGGCGCCGCCGAAGAACCCGACCCCGGTGTTCCAGGCGAAGCCGGGCAGGGGGTAGATGAGGCGCACGGCCAGCGTGTCGTCGATGTCCCGCAGCCCGATGTAGATCGAGCGGGCGGAGACGACGGGCGAGAGCCCCATGTCCAAGGGTCCGAACAGGATGTTGCTCACCGAGCGCTTGAGGGTCTCGGGCGACGCGCTCGCCGGCGCGGCGGGGACCAGAGCCAGGCTCAGCAACGCGCAGAAGGCGGCAAAACGAACCGATTTGCGACGAATAGGCGAGCGCACGGGGCACCTCCGCGGCTCCACCCGCACAGCGGCGAAGCCGCCAATGAGCCTACGGGGTGCCTGCGGCTCTTGTCAAGAAAGTTGTGGGGGATTCGCCTCGCTGCGCTTGGCCCCGCCTCGCGCCGGCGATACCCTGCGCGCCACACAGCCATCGGCCGATCTCCCATGCCGTCTTCCGCGCAGCTCCCGATCGTCGCGATCGTCGGTCGCCCCAACGTCGGCAAGTCGACCCTGTTCAACCGCTACGCGGGTCGGCGCCGCGCGCTGGTCGAGGACCAGCCGGGCGTCACGCGCGACCGCATCGCCGAGGAGGTCGAGGTCGGGCCGCGCCGCGTGTTGCTGGTCGACACCGCCGGCCTCGACCCCGACGCACCGGCCGGTCTGCCCGCCGCGATCCAGACCCAGGCCTGGTCGGCGGTGGAGGACGCCGACGCCGTGCTGTTTCTCGTCGACGGCAAGAGCGGGCTGCTGCCCGATGACGAGGTCCTGGCGCGCACCCTGCAGCGGACGGCCAAGCCCGTGACGCTCGCCGTCAACAAGATCGACCACCCCGATCACGAGGCGCGCACCGCCGAGTTCCACCGGCTCGGCTTCGACCGGGTGCGGGGGATCTCCGCGGAACACGGCAGGGGCGCGTGGGACGCGCTGGAAGAGATCGTGGCCGAGCTGCCGGAGTCGCGCCCTGCCGAGGCGGTCGGGGAGGGCGTGCGCATCGCCTTCGTCGGGCGGCCCAACGTGGGCAAGAGCTCGCTGGCCAACCGCCTGCTCGGCGACGAGCGGTTGGTCGTGTCGGACGTGCCCGGCACGACGCGGGACGCGATCGACGTCCGCGTCGAGCGCGACGGCGAGGTCTTCACGTTCGTCGACACGGCCGGTCTGCGTCGGCCCGGGCGGCGCACGCGCACCGCCGAACGCGGCAGCGCGCTGATGACGGTGCGCTCGCTGGAGCGCGCCCAGGTGGCCATGGTGCTGATCGACGCCGCCGAGGGCTTCACGGACCGCGACGCCGCGATCGCGAGCCTGGCGCGCGAGCGGGGCTGCGCCACGGCGCTGCTGGCCAACAAGTGGGACCGGGTCGCGGCGGAGGATGCCGCACGGCTGGAAGAGGGCATCCGCCACGGGCTGCGCTTCATCCCCGACACGCCCATCCACCGGGTCTCCGCGAAGACCGGGGCGGGCCTCACGCGCGTGCTGCCGACCGCCCTCAAGCTGGCGCGGGCCGGGGAGCTGAAGATCGCCACCTCGGAGCTCAATCGCTGGCTGCGCGACTCGGTCGAGCGCCACGAGCCGGCCATGGCGCAGCGGGGTCCGCGACGCCGCCCGATCAAGTTCTTTTACGCCACGCAGACCGGCGTGAGTCCGCCCACGTTCGTCCTGTTCTGCACCGAGCCCGCCGCGGTGCGCGACTCCTACCGCCGCTTCCTCGAGAATCGCCTGCGCGCCACCTTCGAGCTGGCGGGCACGCCGGTGCGCCTGCGCCTGCGGCGTCGAGACGAGCGCGTGGGCCGGGGGCGCTGAGCGTCGAACGCCTACGCGCTTCCGTTACACTCAGCGCCCGCCGCGACCCGCGCGCGGGGAAGGAAGGAGCCGATGTGGCTCGCAAGACCAGGACCCCGGGGCTGCCGGACGCCCTCGCCAACGTCGAGTCGGCCGGCGAGCGCATGGCGGCCTGGGTGGCCGCCAACGCCCGTGCGGTACTGATCGGCGCGGGGGTCGTGCTGGCCACGGCGGCCGCGCTGGGTGGCTACCGCTCCTGGCACGAGGGGCGCGAGGACACCGCGTCCAGCGCGCTCGAGCGCGTGCGCGGCGCCTACCTGGAGGCCATGGGCGCGGACCCGGGCAGCCTGGTGGTGCCGGAGCTGGCAAACCCGAGCGCGGCCCGGGCCATCCGCGTGGAGTACGCCGATCGCTTCCGGGAGGTCGCGGTCGAGCAGGCGGGCACGGTGGCGGGCACCCTGGCGCAGCTCGAGGCGGGCGACCTGTTCGAGGCCTCGGGGCAACCCGAGCGGGCCGTGGAGGCCTGGCGCGAGGCGGCGGCGACGGCTCCCCGCAACTCGGCGCTCCGCGGTGTGGTCCTGCAGCGCGTCGCCACGGCCGAGGAAGAAGCCGGCCTGTGGGCGGAGGCCGGCGCGACACACGAAGCCGCCGCCCAGATCCGAGCCTTCCCGCCGCGCTACTGGGCGCTGCTCGACGCCGCGCGCTGCTTCGCCCAGGCCGGCGAAGTGGAACGCGCCCGGGAGCTGTTCGCCCGGGTGGACGCGGAGGCCCCGGATCTGCGCGTCCCGGACCACCTGCGAGCCCTGGCGCGCGAGCTGCGCGCCGGCGGCTCCCCCTGAAATCCCGAATTTTCTCCCTCCCCGTCACGTCCGATAAGATGGATTATGTCAAATAGAAGAGATCGGGCGTCCGACCGGACTTCCCGCCCCGGGCCCTCCGGACGCGCTCTCTGGCCGCGCCCGGGGGCCGTTGCGACGCCGGTTTCGCAGGGGCGCCGCGCTGTGCTATAGGCGGACGCCAACCCCCACGAGAGGTCGAGGCCTTTGGGGAACGCGGGTTCCCACAGTCGGGACTTCGAAACCCTGCGCCGGTACTTCGAGGACCACGATCAAGGCCACGTATTTCGCTTCTGGAGCGTGCTGGATGCGGCGGGCCGGGCTCGACTCCTCGCCCAGGCCCGTGCGATCGAGCTGCCGGCCTTGATCGCCGCCTACCGGCGCAGCCTCGAGTCCGCGGCGCCCCGGGCGCGCAAGCTCGAGCCCGTGCCCGCCGAGCGGACCGCCGAGCGCGGCGGTGACCCGGCGAAGATCGCGGAGGCCCGCGGCCGCGGCGAGGCGCTGCTGCGGGCGGGTCGGCTGGCGCTGCTGGTGGTGGCGGGCGGCCAGGCCACCCGGCTCGGTTTCCAGGGACCCAAGGGCGCCTTCCCGATCGGGCCGCTGACCGGGCGGACGCTCTTCGAGCTACAGGCCCAGAAGATCCGCGGCCTGGGCCGCCGTTTCGCTCGCCCGCTGCCGTGGTACGTGATGACGAGCCCGGCCACCGAGGCGGCGACCCGGGCGCTGTTCGAGCGCCACGCCTACTTCGGGCTGCCGCCGGAAGACGTCTTCCTGTTTCGCCAGGGCACGGTCCAGAGCTTCGACTTCGAGGGCCGCCTCCTCCTCGAGCGGCCCGACCGCATCTTCGAGAACCCCGACGGGCACGGCGGCTCGCTGCCCGCCCTGCTCGCCTCGGGCGCCCTCGAAGACATGGAGGGGCGCGGTGTCGACACGATCTTCTACTACCAGGTGGACAATCCCCTCGTGCGGATCGCCGATCCAGTGTATCTAGGCTTCCACGACGCCACCGGGTCCGAGATGTCTTGCAAGGTGGTTCGCAAGGTCGATCCCATGGAGAAGGTCGGTGTGCTGGCCCGCGTCGACGGCCGGGTCGGGGTCGTCGAATACACGGAGCTCGACGACGAGCACCGCTTCGCCCGCGACGAGAGCGACGAGCTGGTCTACTGGGCGGGCAACACGGCGACCCACGCCCTGGCCACCGGCTTCGCGCGGCGCGTCGCGGCCGACGCCGAGCGGATCCTGCCGTACCACGCCTCGGCGAAGAAGATCCCTACGCTGGACGACGCCGGGTTGCCGGTGCAGCCCGCGGAGCCCAACGGCCACAAGTTGGAGCGCTTCGTATTCGACGCGCTGCCGGCGGCGTGCGGCGTGTGCGTGGTCGAGGCGAACCGCGGCGAGGAGTACTCACCGATCAAGAACACCGAGGGCGACGACTCCCCTACCACCGCACGCCGCGACCTGGTGGCTCAGTACCGCCGCTGGCTCGAGGCCGGCGGGATCGAGCTGCCGCCCGCCGGGACCCCGATCGAGATCGACCACTCGCGCGTGGACGGGCCGGCGGAGGCGCGAGCCCTCGCGGTCCGCAGCGCGGCCGAGGCCGGCGACGCGATCCGCGTCGGCGCTGGAGGCGCCCCATGAGCCCCGCCCGCAAGAAGACGTCGTCGCGCAAGACCACGTCGCGCAAGACCGCCGCGCGCAAGACCACCTCGCGCAAGAGCACCTCGCGCAAGAGCGCCCCGCGCAAGACCGCCGCGCCTCCGGCGACAGCGCGCAAGCCCGCGGCGCCCCCGGCGACAGCGCGCAAGCCCGCGGCGCCCCCGGCGACCGCGCCCAAGGCCGCACCCAAGGCCGAACCCAAGGCCGCACCCAAGGCCGAACCCAGACCGGCGCCGCTCACCTCACGCCCGCGCAGGGCCCGTAAGCCCAGGCAACCGCTCCCGCCCCTGCCGCCGCCGTCCACGGCGGGAGCAGCCCGCTCCAAGCTCGGCGTCAAGTACGTCTGCTTCGATTGCGAGGCCAAGTTCTACG